>JBBEBL010000061.1:0-6311 GCA_040882345.1 Chloroflexota bacterium
GGGTCGGGCTGCTCGTCCAGCGTCGCGCGGCGGAACTCCATCCCGTACTTCTCGGCGAAGCCTTCCACCTGCCCGTGGCCGAGCATCGGCAGGCCCGGGAGCGTGGCCATGACCATCGCGACGCCGATGTACTTGTCGCCCTTCCCGAACTGCTCCACGGCGGTCTTCTCGTCCGGGTTGCTCATGAAGTTCACGTAGCGCTTGAGGACCTCCGGATCGAACTCCAGGGTCTCGCGGATGACCTTGCGGTACCCCGCGCCGTCCTCGTCGCGGAGCATGTGCATGAACGCGCTGTTGTAGACCCGGTGCATGCCAAGGGTCCGGACGAAGTAGCCCTCCAGCATCCAGAACGCCTCAGCGAGGAGGAGCGTGCCCGGGACCTCCGCCGCGACCCGGTCCACGACCTCGCGCCAGAACTCGACCGGCATGCGCGCGTCGAACTCGGCCTGGCTCATGGCGTACTGGGCACGTGACGGGATGGCGTCGCCGGATCCGGGCAGCGGCCACCACAGGCGCTGGATGTGCTTGCGGGCCAGGACCATCGCGGCGTCGAAGCGGATGACCGGGAACCGCCGGGCCACGTTCAGGATCACCTGGATGACGTGTTCGCGGACCTCGGCGTTCAGGAAGTCGAGCTGGGCCGTGTCGTTCCACGGGAAGCTCGTGCCGTCGTTGCCGTGGTAGATGTAGCGGTCCTCGCCGCCGCTGCGGTCGAACCGCTTGAACACCACCGCGGCGTCGCTGTCGTCCCAGTAGTGGTCCTCCAGGACGATCCCGACGCGCTCGTCGGAGGACAGGTCCGCGCTGCCGTAGGTGTACGCCGGGTAGGGCGGCTCCGGCACCGACAGGAACCACTCCGGGTGCTCCACGACCCAGCGCGAGTCGATGCCCATGTGGTTGGGGACCATGTCGCTGGCGAGACGGATGCCGCGGGCCCAGGCGCGCTCGCGCAGGTGCTCGTAGGCGGCCTCGCCGCCCAGGTCGTCCGCGATCCGATAGTCGTCCAGGGAGTAGGCGCTGGCCACCGCGTCGTGGTTGCCACGCATCCGCTTGATGCGCTCCGACGCGACGGAGCGCTGCCACAGGCCGATGAGCCACAGACCGGTCACGCCGAAGCTCGCCAGGCGATCCAGCTCCTCGTCCGGGATCGCGTCCAGGGTGTGGATGGGCCGGCCGTAGGTGCGCGACAACTGGTCCAGCCAGACGTACGTGCTCTTGGCCATGAGCACGAGTCGCGGCATCCAGGCCGAGTCGGACGAGAACGCCTCCGACTCCTCCGCCGCGCCGTCGAACGACGGCGGTTGGACCTCGCCGGGTCCACCGAAACCGCCGAAGCCACCGAACCGCCGGTGGAGCCCCGCCTCTTCCTCGGCGAGGATCCCGATCGTGACATCCAGTCGATCCATGAGCGCGCTGAGCTCGTCCCCCAGCAGCCACGACCAGTGGTCGCGCACGTATCGCAGCTGGCCGATGAGCGAGTTCGGCGCGTGGCGGGCGGGCTCGCGCAGCAGGTCCAGGAGGGACCGACCGTCCCCCGGGTCACCGCCCGGATCTCCGTCCACGGTCATCCCGCGGAAGTGCCGCTCCACGGCGCTGATCGCGGCCGCCAGGTCATCGGGCGGAAGGCTGGACAGGTCCACCAGGTCGTGGAGCGGCGTGGCGGCCGGGTTCTCCTCGGCAAGCCGGACGAGCGCCAGGTCCTCCAGCCGCCGGGGCGCGGCATCGTGGACGCCGGGGAAGCTCATGGCGAACTCACCCAGGAGCTGTTCCGCGCGGCGATCGCCGACGGCCTCCCGCACGGCCGCCAGTGAGGGAGCCATGTCGACGTCCGGTCGACGGCGCGTCGCGGCGGCGATGGCAAGGTGGGCGACCTCGTGGAGCAGGCTCAGGGCGAGCAGTTCGCCCGGGACGGCCTGGCGTGCCTCCGCCGGGCGTGCAGCGTTGAGCCGATGCACGACAGCCCGGGCCATGGCGGGATCCAGGGTGCCGGACACCGACGCCAGCGACCCAAGGTCCAGCCGCTGCAGGGTCGCGCCGAGGAGCGGGATCCGATCCATGTCGGGTCAGTGTGGCATGTCCGGGTCGCCGCGCGACACCTGCGGATCAGGCGGTGACGGGCTCCACCGGTCGACTCGCCGCGACGTGATGGATGGCTCGCCGCAGCAACTCCAGGCCGGACGGGTCGAACTCGTAGGTCCACGGCCGGATGCGTTCGGGACGGGTGAACCGCGAATCCAGCCCTGCCTTGAGGGCGTCACGCGAGATGAGGATGATGTCCGCCGTCGCCTCCACGAGATCCAGCGCCTCGGGATCGCCGGTGAGGCCGGACACGATGTCGATGCCGGTCGCCCCGGACAGGCGCAGCACGTCCTGCATATTGTCTGCGCCGCGCTCGCTGGCGCACACGAGCCCAACGCGCGACCCCGGTGGCAGCACCGCGATCTCGTGGACGAGTTCCAGGTAACCGGGTCCCACGAGCATGGCCACGACCGGCACGCGTCCGGCAGCCAGGACCTGGCACTCATCGGCGTGGAACGTCGTCGTCGCGACGAGGTCGTAATGGAACCGGCTCAGGCGGTCCGGCATATCGTCGATGAGCGTGCCCTCCGCCTCGATGAGGCCAGGGAACGCGGCGACCAGCCGCTCCGCGTCGTAGCCGGCATCGGCGCTGGTGCACTCCGCGAACAGCACGCGCACCAGCGGTCCTGGGCGCTTGCGCTCCGTGGCCGCGGCGAACGTGGCCGCTGCGACCTCGTCCGCGGTGAACCCGGCATGAGCCGCTCGCCGGAGCATCTCCGACACGATGCCGGCGAGTGCCTCCGCCCCGCGTCGCTCCGGGGCGCGTTCCGCCACGTGGGTGCCAGCGCCGTGGCGGCTGGTGACGTACCCAGCATCAGCGAGGCGTCGGTAGACGGCCCGGATGGTGTTGGGGTTCACGCGCAGCGCCGCGCCGAGTTCCCGGACCGGAGGGAGACGCGACCCGGACAGCAGCCGGCCGGAGTCGATCTGGTAGGCGAGCTGCCAGTAGATCTGGGTGGAGATCGGGACATCGGACCCGCGCTCGACGTCAAGGTCGCCCGCCGGGATCGACGCGGCCCCCCCGGGGGCTTCATCTGCCGGGACTATCGGATCGCTTGACATAGTGCGGTAGTCCAACGTACCTTTGACTTGGCCTAATCAACTATAGCAACAAGGTAGGTGCCCGATGATCGGGTTGCTCTTCATCGCCGTGACAGCGGTCTTCGGGGCGTTCGCCTGGGCGGCCCTTCGCTGGGGCGTCGATTCTCGCACGTGGACGACGGACGGTCGGCCCATGACCATCACCGGGACCCGCTGACCGCTCGTCCCGCCGCACGACGTTTCTCTCCCTCGTCAGCCCGTGGCGCGCAGGCCGCGGGCTGACGGATTCTGGGAGCCTGAAGCGGCCAGCGCCGCGCCGAGCAGGGTCAGCCCGTCCAGGCGGCCGGGGCCGTGGATGTCGGCCAGATCGGCGCCCAGGCGCGACTCCAGTGACGTGCCGCCGACCTCGTCGATGAGCCGGGCGGCCCGCGTCGCCGATCGCAGCGCGCCGTGCGTCTCCGGCCGATCCGGGTGGTCCCAGAACCAGGCACAGGACGCGAACATCGATAGGCGCCAGCGCTGGGCATGCAGGACGCTCGTGAACGTGGCCACATCCGCCGCGGTCGCGGTCGCGGTCCCGCCGAGCCACTCCCTCGCGAAATCGGCGTCGCTGCGTACGCCGATGACGACATCGACGAAGGCGTCCCGAGCGGCCCACGGGTCGGGTGAGCCCGGCAGTGCCTGGAAGAGCCGTTCGGCCATCGCATCGATGCCGCCGGCCAGGCGCTCCAGGGCGATCCGCAGTGGGGCCTTCCACGAGCCGTCCGGCACGCATGCACAGCCGGACGCCCAGCGGATCACGCCGTGGTGGCAGCTCCACGAGGTCCGCTCGCGCAGGTGCGCCACTGGCGATCCGCGCGCTGCGGCTCGGGCGATCGAGGCGGCCAGTGGAGGACGCTCGAACGGTCGGTCGACGGGGGCCGTCGCGCCGATGAGTCGCGCCAGGAAGCGCTCGCGGTGGGCCTGGTGATGACCGTACAGCTCACCGTCCGTGGCGATCACGATGAGCGGGTCCGCGCCGTCGAGAGCGTCCGCGGCCTCGGCGAAGCGGGGCAGGATCCGGTCACGGACGAACGCATCGGCGTCCACGGTGGCCTCCGGCTCGAACGACACGGCCGCCGACAGCAGCCCGTCGTACACGGCGGCGACGATGGAGCGTCCGCTTCCCAGGTCCAGCCGGACGGGCCGGCGGGTGTCCAGGCCGTCCGACGCGACCTGCCACGGGGCCAGGATCGTGAACTCGAGGCCGGCGTCCGCCAGCGTCCGCAGCGTCTCGAGGTCCGCCGCCGTCTCCGGCAGCCACATCCCGGTCGGACGACGGCCGAAGCGCACCTCGAAGTCGCGCAGGCCCCAGCGGACCTCCGTCCGGCGGTCTGCGGCGGACGCGAGCGGGAGGATGGTGTGGTGGAACGGCTGGGCCATCCCGTTCACGCCGCGGTCTCCGTCCACGAATCCGCGGTAGGCCACCGGGTCGCCGCCTTCCCCGGCCATCCAGCCGGCGAGCGTGGGGCCGATATCCCACGACATCACCCCAAGGTTGCCTGCCAGCGCGTTGGGTCGATAGCACTCCGCGCTGATGCGCTGGTTCCAGTCGCGGGCCGGGGCCGCGCTGGGGTCTGCGGGCATGATCCCGTTGAACGGGTCCAGGCGGGGCGGCTGATAGAAGTGACCGTGGACGACGAGCTGCGGCAAGGTCACCCGTCCTCGACGGCTCGGTCGCGGCCGGTCGTCACGGTCTGGCGGATGATGCGCTCCCATCGCTCGCCGGGCGCCAGCCGCATCGGCCAGGACATCAGCAGCCCGCTGCCCTGGTAGACGCGCTCGAAACCGCTCTCGGAGTTGGAGATCGTCTCGATGGGCGCCCACCAGGCGTCCGTCGGCTCGTCCAGGGTCGTCGTGACCGTCACGCCGATGTGGTCGTTGCCCTGGCGGATGGCCCGGATCCCGGCCGCGGTGCCGGCGCCGTCGTGGGGGGTTCTCGTGCCGTCCACGTCCCACCACGCGGACGGGTTCCCGCCACCGCCCAGCATCGTCGTGGACCACTCCAGCCCCAGGCGGGCGTCGATCGGCGGGCCTTCCCGGTGCTCCAGGGTCAGCTGCGTCTCCAGCGTCGGGGTCCGGCGGTCCCCGCCCAGGAGATAGGTCTTGGTGACGGTCACGGCCGCGCCTGCGATGGTCGCCTCGCGCCGCGTCGTCAGGCGACCCTGTCCAAGGTCGACGAGGTCGAAGGCGCCGTCCACCACATCACCGAGCTCCTCAGCGCCGGCCGCCGCCCACGCGTCCGGGGCGGTCCCATGCGCGAACACGCGGACGAGGCCGCTGCGCCGCTCGTGGTCGTCGTAGACGAGTCGCTCCGCGAGGCCCGGCTCCTTCACGAGGAAGGTGTCGTGGATGGAGGCCGGCCCGTTGCCGTGCGCCGGGTCACGGCCGTCCGTCTCGTGCGTTCTCGTCAGCAGGACCTGGTGGTAGGCCTCCGGTCGTCGGCGCATGACCGCCCCCAGCGCATGGCGGACGGCGCGGACGTCCCAGGATCCGATCCCGGCCCCCTCATCCAGGTCAACGGTCACGACCTGGCCGACGTCCGCCAGGCGAACCTCGTCCGTACCGTCCAGGTCCAGGTCGCGCAGCTCTGCCGCGACGAGCCGACCGGTCGCCGCCTCGGCCAGGTCCTCCGCGGCGATGACGTGTTCGTGGGTCGCCAGGCGCATGTGGCTGATGTAGATGCCGCCGAACAGGCCGTGCCAGTAGCAGTCGTTGGACTGGCCCTGGTACAGGTGATCCAGCGCACGGTCACGCGACGCGCCGTCCGGCATGGCATCCACGGCTTCGGAGGCCCGCAGCATCTGCTTGTGCAGATCGTTGATCTCGCGGTACCTGACCTGGAAGTTGCGCCAGAACGCGCCGCGCAGCCAGCGCGCCTCCGGCCGGTGTTCCTCCTGGGCGTGGCGCAGCACGTTCGCGAATACGAGGCTCTCGCCCGCCGGCAGGGCCCACGCTCCCATCTCGGCGTACGAACCGGTGGGGATGTAGACACGTCCGATCGGCGCGTGCTCGGCGAGCCAGGCCGACGGTGTCGTCGTGGTCAGCCAGTCCGCGTTGGCTTCCAGCGCTTCGAAGAAGCGATCCACCCAGCGACCCTCGCCCCAGCAGTGCTGCCACGTGGTGGGCCACGCCCCGAACTTCTCGCCGTC
>JBBEBL010000062.1:0-1131 GCA_040882345.1 Chloroflexota bacterium
AACCGCCCCTTTGCCTTCGGCCTGATCGCCGCCCTGGCGATCTCGATCCTGCCGGCCTCGCCGGTCCAGCCAGCGCTCGCCATATCGCCAGACATCGTCATCAGCGAGGTCTATGGCGGCGGTGGGAACGCCGGTGCGACCTATACACACGACTACATCGAGCTGTACAACCGGGGCAGTGCCCCGGCCTCACTGGCGGGCAACTCCCTCCAGTATGCGAGCGCAACGGGGACGGGCAACTTCGGTGGGACCGCCACCCAGTTGACCGAGCTGCCGGCCGCGACCCTGGATCCAGGTCAGTACTTCCTCGTGCAGCAGGCGTCGAACGCGGCTGTCGGCTCGCCACTGCCAACGGCAGACTTCGTCGATCCAACGCCGATCGCCATGGCGGCGGGCGCCGGCAAGGTCGCCTACGTGACCGGGACGGCATCGCTCGGATGTAATGGCAGCGTTGGGCAGCCATGCGCGGCCGAAGCGCTCGCCCGTATCGTCGACCTCGTCGGATACGGCAACGCCAACTTCTTCGAGGGCACAGCGGCCGCCCCAACCATCAGCGCGACATTGGCCGCAATCCGCGCCGGTGGGGGAGCAACCGACACCGACAACAACGGCGCTGACTTCGCCGCCGGAACGCCCGATCCAGACTCGAGCGCGGAAGACGTCGCCCCGACCGTGGCCTCGACGGTTCCCGCGAATGGTGCGACCGACGTCGCCCCCGACTCCAACGTGGTCATCACGTTCAGTGAGCCGGTCAACGCGACCGCGGCCTCCTTCTCGATCGCGTGCCCGCCGGGTTCAGGCGCGCTTGGGTTCACGCTGAGTGGTGGCCCGACCACGTTCACCCTCAATCCAACTCTGGACTTCCCTGACAACACCCTGTGCGGTGTCACGGTCATTGCGTCCGCCGTGACGGATCAGGACGGCACGCCGGACCCGATGCTGAGCAGCTTCAGCTTCGGGTTCACCACGGGTACGCTCACGGATCCGTGCGAGGATCCCTACACCCCGATCTACTCCATCCAGGGCAGCGGGCTCGCCGCAGCGATCACCGGAACCGTGACGACCGCAGGCGTCGTCGTCGGTGACTTCGAGGGAACGGCGAGCGCCCAGGGGTTCTACCTGCAGGACGCT
>JBBEBL010000063.1:0-1121 GCA_040882345.1 Chloroflexota bacterium
GGCACCTTCTGTTCCTGGGCGGCGCGGATCTTGTACTGCATCCGGTTGGACGACCCGTCCACCTCCACCCGCAGGCCGCGCGACCGCAGGACGCCCGCGAGCTCTTCGCCCGCCTCGATGTGCCGGTCGGCGATCGGGATGACGACCGCCTGGACGGGCGCCAGCCACAGCGGGAATGCGCCGGCGAAGTGCTCGACCAGGATGCCGATGAAGCGCTCCAGCGACCCGTAGATGGCGCGATGGATCGCCATCGGGCGCTGCTCCGTGCCGTCCTCCGCGGTGTAGGTCAGATCGAACCGCTCGGGCAGCATGACGAGGTCCACCTGGATGGTCGCCATCTGCCACTCGCGACCCAGGGCGTCGTCGATGTAGATATCGATCTTGGGCGCGTAGAACGTCCCGTCCTTGGGCTTCGTGACGTAGTTCGCGCCGGTCGAGTCGAGCGCCTCCTTGATGAGCCGCTCGGCCTGATCCCACAGGGCCGGATCGCCGATCGCCTTGTCCGGCCTGGTCGCGAACGCGAAGCGGGGTGTCAGCCCGAACCACCCGTAGGCCTCGTTGACCTCGCCGAGAAGCGCGCCGATCTCGCCCGCCAACTGATCCGGACGCACATAGATATGCGCGTCGTCCTGGATGAACTGGCGGACCCGGGTCAGACCGCTGAGCGCGCCGGAGCGCTCGTTGCGATGCAGCCGGCCGTACTCGTTGAGGCGCAGCGGCAGGTCACGATACGAGCGCTTCTTCGAGCGGTAGATGAAGGTCGATTCCGGGCAGTTCATCGGCTTGAGGCTGAAGAGCTGCTTCTCCGACTCGACGATGAACATGTTCTCCGCGTAATGGTCCCAGTGACCGGACTGCCGCCACAGCTTCTCGCTGACCAGGATCGGCGTGGAGATCTCCTGGTAGCCGCGGCGCAGCTGGAGGTCGCGCATGGCCGATTCCAGGGTGCGCCAGATCGTCTGGCCCTTGGGATGCCAGAACGCCGAGCCGGGCGACACATCGTGGAACGAGAACAGGTCCAGCTGGACGCCCAGGCGCCGGTGGTCCCGCTTCTTCGCCTCATCGCGGCGCCACAGGTAGGCATCCAGCTCATCCTGCGTGGCCCAGGCGGTGCCGTAGAC
>JBBEBL010000064.1:0-2772 GCA_040882345.1 Chloroflexota bacterium
CCGCCCCGCACCGACCCCTAGCGCGACGCCCACCCGGTGGGTGTGGCTGTGCGTGATCGGGTCGTGGGGCAGACATAACGTGGCACTGCGAGCGTGACGACGCCCACGCGGTGGGCATCGCTCCAAGGGGCGCCGCCCCGCACCGACCCAGCGCCGCCTCGACCCAGCACCGCCCCGTCGTCGCGCCCCCCGCCCGCCGCCCGCTACGGGCCGCGCAGCCCGGCCGCGATCCGGGCCGCGCCGGTGACCACCAGCTGAGCCAGCTCCCCGGTCCGCTCCTCCGGTGGGAACCGGTACGACGGCCCGTGGAGGTGGACCGCGGCGATCACCTCGCCGGACGCATCCGCGATCGACGCCGCCACGGACGAGATCCCCGGATCGAACTCCTCTATCGCCCATGTGAACCCCTGGCGCCGGACCTCGCGCAGCCGCTCCCGCACGGCCTCGGCGTCCACGATCGTCTGCTCCGTGAACCGCTCCAGTGGCTGGGAGAGGTATCGGTCGATCGCTGTCGCCGAGCGGAACGCCAGCAGGACCTGGCCGGAGGACACAGCGTGGAGCGGCGCCCGGGCCCCGGTCCAGTCGCGGACCACGACGGGGTTCGGCGTATCCACCTGGTCGATGTAATGGACGAGGTCGCCGTCCGGGATCGCGAGGCCGGCCGCCTCCCCGCACGCCGCCGCGAGTTCCTCCAGGACGGGTCGCGCGATCGCCGCCAGCGAGCGATTGATGCTGAACCCACCCCCGAGCGTGATGAGTCGCGGCCCCAGGCGGTACACGGTGTCGCCGGGGACCTGTTCCACCGCGCCCTCGCCGGCCAGTGTCGCCAGCAGACGGGCCGCCGTGGACTTGGGCAACCCGGCCCGGTCCGCCACGTCCGTGACGCCGAGCGGACCATCCCCGAGCGCGCCAAGGACGGCAAAGGCTCGCCTGATGGATTGAACGCTGGACATGGACCCCTTCGTCGGCTAGATTCGCGTCTCGCGGGTTCCATCATACGGCACGGTTCCACGATGCGGAACCCCCCGCGGCCGCCGACCACCGCAGCGTGAACGCGGGACCCGTGGAGTACACCATGACGGACGACCTCCAGGACATCGACCTCAACGCCCTGTCAGACGACGAGCTCGTCGAGCAGATGCACAACGACCTCTACGACGGCATGCGGGACGAGATCGTGGAGGGCACGAAGATCCTCCTCGGTCGCGGGTTCACCCCCACGAAGGTCCTCGACGATGCGCTCGTGGCGGGCATGAAGATCGTCGGGATCGACTTCCGGGACGGCATCCTGTTCGTGCCGGAGGTGCTGCTCGCGGCCAACGCGATGAAGGCCGGCATGGAGATCCTTCGGCCGCTGCTCGTGGAGACGGGCGCCGAACCGGTCGGCAAGGTCGTCATCGGCACGGTCAAGGGCGACATCCACGACATCGGCAAGAACCTCGTGGGGATGATGCTGGAGGGGGCCGGATTCGAGGTCGTGGACCTCGGTATCAACACCGACGCCGACAAGTTCATCAATGCCCTGGAGGAGCACAAGCCGGACATCCTGGGCATGAGCGCCCTGCTGACCACGACGATGCCGTACATGAAGGTCGTCGTGCAGACCCTCAAGGACCGCGGCATGCGCGACGACTACATCGTGCTCGTCGGTGGCGCGCCGCTCAACGAGGAGTTCGGGATGGCCGTCGGCGCGGACGCCTACTGCCGCGACGCGGGTGTCGCCGCGGAGACCGCCCGCCGGCTCATCGACGAGCGCCGTGCTCGCGTCCCCGCCTGAGCCCGCCGCGACCCAGCAAGCGCCCCGCGTCGTCGTCATCGGCTGCGGCGCTCTCGCGCGGGAGCTGCTCGCGCTGACCCGCGACCTGCCGGCGGTCAAGGTGGTGGCCGTGGACGCGCGACTGCACATGCAGCCGAGCCGCATCGCCGCCGCCGTCAAGGCCCGGATCGATCAGATGCGCGAGCGCTACGGTCCTGACATCCGGCTGTTCGTCGCCTACGCGGATTGCGGTACGAACGGCACCCTGGACGATGTCCTGGAGCGCGAAGGCGTGGAGCGCATCGGGGGCGCGCACTGCTTCGAGTTCTACGCCGGGGCCGGCGCCTACGCGGCCATGCAGGACCAGGAGCCCGGCACGTTCTACCTGACCGACTTCCTGGCGCGCCAGTTCGACTCGCTCGTCATGGTCGGCCTCGGCCTTGATCGCCACCCGGAGCTGCTGCCCGACTACTTCGGCAACTACCGGCGGGTCATGTACCTCGCCCAGACGGACGATCTGGACCTGACCGCCCGCGCCCAGGCTGCCGCCGCGCGCCTGGGCCTCGACTTCGAGCGCCGCTTCGTGGGCTTCGGCGACCTGACGCCGGCCATCAATACCGCCATCGCTGAAGGGACCTGACCCATGGCAACCATGACGGTCATCTGGTGGCGGGACATCCCCGCCCAGGTGACGGGCCGCGACGGCCGCAAGTCCAGCAAGATCGTCCTCCACCCGCGCTTCCAGGTGGCCATCGACAAGGCGGCCAGCCGGGCCGACAAGCGGGAGTACAACGCCTACATCGAGGAGTGGCGCAAGGTCCAGCGCACGTGCGGCGAGGACCTCGACGCCGAGGTCGCCGCCGAGGTTGAGCGCCTAGAGGCCGAGTACGACAAGCACCGACTCGCCCTGCTCATCACGTCCGGCGGCGTGGAGGGCGGTCCGGCCTTCCCGCCGGCGCACGACGAGACCTCCGGCAAGAACAAACCTGCCGACGCATCGGAGTCGGCGTGACGCG
>JBBEBL010000064.1:2872-5534 GCA_040882345.1 Chloroflexota bacterium
GAGGCGCTGGAGGCGGGCCTCGCCGTCTACCAGGGCAAGGCGCTGCTCAACAGCGTGACCGGCGAGGAGGAGCGCCTGGAGCGTGTCCTGCCGCTGGTCAGGAAGTACGGCTGCGCGGTCGTGGCCATCAGCAACGACGAGACCGGCATCTCCATGGATCCGGACGTGCGGTTTGCCGTGGCGAAGCGCATCGTGGAGCGCGCCGCCGACCACGGCATCCCGCGCGAGGACATCGTCGTGGACCCGCTGCTCATGCCCATCGGGGCGCTGCCGGGAGCCGGTCGGCAGGTTTTCCGGATCCTCGGTCGCCTCCGTGATGAGCTCGGTGTCAACTCCACGTGCGGCGCTTCCAATGTCAGCTTCGGCCTGCCCAACCGCGAGGGCATCAACGCGGCCTTCCTCAACATGGCCATCGCCAGCGGCCTGACCTCCGCGATCACCAACCCCATCGCCGAGGGCGTTCGCCACGCGGTGATGGCCAGCGACGTGCTGATGGGCAACGACCAGGACGCCACGCGCTGGATCCGCCAGTTCCGGGTCGGGCCGGCGGACGGCGAGATCGGCGGTCGGCGGACCAACCGGCGACGCGGCCTCGCTGCCTCGACGGGCTTGTGACCCGACGGTGACCGCGCCGGGGGCCGCGGGCCCCGACCCGCAGATCATCTTCACGCCCTCCGGTCGACGCGGTCGCGTACCCGCGGGGACGACCGTGCTGGATGCCGCCCGCGGCCTGGGCGTTGACATCGACTCCGTCTGTGGCGGCCGCGGGATCTGCGGCCGCTGCGCGGTGACGCCCGCCTTCGGGGAGTTCGCCAAGCACGGCATCACCTCCGCCCCGTCACACCTGAGCGAGGCCGGCGACGTCGAGGCCGCCTACCGCGCGGAACATGGGCTGGCCGCGGACAGGCGCCTGTCATGCACGGCTCAGCTGCTGGGCGATGCCGTCGTGGACGTCCCGCCGGAGAGCCAGGTCCACCGCCAGGTCGTGCGCAAGGATCTGGACGCGCGACCGTTCGTGCTGGACCCGGTCATCCGGCTCCACACCGTGGACGTCATCCCGCCGGACCTGGCCACCCCGACCGGCGACCTGGGTCGGCTGTTCGATGCCCTCGCCGCGGAGTGGCAGCTCCACGATCTGCGCGCGGACCTCGCCGTCGTGCGCGCCCTCCAGCCGGCCCTGGCCGCGGGGGACTACCGGGTGACGGTCGCCGTGCACGGTGGTCGCGACGTCATCGCCGTCTGGCCCGGCTTCCATGATCGCGCGTTCGGCGTGGCCATCGACATCGGGTCCACGACCATCGCCGGCCACCTGGCCAACCTGACCGACGGCACGATCCTGGCGAGCGCCGGCGTGATGAACCCGCAGATCCGCTTCGGCGAGGACCTGATGAGTCGGGTCAGCTACGTGATGATGCACGAAGGTGGTGACGCGGAGCTGACGGCGGCCGTGCGCAAGGCCCTGGACGGGCTCCTCGCCTCGCTCGCCAACAAGGCCGGCATCAAGCGCACGGAGATCCTGGAGCTCGCGCTGGTCGGAAACCCGATCATGCACCACCTCCTCCTGGGCATCGACCCGACTCCGCTCGGCTCCGCGCCCTTCGCGCTCGCGGTGGATACCGCCGTGGAGATCCCTGCCGCTGAACTCGGACTGCGGACCCACTCCGGCGCGCGCGCCTACGTCCTGCCGTGCATCGCCGGCCACGTCGGGGCGGACACCGCCGGGGTCATCCTCGCCGAGGAGCCGCACAAGGCGGAGGCGCTGACCCTGGTCGTGGACGTCGGCACGAACGCGGAGATCGTGCTCGGGAACCGCGACCGACTGCTGGCGGCGTCGTCCCCCACCGGGCCCGCCTTCGAGGGCGCCCAGATCAGCAGCGGCCAGCGCGCCGCGCCAGGTGCCATCGAGCGCGTGCGCATCGACCGCGACACCCTGGAGCCCCGCTTCCGGGTGATCGGCGTGGATGCCTGGTCCGACGCCCCGGACTTCGTGGAACGACTGGCGGAGGCCGGCACGGGTGTGACCGGGATCTGCGGCTCCGGCATCATCGAGGTCGTCGCCGAGCTGTTCCTCGCCGGCGTCATCACCGCGGACGGCGTCATCGACGGGTCGCTGGCGGCGCGCACGCCGCGTGTCGAGGCCGAAGCCCGGACGTTCAGCTACGTCCTCCACGATGGCGGGCCGGCCGCGCCGCGGATCCTCGTCACCCAGAACGACGTCCGGGCCATCCAGCTGGCCAAGGCCGCGCTGTACGCCGGTGTCCGGCTGCTGATGGACCAGCTGGGCGTGGAGGCCGTGGACGAGATCCGCCTCGCCGGCGCGTTCGGCAGCCAGATCGACCCGCTGCACGCCATGGTCCTTGGACTCGTGCCCGACTGTGACCCAGCGCGCGTTCGCGGCGCCGGCAACGCGGCCGGGACCGGGGCGCTCATCGCGCTGCTCTCGGGTGCCGCCCGGCGAGAGATCGAGGGCGTGGTCCGCCGGGTCGAGAAGATCGAGACGGCCGTGGAGCCGCGCTTCCAGGAGCACTTCGTGGAGGCCATGGCCATCCCGCATCGAACGGCCGCGAGCCCGAATCTCGAGCGGGTGGTCGCGCTCCCGCCCCGACCTTCCCGCTCGGACGCCGACGCCACGGTGAGCGGTGGCCGTCCGCCCCCCCCGGCC
>JBBEBL010000064.1:5544-6120 GCA_040882345.1 Chloroflexota bacterium
GGCGGGGGGGGGGCCGCCCCCCACGCCGGGCCGTCGCCGCCACCAGCACAGGAGACCAGCCGTGACTGACATGGGCAACCGACGCACCGGCGGACGCGAGGGTCGACGCGCGGCTCGCCTCAGCCACCAGGTGGAACGGATGCCGTTCCTGACCCGGACCCTGGCCCCCTTCGAGGTCCTCGGCGACGAGGGCCTGAGCATCATCGAGGACAACGCGGACACCATCCTCCAGGAGGTCGGGGTCGAGTTCCGGGGCGACGCGGATGCGCTGCGGCTCTTGCGCGAGGCCGGCGCCGACGTCGACGGGGAGCGGGTCCGGTTCGCGCGCGGGATGTGTCGGTCCATCGTCCAGGCGACCGCCCCACGCCAGTTCACCCAGTACGCCCGCAACGAGGCCAACAACGTCGAGATCGGCGGGCCGCACACCGTCTTCGCGCCCAACTACGGCTCGCCGTTCGTGCGCGACCTGGACGGTGGCCGACGCTACGGCACGATCGAGGACTTCCGGAACTTCGTGAAGCTGGCCTACGCCTCACCGCATCTCCACCACAGCGGCGGCACGGTCTGCGAGCCGGT
>JBBEBL010000065.1:0-6100 GCA_040882345.1 Chloroflexota bacterium
GATCGCCCACGTTCCGGTACTCCTTTGTCGCGTGCAGCCCGAAGCCGGAGCTTACACGCGGACGAGCTTGACCTGGGTGTCGTAGAAGACCGCGCTCCCACCGACCGGATCGGTGAGCGTGGTGTCCCCGAGGTACGGGTCCACGCGCATCGCGGCGTTGGCGTGGATACCCCGGATCCGCCGCTCGTCGCCCTTGACGGTGACATCGTCCACCGTGAAGTCCACGCCACCGTATGACCAGTGGCCGAAGCCCAGGCTGAAGGCCACCACACCGGGCCGGATCCCCTCGGTCGTGCGGATCGTGCCGTCCATCGGCACCTGGCGCCCGTTGGCGAGGTCCCACACGCCGTCAGGGTTGCTGGCGGAGGTGATCCGCGCGATGTCGCCATCGGCGAAGCCTCGCGCGGCGGCGTCCGCGGCGTTGACGAGGATGAAGTTCTCGGGTCGCAGGGCGAGCAGCCAGTAGTTGGACGACGTCCGACTCTTGGTCTGCATGATCTCGCGGTAGGTGATCATCCGCAGGTCGTATCCGTTCGCCTCGTCGTCCAGGGGTTCGCCCAGGACGGACAGCGGCGCCGGGTAGTACTTCGCGTAGCCGGCCAGGTGCTCGCCCGTCATGGGGCTCTTGGTGTCGTACGTCTTCTCGCCGTAGAGGTTGAGCAACGTGCCGAACTTGTGGGTCACCTGTGTCGTGTTGAGGCCGAAGAAGCTCGTGCTCGCCTCGGGGAAGACGCCCTCCGTGTAGCCCTTGCTGTACGCCTCGAAGCGGCCGCCACGGTTGAGCACGTAGACGACCTTCGGCCACAGGGGCCCGGCGATCGTCGCCCAGCGGTCGATGTCGAAGACGCTCGCCCGGATGTGCCGCCGGGCCTCCGTGAACAGGCGGATCTCCTCGGCGTCCGCGTCCGGCACGGCGTCCGACCCATCCTCCTTCTCGCCGAAGGCGAGGTTCGCCACCATCTTGAGGTAGAGGTCGTCGGGATGGGTGAAGTCGCCGAGCTCGCCGAACCCACCTGGGCCATAGCCCGGAAGGCCAAGGCGCTCGGCGATCCCGAGCAGGAGCGACTCGAGCGACATCGCGGTGGGCCGGCCGAAGACCGTCACGTCCGGGACGAGCGGGTCGATGGCCGGATTGCGGACCGGCTGGATCTTGTGGGGCACGTTGGGATGACTGCCCTGGAACTCCCATCGCTCCAGGTACATCTGGTCCGGGAAGATGTAGTCGGCGTACATGCTCGTCTCGCCGATGAACGCGTCGATGGCGATGAACAGCGGCAGCTTCTTCGGGTCCGCGAGGATGGGGATGTTGGTGTTGCCGGCCGGCAGCGAGTACACGGGCGAGCCCATGTACAGCATCAGCGCCTTGATCGGGTACGGGTAGGCGTCGCCGATGGACGGCACGATCTCCTGGTAGACGTCGCTGGACAGCGGGTACCAGTTGCGCTTTGCCGGGTAGCCATCGCGCTGGAACAGGGTGTGCTTCTCGTACTTCTCGTTGTGCCGGATCAGGCTGGTCCCGAATGGGGCCATCGTGCCGCTCGTCTTCTTGATGTCGAACGGCTGGCCGGCCTTGCTGCCATCGCCCTTGTAGGTGGTCGCCTTGATCAGCCCGCCGGCGTGGTCGAAGTTCCCGAGCAGCGCGTTGAGCGTGTACCAACCCAGCACGTTGTAGAACCCGTTGGTGTGCTGGCTGACGCCACGGTGGATATCCGCCACGGCCTGGCGACCGTGACTCGTGAACTCGCGGGCGACGTCCACGATGTCCGCTGCGGCCAGTCCGCAGATCTCCGCCCACTCGTCCATGGTGTGCTCGTGCGCCGAGTCCGAGATGACCTGAAGCGCCGACTTGGCACGGATCGCGCCGAACGTTCGCCCATCCACCAGGAGGTCGCCATAGACGGCCTTCGTCGGGTCCTGCTCGTAGGGGTCCACCGGCGTCGGCACGCCGTCGACCATCGCGACGAAGTAGTCGAACTCATAGGTCTTTGCCGGGTCCGCGCTGGTCGGACGGACTTCCTTCTCGGCCAGGCCGATCTCGCTGGCCCGCAGGAACTGGCCGGGCTTGCCGTCCTCGTCCAGCTTGACGAGCCAGCTGGATTCGGTCCATGTGGCCTCGCCGGCGGCCCGCGCCGCCGCCTCGTTCGCCGCCGAGAGGTAGCGGCGGTTGAACCGCTGGTTGTCAAGGATCCAGCCGATCATGGAGAGCGCGAGCGCGCCCTCCGATCCTGGCTTCGCCGGCAACCACTTCCAGGCCCGTGCCGCGGTCTTGGAGTAGCGCGGGTCAACGACCACGAACTTCATGCCCCGCTCGACCTGGTTGGTCGTGATCCGCGGCACGCGCAGCGGGGGTCCGTAGTTGCCCTCGAACGGCGAGGCGCCGGCGAAGATGGCGAACTCGGTGTTGCCGATGTCGCCCTGCCAGTAGAACTTCTGGCCGCCGGTCCACTTGCCGTCGATGTACTGCTCCGACATCGCCTTGCCCGTGAAGTACAGGGAGCCCTGGCAGACGGTCGTATGGCCGTGCGCGTTCGTCGTGCCATACGCGCCGAGCAAGCGGGCGATGAAGTCCTTGCGCGCGTCCTTGAGCCGACCCCAGGCGAAGACGAACTGGTTGTTGCGCGGGCCAAGGTCGGGATGCTCCGGGTCGATCATCAGGTCCAGGTACGCCGCGAAATCACGCTTGAACGCCTCCACGAGCCCTCGCTTGGCGTCCGGGTCCTTCTCGTCGGTGAGGGTCTTGATCGCAGCGGCCATCGCCTTGGCGACATCCGCGTCGGTCAGGGCATAGGACTCCCGCAGGCCCGGGACCGGACCCTCGCCGAACAGGTCGCCACCCTCGACCACTTCGGTCACGGCCGTGTCGAAGTCGATGGTCGTCCACTGGTTCTCGCCCCGCTTCGTCCCCGGCTTGCGCTTCAGGACGCTGACGAGGCGATAGGGGTCATACACGCTCTGGAGCCCCGCCTGGCCCTTGGGGCACAGGGCCCCGTCGATGGTCGCCGCATCCCCGATCGGGGTCTCGTACGGGATGTGCGGGTACATCGTCATCGGGCTGTATGGATTGCCGTCGATCTTGGCGATGACGCCGTCGATGAGCTTGACCTTGATCCCGCAGCCCGTGTTGCACTGCAGGCAGACGGAGTAGACCTGGTTGGCGGGATCGCTCAGCGGGTAGGCGGCCATCGCGTCGGCGGCGAGATCCGCGACCTGGCGTCCGCCCTCATCAGCGGCCTGGGCCTTGACGATGGCCGGGAACCCGGCCGTGGCGCCCAGGAAGGCGACGCTGCCGCCCGTGAACGCACCGAGTTTGACGAAGTCGCGGCGGGAAAGCTGGCATCCATCGGGCTGGTCCGTGGTCACGGCCGGCTGCTCATCGCGGATCATCGGGACACCTCGGTGGTCTGGCGGAACATCGGTAGTCGGTCGCTGAAGATCAGGAAGGCCATGCCCGCCAGGCCGATCACGCCCGCGACGACGGACCACTCCATGAGGCTGGGGGCGTAGTCGTACCCCAGGTGCGGGCCGGTAAAGGCCTCGGCGAGGCCTTCCAGTTCGGGGATGGCCATGGCGGGGAAGATGATGGCGGTCCGGCCCACGGCGAGGCCGACGAGGACGAGGACGCCCATGAGCCCCGCCAGTCGTCCGCTGGCTGCCGTCCGGGCCCGGACCAGCACGATCACCGGCACGATGATGCCCAGGCCCACCTGGAGGATCCAGAACGCCCACGCGTACTGGCCGAACAGGATGATCTGCGCGACCGCGACCGCATCCGGCACGTTGCTGTACAGCGCCTGCGAGTAGTCCACCCACAGGAAGTAGGACTTGACCATCAACATGACCACGACGGCGAGCCCCAGGACTCGCAGCAGCCGCTCCCGTCGCTGGGGCTCGGTGACGACCCCGAAGAACCCGATGATCACGAGCAGCAAGGCCAGGCCGGAGGTGAGATTGAGGACCGGGAACTGCGCTGGCAACATCGCGTTGTGGAAGCTGACCACGCCGGCGTTCACGCCGAGCAGGGCCCCGACTCCGCCGCTCACGAAGACGGCGAGGACCAGGCCCGCGACCATCAGCGGCTTGAGCCAGCGCATGCGTCCGGTGGCGATCATGAGCAGCGAGACGGTCACCACTCCCAGGAACAGGGAGTAGCTCCAGACGAGCTGGGCGAGCAGCGATGACGGGTTGGGTTGCAGGTAGACCTTCCAGATCCGTTCCATGTGGCCCAGGTCGAATCCGATCAGGATGAGCGCCGCCGGGAGGGTGACGAGGCTCGCCAGGAGCGCCCAGCGACCCGTCCCCTTGAACATCGGCACGTCAAAGACGTAGTCCAGCGTGGCGACCATGAACGAGCCGGCCGCCGCGCCGGCGAAGAAGAGGTACCCCGCGACCCACAGACCCCAGTTCACGTACGAGCCGTAGTTCACGTCGCGCTCCCCGAACAGGAGACGGCTGTAGAACCCGTAGACCCCCAGGACCAGGGCGATGACCGCGAGGACGTAGAGCGCGCGCTTCAGGGTGAGCATCAAGTCGACTCCTCGCTCAGGTCAGGTAGTAGACGCGGGGTTCCGTGCCGAGCTCTTCCTTGAGGCGTGACACGTTGGGACGGGCGATCATCTCGGCCACCAGGCTGTCGGGGTCGTTCGCGTCACCGAACAGCGTCGCCCGGCCGATGCACGTGGTCACGCAGGCGGGCAGGGACCCGGCCTTGACCCGGTGCATGCAGAAGTGGCACTTGCGGGCGTTGCCGATGGGTGAGCCGTGCTCCTCCCGCGGGCGTGGCTGCTGGTACTCGAACATCGGGAGCATCTCGTACTTCCCGGCGGCGTCCCTGCCGGCGATGGGTGCGCCCGCAGCGGCGACCGGGCCGTCCTCGTTGTAGGTCAGCCCGAAGTCCGACGTCCGCGCGCCGTATGGGCACGCGGTCAGGCAGGCTCGGCAGCCGATGCACTGGTCGTAGTCCACGACGACGACGCCGTCCTCGCTCTGGTACGTGGCGTGGACGGGACAGACGGGGACGCACGGCGGGTTGTCGCACTGCATGCATGGCCTTGGCGTGAACCGCCGACCCACGTTGGGGAAGGTTCCCCACTCCTCCTCGATGACGGGCCGGTAGACGACACCCGGTGGCAGCTTGTTCTCCGCGACGCAGGCGATCGTGCAGGCGTGACAGCCGACGCACTTGCGCAAGTCGATGACCATCACCCAGCGCCGGTCCGCCACCGGCTTCTCCAGCGCGGCGAGCATCTCCACCCGCATGCGCTCCAGGACATCCACTTGGCCGTCGCCGGCACTGGTCAGGGCCGCGTCCGGCCCAAGGGCCCAGGCGCCGGCGCCGGCGCCCTGTGATGCCGCGTCGTCGGGCTGGATCGCGAAGACCTCGTAGGAGGTGGTCATCGCGACGGCGGCCGTGCCACCGGCCACGGTCTTGAGGAAGTCCCGTCGCGTCAGGTCAAGGTCCACGCTGGATCGCACGTCCTCTGTCATCCGCCGAGTCCCTTCTACCTGCGGGTCCGCACCATTGGTTGTGCATAGAGTCGCCGGACGTCCATGGCGGGGCGCAGTGCCATGTGGACTAGCGGCGCCGTGCCGTCGGTCCCGTCGTCGGGCTGCCAGGGCCTCAGCCCTCCGCGCCCTTCCGAGGCGGCTTCGGGGAGGGTGAACGTTGTCACCCCCTGGCGGTCCGAGTCGCCCGTCACGGGCGCCCTCCCTGCCGAGGGTTCACCGTGACTGAAGCCGAGGCCGCGAGAGGGCCGCGAACGGCGCTACGAGCCAGCACCTGAGTCGGCCATCTCGCCTTCGGCGTGCCGACGTTCACCGAGGCTGAACTCGAAACCACCGGCTGCGCCTTTACGCTGCGGCCTTCGGCCGGGGTGAACGGGACGCGACGACGGCGAAGGGGCGCGGGTCGCGGGAGCGGCCGGAGGACGAAGGGCGCGAGGCCGGCGAGCTACACCATCACCGACTACCATCCGTAACGATTGGAGGACGCGTGCCGCTGCTGCTCATCGGGATCGGCGGATTCGCCGGCGCCATCGCGCGCTATCTCGTGGACGGACTCGTCTCCGAGCGGACCGGCGGCGCCTTTCCGTTCGGCACGCTG
>JBBEBL010000066.1:0-1110 GCA_040882345.1 Chloroflexota bacterium
ACCAGCATGATGGCGTGGTACCAGCGTGACGGGAACCCGGCCACGTCCGCCTGCTCGGGGTCGAAGCTCAGAAGCAGGAACGGCCTGGCGCAGACGACGGCGACCGCGGCGACGATGATCGCCGCCACGGCCTGGATGACGATGCCATCCTGGCTCGAGCCCAGGATCTGGCCGAAAAGGATTCCCACCAGATCGCCGGTGAACGACGTCGATCGCGACACGATGACCACGCCGAGCGCGAGCATCGCCACGAACAGCAGGCCGATGGCGGTGTCCGACGAGAGTCGCGAGTAGCGGGTGATGAGCGCCACGCCACCGATCATCGCCAGGGCGCCGACCGCGGCGCCGGCCATCCCGGGCAGTCCCAGCAGCAACGCACCGGCGATGCCGGGGAGGACGCCGTGGGCGAGGGCATCACCGATGAACGCCAGCCCGCGCAGGACCACGAACGTGCCGATGATCGCGCACGAGACGGACACCAGGATCCCGGCGATGAGCGCCCGGATCATGAACTGGTTGTCCAGGAACGGATCGATGAACGGTCCCATCATCCCTCGCGGTCGAGCATCGCCGACCGCCGGCGAGACGCCGCGAGGGTAGCACCGGCGGTCAGCGCAATGCGCTCGCGATGGCGCCCGCGATCTCCCGGATCAACGTGAAATAGGACCCGTCCTCCGGGAGGCTGTGGCTCGGCAGCTCCACGACCTGCACGCCGGTCTCACTTCCGATCGACTCGACGACGGCCGAGGGCGTGCCGATCTCCGTGAAGATCGCCCGGACGCCCTCTTCGTCGATCTCATCCTTCAGGGTGGCGAGTTCGCCAGCGGACACCTCACCCTGCGAGGTGAGCCCGGGAATGACCGCCCCGATCAATCGGAAGTCGTATCGGTCGGCGAAGTAGCCCATCGACTCGTGGCCCGTGACGAGCTTGCGGCCGTCGGCCGGGACGGCCTCCAGCACGTCGCGGACCTCCGCATCGAGGTCGTCCAGCCGGCCGGCCAGGTCCGTCGCCCGGTCGGCGACATCGACGCCCACGGACTCCAGCGTCGTCGCGAGGGCGAGCACGACGTCGCGCATGGACACGGGGTCCACCCAGAAGTGCGGATCGCC
>JBBEBL010000067.1:0-2951 GCA_040882345.1 Chloroflexota bacterium
ATCGCCCCCGTCCGTAGCCTGGGCCTGCAGCATCCCGACACCGTCGATGTGACCGAACACGGGGTCGTGGAGGACCGGCGCTTCTTCCTGATCGACGACACCGACCGGCTCATCGATCGGACGGTCGTCGGTGAGCTCGTGCAGATCGCCGCAGAGACCGACGCCGGAGCCACGCGACTGCGTCTCGCGTTCCCGGACGGGACGGTCATGGACGAGCCGGTCAAGCTGGGCGAACCCGTGGACGTCCCCATCTATGACCGCCGCGGCGTGGGCCATGTCGTGGAGGGTCCGTGGGCCGCAGCCCTGTCCGCGTTCACGGAGCGGACCATCCGTCTCATCCGCTGCGACGACCCGGCAGGCACGCGGCTGGGCAACCCGGCCAGCCTCATCACGGACGGCTCCCTGCGCGAACTCGCCGTCCACGCCAGCGTGGACGGGGTGGACGGCCGGCGCTTCCGGATGCTCATGGAGCTCAGCGGTGGCGCGGCACACGAGGAGGACACGTGGGTGGACCGTCGCATCGCGGTCGGCGGCGCGATCCTCCGCGTGACGAAGCCGGTGCCGCGCTGCGCCATCACGACCCAGGACCCGGACACCGGCGTGCGCGACATGGACACCCTGCGCACGATCATCTCGTACCGCGGACTGCGGGACGGGAAGAAGGTCGACTTCGGTGTCCTTGCCGACGTCGTCCAGCCCGGCCGCATCCGCGTCGGTGACGACGTCACGGTCCTGGACCCGGCCCCCACAGCGTGAGCACCGCGGTCCGGCTTGAGCGATCCGGCCCCGGCGACGCCATCGCGCGCGTGATCCTGGGGCGGCCGGACGTGCACAACGCGTTCGATGCCTCCGTCATCGCGGAGCTGCGGGCGGCGTTCACGACCCTGGCCCGCGAGGACGCGACGAAACTGCGCGTCGTGGTCCTGGCCGGTGACGGGCCGTCGTTCTGTGCCGGCGCCGACATCGCGTGGATGCGCGCGGCGATGGCCCTTGACGTGGAAGGCAATGAGCAGGACGCCATGGCGATGGCGGACCTGTTCGAGGCGATCGACACCTGTCCCGCCCCGGTCATCGCCCGGGTCCACGGCGCAGCCCTGGGCGGTGGGATGGGCCTGTGCGCCGTCGCCGACGTCGTCATCGCGGAGAGCGGCACGAAGTTCGGCTTCACGGAGACCCGACTCGGGATCCTGCCCGCGGTCATCGCCCCGTTCGTGGTCGCCAAGATCGGCGAGTCCCACGCCCGGGCGCTGTTCCCCGGCGGTCGCCGCTTCGACGCGGTGCGCGCCCAGCGGATCGGTCTCGTCCACGAGGTCGTGGAAGGCGAGGCCGCCCTGGATGCCGCCGTGGCCGCGGCCGTGGCCGACATCCTGGCCGCCGGACCCACCGCCGCGCGCGCCGCCAAGGCGGTCATCCGCGAGGTCCGCGGCCTGGGCCACGGCTCCACCAAGTGGCACACCGCCAGGGTCATCGCCCGGCAGCGCGTCTCTGCGGAAGCCCGCGAGGGGTACGCGGCGTTCGACGAGAAGCGCCGACCCGCGTGGGCCCCGGACCCCGACGCCACCGAGTGATCCAGCGCCTCCTTCCCGCGCATCTCGGGCGCGACTTCCGCTGGCTGTGGAGCTCCGCGGCCCTCAGCAACCTCGGCGACGGACTGCGCCTGGCCGCGGGACCGCTGCTGGTGACGACGGTGTCGCGCGACCCACTGGCCGTGGGTCTGTCCGTGGCGATGCAACACCTGCCATGGGTCCTCATCGGCCTCCCGGCTGGTGCCATCATCGACCGCGTCGATCGCCGTCGGCTGTCCATCGTCGTCAACGTGCTCCGGGCCATCGTCCTGACGGTGCTGGCGTGGAGCATCTACACGGGCACGCTGAACCTGCCGATCCTGTACGTCGCCCTGTTCCTGATCGGCACGGCCGAGACGTTCGCGGACAACGCCGCCAGCGCCCTGATCGCGACCCGCGTCCCGAAGCAGCACCTGGGCATCGCCAACGCCCGGCTGATCGGCACATCCGTCCTCGCGAACCAGCTCGCCGGTCCGCCCATCGGGGCGTTCCTGTTCGGGATGGGCGTCGCGCTGCCGTTCGCGGCCGACGCGATCCTCGCCCTCGCCGCCGCCGGGCTGCTGTCGCGGATGGCCGTGAAGCCGTGGGCCCGGCCCGAGGGCTCGGCTCGCCACATCCGCCACGAGATCGCCGAGGGGTTCACCTGGCTGTGGCGGCACCCACCCGTTCGCACCCTCGCGCTGACGATCTTCACGTTCAACGTCACGTTCTGGGCGCCCTACTCCGTGCTCGTCCTGCTCGCCACGGAGCGGTTGGGCCTGGACGCGTTCGGATTCGGCCTGCTGATCACCGTCAGCGCGGTCGGTGGCCTCATCGGTTCCACCTCGTACGGGTGGCTGGAGCGGCGCTTCGCCCTGTCCACCCTGATGCGCGTGGGGCTGCTGCTGGAGACCGTCACCCATCTCGTTCTCGCGACGACCACCTCACCGCTCATCGCCGGCGCGACGATGGCCCTGTTCGGGATCCACGCCGTGGTCTGGGGCACCACGTCCACGACCGTCCGGCAGCGCGCCGTGCCGGCCGCGCTCATGGGCCGGGTCACGAGCGTCTACATGCTGGGCGCGGTCGGTGGTGGGGTCATCGGCTCGGTCATCGGCGGCCTCATCGCCCAGCGGTTCGGCATCACGGCTCCGTTCTGGTTCGGCTTCGCCGGGTCAGCCCTGATCCTGGTCCTCATCTGGCGGGAGCTGGTCGCCATCGCGCACGCGGCGCCCGCGACCGACTGACGAGGGCTGCCGTCAGGAGGGTTGCCGCCAGGGCAACGCGATGCGACACTCGCGACACGATGACGGACGAGTTGTCTCCGAGCGAGGTGGCACGGCGACTTGGGACGTCCACCAGGACCGTCCAGCGCTGGATCACGCGTGGGAGGCTGCCGGCCAGGCG
>JBBEBL010000067.1:3051-6087 GCA_040882345.1 Chloroflexota bacterium
CAGCGGTCGCCGCCCGCGCCGACGCCGTCCACCCGGGCTTTGGATTCCTCGCCGAGAACGCCGAGTTCGCCGAGCGCGTCGCGGCCGCCGGGCTCGCCTGGATCGGCCCGCCGCCGGACGCCATCCGGGCGATGGGCGACAAGTCCGCCGCGCGCCGCCTGGCCGCCAGTCTCGGCGTCCCGATCACCGCCGGCTACGACCGCGACGACCAGTCGGATGACGCCCTGGCCGCCGCCGCGGATCGGATCGGGCTGCCGCTGCTGGTCAAGCCGGCGGCGGGTGGCGGCGGCAAGGGGATGCGCATCGTCCGCGATCGCGACCGGCTGGTAGCGGAGCTCGCTGCGGCGCGCCGAGAGGCCCTCGGGGCATTCGGGGACGAACGGCTGATCCTGGAACGGCTCGTGGTAGGCGCCCGCCACGTCGAGATCCAGGTCCTGTTCGATGCCCGCGGCCACGGCGTCCACCTGGGCGAGCGCGACTGTTCCGCCCAGCGACGGCACCAGAAGGTGCTGGAGGAGGCACCGTCACCCGCCGTGGATGTACCGCTGCGCGAGCGCATGGGCGCCGCGGCCCTGACGCTGGCCGGCGCCGTCGGGTACGTGGGCGCGGGCACGTGCGAATTCCTGCTGGGCGATGACGGGGCGTTCACGTTCCTGGAGATGAACACCCGACTCCAGGTGGAGCACCCGGTCACGGAACTGATCACCGGTCGGGATCTGGTCGCCGATCAGCTGCGGATCGCCGCCGGCGAGCCCCTGGGGTTCGCGCAGGCCGATGTCCGGCTGGACGGGCACGCGGTGGAGGTCCGCCTCTACGCGGAGGATGCCGAGGCCGGGTTCCTGCCGGCGACCGGGCGGATCCAGCTGCTGCGCTGGCCAGCGGGCGGCGGGATCCGCGTGGACAGCGGCGTCGACGAAGGCGACGAGGTCGGCAGCCGCTTCGATCCGATGCTGGCCAAGATCATCGCGCGCGGCGACGACCGGGTGGACGCGCTGGACCGACTGGCGCGCGCGCTGGACGAGACGATCGTGCTGGGCCTGACCACGAACCTGCGGTTCCTGCGCTGGCTCGTTCGCGAGCCCGCCGTGCGCGCCGGGCAGGTGCGGACGGACACGCTGGAGCGCATCTGGCCGCCGAACGACTGGGCGGACCGTGCCGCGATCCCGGACCGTGCGTGGTCGACCGCGGCCGCGATGCTCACCTCCGGAGTCGGGCCGTGGTCGGGCGGGTGGCGGCTCAACGGACCGTCCGTCGTCCGTCTCGAGGCCGGTGGCACCACACGTTCCGTGACGGTGGTGGACAGCGGCACGGCGGCGATCACGGCCGTGCGAGTCGATGACACGGTCTTCGTGGACGTCGATGGTCGCAGCGTGCCGTTCACCATCGCCGCACCGCCGGACGTGGATCGCGCGGCCCGGGCGGCGACGCACGCCCACGGTGGCGGACCCGTGGATCTCATCGCCCCCATGCCAGGATCGGTCGTGACCGTCCATGTGGCCGCGGGCGATCGCGTCGGCGCCGGTGACCCGGTGATCACGTTGGAGGCGATGAAGATGGAGCACGCCGTGACCGCGACGGTGGAGGGCCGGGTGGCGGAGATCGGCGTGGCCCTGGGGGACCAGGTCGCCCGCGGCCAGGTGCTCGCGGTGCTCGCCGTCGTCGACGCGGCGCCGTAGACTTCACGGCCATGGCACACCACGACGACACGCCCCTGCCCACGACCCGCGAGGAGCTGATGGCCCTCCACCGCGCCACCCGGAGCCGTCGCAACGCGGCACCCCACGGCAGCGAGGAACACAAGGCCGCCATCGACCTCATCGGCCGCATCGAGGTCGAGATCGCCCGCATCGAGCGGGCGATGGACCCGCCGCTCGTCTGACGATGACCCGCGCGGTCCGGATCTACGAGGTCGGGCCACGCGACGGGCTGCAGAACGAGTCGGTCGCCGTCCCCCTGGACGTCAAGCGCCGATTCATCCACCTGCTCGCGGACGCGGGCCTGCGCGACATCGAGGCGACGTCGTTCGTGGCCCCGCGCGCCATCCCGCAGCTGGCCGACGCCGACGAGCTCATGGTCGGCCTGGCGCGTCGCCCTGGCGTCCGCTACCCCGTCCTCGTGCCGAACGCGCGAGGCCTGGAACGGGCGGAAGCCGCCGGGGTCGATGCGATCGCGGTGTTCACGGCCGCGACGGACGCCTTTGCCCAGGCCAACATCGGGATGACCGTGGAGGGGTCGATGGAGGCGTTCCGGCCGGTGCTGGCGCGCGCCGGGGAGTTGGGTTGGTGGCGGCGTGCCTACGTCTCGACCGCGTTCGGCTGTCCGTACAGCGGTCGCGTGGACCCGCTGGATGCGGTCACCGTGGGGCGGCGCCTGCTGGACCTTGGCGCGGATGAGATCTGCTTCGGCGATACCATCGGCGTGGGCGTGCCGGACCAGGTCGCGGAGCTGGTCGCACTCGCCGAGGCGGCCGGCATCCGGGTGGATCAACAGGCGTACCACTTCCACGACACGCGCGGGACCGCGCTGGCCAACGTGGCCATGGGGCTGGCGGCCGGGATCCGAACGTTTGACGCGTCCACCGGCGGGACGGGCGGCTGCCCCTATGCGCCGGGGGCCGCTGGCAATCTCGCCACGGAGGACCTTGTCTACTTCCTGGACGCCTCGGGCTGGGAGCACGGAGTGTCGCTGGACGGGGTGCTGGCGGCGGCCCGGTTCATCGCCGACGCGCTGGGCCGGCCACTGGCGACCAAGGTGGGACAGGCAGGCGGCTGGGGCCTGGCCTGAGCGGGCCGCCCCTTCGCCTGCCCGGCGGCGCGCCACGCGCCCCACCCCATTCCAACCTGGTTGGTACTACCGCCCCGATTCCGCCCCCATCCCGGCCCGATCCCGGCCCGGAACGTCTGTTTCTCCAGCCAGGCTGGAAGAACGGACGCCGAAGCGGCTCAAGCTACCCATCGCGGGTCCTTCGGCCCGGCCCGGCACCGGGGCTGCCACCGCGTCCCACCCCACGGCCCTAACGTCGATCGAACGGCCCGG
>JBBEBL010000068.1:0-6086 GCA_040882345.1 Chloroflexota bacterium
GTGACGTGGTTGAAGGACCCGGACAACCCGCTGATCGCGGGGCCGCCGCCCGGGATCGAGCCGGACCTGTTCCGCGACCCGTTCGTCTGACGCGACGGAGTCCGTTGGGGGATGCTCGTCGGGGCGGGTACCAGCGACGGCCGCGGAACGGTCCTCCGCTATGCGTCGGACGACCTTCGCGCATGGACCTACGTGGGGCCCGTGCTGTCCGTCGACGATGTCGATCCATCGGCCGGCGGCGACGGCCCCATGTGGGAGTGCCCCCAGCTTCTGCGCTTCGGGGACACCGACGTGCTGATCGTATCCGTCCTCGACCGGTTGCCCGGGATTCGACCCTCGCACGTCATGGCGTTTGTTGGCCGGCTCCACGATGACCGGTTCGCCATCGACCACGCCCAGCAGCTGGGGATGGGCCCCCGACTTCTATGCGCCGGCAACAGCGACCTTGCGGGACGGTCGGCACTTGCTCCTCGGCTGGATCCCGGAGGACCCCCTCTGCGCAAACCTCGGATCGGGCGTGGGCCGGCTCGCTCACCTTGCCTCGAATCGTGTCGATCGGCGATGGTGGCCGTGTTTCATTGGCTCTGGCAGCAGAACTGACCTCGCTGCGCCGGGCCGGCACCCGGACCGGGCCGCACGATCTGGTCGCAGATGGGGCGCCGACGTCCGTGGCGACGCCCGGCCAGCCGTTCGAGTTGGCGGCAGCCGTCGAGCCGCGCGACGCGGCGGAGATCATCGTCGACCTGGTCGATGGCGACCCAGCCGATCCCGAGGTCCGAGTGGCCTACCTCCCGGGCGATCGCCGCCTGTCGGTTGCTCGTCGAGGCATCGTGAGCGTGGCTGGCCGCAGCGCGATGACCGCCGCCACGCTCCCTCCTGCCACCGGCAACGACCTGCGCCTTCGGATGATCGTCGATGCTTCGATCCTGGAGATCGAAACGAACGCGCACACGATGGCGACGGTTCGGATGCCGAGTCGCACGCCGGCCCCGCGAACGGCGACATTCGCTTCGGTCGGCGGCTCTGCACGCCTGGTCTCGCTCGAGACCTGGCCGCTCCAGCCTCGCTGAGGCAGCCTGGCTCGGCAGGCCGACACTCGCCATCGCGCGCTCTCCCGCCGGGAGCCCGACAATTGGTCGCCGACCTGCCTGAGCCACCGGAAAGGGAGTCCAGCTGTGAGCAAGCTCCTCGTTGCGATCGTTCACGAGTTGGATGCGGACAAGGTGATAACGGCACTCGAGGTGGATGGGCACCGAGTAACGCAACTTCGGTCATCGGGTGGGTATCTGCGCACGGACAACTCGACGCTCGTGCTCGGCGTCGAGGACGCGGTGGCAGCCGTGCTGGCCATCCTCGAGCGCGAGTGCTCAAGCCGGGACATCGAGCTTCCGCCCGTGGTGGTTGGTCGCCTGGAGGACCTGCCCGCGATGGTGCGTCACGGAGGCGCGACCGTCTTCCTTGCCGATCTCGAAGCAATCCTTCGGATCTGAGACATCTCGGCGATCGCCCGCGTCAGGTCCATCGACGGGAGTCGAGGGTGACAACGGCGGTGCCGTCATGTCCTGATCGTGCGGTCGTTCCTGTGCCTCGACCACACCCAAGGCTCGGCGCGACGATGCGGTGACCGCAACTCGCGTATCAGGACGGCGCGGAGCTTGCTCGGGGAACGCGCGTACCCATGCCTCGTGAGGATCAGCTCGGAGGCGAGCCAGACGAGCCAGCGCTGGCCTGCCGGCGGAGAACGAGCACCGACTTCCCTTGTTCGAGGCGGGCGTCGATGACCGACCCATCGAAGGCCTCGGCAACCTCCTGGGCGACAAAGACGGCGATGTCCTTCTGCTCGATGACTCGATCGCCGGGCTCGGGCGCCGCGACGAACGTGAGCCCGACGCTGCCGCCCTTGGACACGAATCGTGCCCCGCTCTGGTCATCGAGGCCGCGCTGGCGCCGAACGCGCACGAGGTGGCTGGTCGCTTCGGGGGTGAGCTGGAGCATCGCGGCCTCCTTTGCTTCGATCGGCGGCGCCCTCTCTGCGTCAGGTATGGGACTGGCGGCAATAGTAGCCCACGTGCAAGCAACGTGTCATTTCTGGGACCTGATCCGGGGTCAGGATCACGGCCTCCCCGCTTCGACGGGGACAGGCCTACTCGTACGCGTCGAATGCCCGGGCGATGGCGGTGAGTCCCTCGGCGAGGCCTCGCGGGAGGCTCGGTGCGCGAGCGGCGATGGCGGCCTCCATCATGGTGCGACGGCGAATGATCACGCTGTCTCTGATGTTCCTTCCCTGGCGCGTGATCCGAACGAGGGTCGCTCTCCGATCCTCCATGTCTCGCTCGGTCGTGACCAGTCCACGCCGCTCGAGTCTGCGGACGAGCCGGCTCGTCGATGGAAGGGATACGCCGACGGCAGTTGCGAGTCCGCCCACGCGAGCGGTGTCGACGCGGCCGAGAACGACGAGGACGCGCCACTGGGCCGCCGGCCCCCGGAGCGGCGATCGGGTGACGGTGAGGATCAGGCGAGGAGCGGGATCGCCCGGAGCCTGCTGAGCGCGGTGTTCCAGCCGATCGCCCACGGCCAGCGCTCGGCGAGATGGAGCTTGACCCTAGCGGGACCCGAGTCGAGGTCCCGAGCCGACCGGCTGGACCGACGCTTGCCACGTGGCTATCATCTGCACGAGGACGACGCTCGGAAGCCGATAGCGCTGGCATCTCGTGGAGCGAACGCCGGAGTACTCGGGGGGTCGAGCCGCGCAAACGCTAACCAGCCGTAGCGGGAGGGAGTTCACCCGTGGACCAGTTCGAGACTGCATTCCGTTCCGCACTCGATCGCATCGGCCTGGCCATTCCGGCCTTCGTCGGCGCGCTCCTCGTCTTGATCGTCGGCTGGATCCTCGCGAGCATCGCCGGCCGGGCGACGGCTGCCGCGGTCCGGCGGACAGGGGCAGATCGGATGTTCGCGGAGCACGGCGGTGACCAGGTCATCCCGAGCCAGGCGTCGGGACAGATCGTCTTGTGGCTGGTCCGGCTGGCGACGCTCGTGCTCGCTGCCACGGTCCTCGGCCTCGCCGAGGTCAGCGTCCTGATCAACCAGATCGTCCTCTGGCTCCCCAACCTCATCGTCGCCGCGATCATTCTCCTCATGGCGCCGGTGATCGCTCGCTTCCTGCGCAGCCTCGTCGAGGTCGGGGCCGGCCAGGCCGGGTTCTCCAACGCGCGGATCCTTGGCCGCATCGTCGAGGCGGCGGTCGTGGTCTTCGCGGTCGTGATCGCCGTGAATCAGGTGGGGGTCGCGAGCGAGCTGATCGTGACCCTCTTCACCGGCATCGTGGCCGCCTTCGCGATTGCGATCGGCATCGCCTTCGGTCTCGGCGGGCGCAGCGTTGCGGAGAAGATCACCGAGGGATGGTATAAGTCGTCGCGCCTCGCGGCGAGTCGGATCGCCCGTCAGATGGAGGCATCGGAGGATCCTGAACCGCCGGGAGCCGAGCCGCGAGTGAGCTCATAGGATTTGGCGGCTCAGTCGCCTTCATTCCGCACATCATTCCCACGTCGGTAGGCGGTCGCAGCCCAGCAGGGCCGTGGCGCTCGTAGAGTGGACACCCCTTTCCGGCCGGGCTCGACCCGGGCATGGTACGACCCGATCGCGCCGGCTCCGTCGCACGATCAACGCATAGTGTCGGATCAATCCGAGCCGACTCAGTCGCCGCGACGCGAGGTTCAGGTGGCTACCGTTTAGGCAGATCTGGAGGCGTCGGCGACCTCGGAAAGGGATCGGGACTGTCAAGGGCCATCGAAGTGTGGACGCCGGCGGCCACGGTTCCTGAACGCTGGCGGCCATGAGAGGTGAACGCTCGCGGCCACGATCACGAAGCTCGGCACGGGCCTGACCTCGCAACTGAAGGCAGTCTTGAGACGTTCAGGGCTTGTGTGACCTCGTTTGGGGCCCGACGATCGGGACTGTCCTGATGAAGGAGGGATCCGATGGAGCAGATGGCAAAGCGAAGCACCTGGCCAAGTGCGAGGATGATCATCCGTGCTCTTCTCGCTGGGCTCGTTGTGCTCCTGCTCCTGTTCCCCGGGAGCGGAAACAGCGCCCAGCCCCCCGAGTGCTACTCGATGTTTGGCTACGTCGTGCCGTGCGACGCTTGGGTGTCGTGGGCCGCCGGAGCAGCGGCGGCTGGGCTCGTCGGCCTGGTGCTGTGGATGAACGTCGAGAACCCAGATCGGGTCAAGTCGCGCGCGGTCGAGCTGGCGGTAGGTGAGGCGCTGTCCTGACTCAAGCCCGCAGCCGGCGCTCCATGATCGAGACCGCCCGCTCTCGCTCGCCGAGGAGCTCGTAGCCCTTCACCCGGGCGTCATCGGCGAGCCGGGTGGCGAGAGCTTCGACCTGTGCCGCGATCGGCTCGCCACCGGACGGTCGCTTCGGTCGCCTCGCTGGTTCGATGACCTCCGCGAGACCGAGCAGCCGCTCGACGAGCTCGACGTGCCCGGCCCACGCTGTCGCGCCGTCGGGGAAAAGGACTGGGTGGCCGGCGAGGTAGCGGCGCTCAAGCTCGGCCCGCGCCTCGGTCTCGACCCGCACCTCCGTCGAGAGCAGGTCCACCGCCTTCCGCCAGCTGCGCCACGCTGCGACTCGCTCCCGGGCGTCCTCCTCGGACTCGGGCGGCCCGTGGGGACCGCCGAGGAGCGCGCCCATCCAGAAGAAGACGGCCGCCGCGCAGACTCCCTTGAACCGGGCCACCTCGAGGGCCTGGCCGTTGAGGACGACGACGAGGCAGAAGAGGAACACCGCGTCGCCCTGCGCCCGAAGGGCGGCCCGCTCGACTTCGTCGCGGGGCAGGCCCTTGCGCTCCGCCCGGACCGCCGCCACGGCGCGAGCGGCGATGACGGTGAGGGGTGCCGCCTCGACCGGCTGCTCGACGATCTGGCTGCGGATGTACTCGACGATGCCCGGATAGCCCTGGGCCTCGGCCAGCCAGTGGAGGACCGCCTCTCGGGGATGGAGGGTCACCTCGAGCTTCGCCAAGCGGCGGCCGGTCGCGCTCGTCATCCGCTGAGCAGGCTGCCGTCGGGCGGCTCGTCGGATCGACTCGACTCCCTGGCGAGCTCGAGCGCCGCGATCCGCTCCGCGAGCTCGCCGGTCTCGATGAGCTTCGCCCCAGTGGCGACCATACCCGCGATCGCCCGGTTGCGGCTGATCGTGTTCTCGAGGGCCATCGTCTCGATGACGGTCGTCTCGAGGAGGCCCTGGAGGTCGTCGATCGTCCGGAGACCCCCGACGCCGTAGATGGCGGCGACGGTCTTCTTCTTGCGCCGGTGGAGGCCGCCCAGGCGGCGGGCCTCCGCGGCCTCCTCGGCGGTCTCGGGCGCATGCCAGAAGCAGAACGGCTCGTCGCGCATCGGGGTCGCCCGACAGGGCCGCCCATCGGGCCGCTGGTACGTGCACGCCCGGCCTGCCATCGGCTAGCTCTGGTACCCAGATCGGATACCGGCGTGAAGGTAGCGCCGTGGGCGCCCACGGGCCACGCTGGCGGGCGATCGGCGCCGGGTTGGCTCAGTCATCGACCCGGGCCGCATGCTGCCCCGTCAGGCCCTGCCAGCGCTCGATGGTGAGCTGGACGAAACGGGGCTCGATCTCCATTCCGAGACAGCGCCGGCCCAGGGTTTCGGCGGCGACCAGGGTGGTCCCCGAGCCGAGGAAGGGGTCGTAGACGGCCTCGCCGGCCGCGAGGTGATTGCGGATCGGCATCTCGTAGAGGAGCACCGGCTTCTGGGCCGGGTGGTCCTGCTTCTCCTCGTCGGAGCCCGCCATGATCATCTTGGGACTCGGTGCCCGCCAGATCGTCGACTGGTTGCGCTCGCCGAGGAACCTGGCCCTCGACCCAGCCTTGCGGACGACCCAGCAGGGCTCGTGCCCCCAGTGATACCAGGAGCGCCCGATGGCGAACAGGCCCTTGTCCCAGATCACCTGGCTGACGACCTCGAAGCCGATCCGCTCGAGGCCCGCGGCGACCTGTGCGGCATGGACGCCTGCGTGCCAGACGTAGCCCACGGTCAGGCTCGGGACCAGGGCGAAGGCGTCCGCCC
>JBBEBL010000069.1:0-1108 GCA_040882345.1 Chloroflexota bacterium
CCTCTCGCCCCGACCATTCCCGAGACAACCTGAAGCCGGATCCTACGGTCCGGCCTTCCTTCGTGCTGTCTGCCGGCGGGTGGTCCGCGATGAGGGCGACCGCAGGTCGGGAACGACCGGCCGGGCAAACCGGTTGTGTACGCTGGAGGGCCGTGTCCGGATCATGGGGCAACGCGGTGCTCGTCGAGCCAGACCCTGGTAGGCCCAACGGCTTGGTGCCGCTCGGGTACTCTCTGCCAGAGGAGTAGCACCATGACCACGTTCATCGACGACCACCGTATCGCGCTCGCTGACCTGTGCCGCCAGCACCATGTCCGCAGCCTGTCCGTGTTCGGGTCGGCGACGCGTGACGACTTCGACTCCGACCGGAGCGACGTCGACCTCCTCGTGGAGTTCGCACCCCCTATTGAGGGCGAGTACGCGAACGCCTATTTCGGGCTGCGAGAGGCGCTCGAGGACCTGTTCGGCCGCGAGGTCGACCTCGTCGCCGTCTCCGCGCTCCGGAACCCGTACGTGAAGGCCGACGTGGAGCGCACGAAGATGCTGCTCTATGCCGCGTGACGCGCGGGCCTACCTGTACGACATGCAGCGGGCCGCTGCCCTGATCGCCGAGTTCACGGCCGGCCTCGACTTCGACGCCTACGCTGCCGACCCAAGGTGCGCGCGGCGGTGGAGCGCCAGTTCGAGATTATCGGCGAGGCGCTCAGCCAGCTGGCAAAGCTCAATCCCGACACCGCCGCGAAGGTTGGCGACCACCGGCGCGTGATCGCCTTCCGGAACATTCTGGTCCACGGTTACGCAGGCGTCGACGACCGGCTTGTCTGGGACATGGTCGTTACGCGCCTCGACGACCTGCGCCGGGATGTGGACCAGCTGCTCGGCCCGGCCTGATCGTGAGGAGCTGGCTGTCGATCAGGGTGGAGCTGCCTCACCTTCGCGGCTGACGTCGCGAACACCTCGAACCAGGGGATCGCGCTCGACAACATCGTCATCGTCGAGACGCTCGCGACCGGCGCCCAGTGCAAGAACGATGGCTGGACCAGGCCGCGTACTTCGCCGGGTCGATGGCCTCGATCGCCCAGCCGTCGCGGGCGACGTAGTAGTGGGC
>JBBEBL010000070.1:0-1095 GCA_040882345.1 Chloroflexota bacterium
GTCCTCGAGGTCGTGAAGTACGACCCGAGCACCCGGGAATCCGTCGTCGCTGCGGGCTGGGGTCGCAAGACGGGCTGGCTTCACAACGTCGAGGCTGGGCTGGCGCACGAGGTGTGGACCGGTCGGCAGCGCTTCGCGCCGGCCTATCGCATCCTCCCGCCGGACGAGGCCGAGCGGATCTTCGCCGACTACGAGCGCCGCAACCGGCTCATCGCGCCGATCGTCCGGGCGGTGCTCAGTCGTCTCCTGGGCTGGCGCTACGACGGCACGCCCGTCGCCCGTCGGCGGATGGTCGAGCAGCTCGCTCTCGTGGGCTTCCGGCCGGCGTCCGATGGCGAACCTGCTCCGCAGGCGCCTGGCTTGAGGGCGTAGCACCAGGAGCGAATAGACCGCGCCATCCACCTCGTCGACGATTCGCGGGTGAAGCTGTGCACGGTCTGCGGTGTCGTCACCAGCCGCGCGGGTAGCCGCTGCACCGAGCACGCCCGCCAGTCGAACCGCAGCCGGCACAACGCCCTCCGCTACGCCCTTGGTGCCGTCAGCGCCCGCCAGCTGGCAGACGAGACCGGCCTCGAGGCCTCGCGCATCCGGATGATCTTGATCAACCCCCTGTACAACGGCTGGGTGCGTCGCCATCGCGGACGAGACGAGACCCGGCGTCCTGCGCCGTGGCGGGCGAACCCGCCCGTGTCTGACGAGCCCTGGGCACGAGTCGAGGCGGTGCGGCAGGCCAAGACGCGAGGCGGCGGGCCGCGCCACCGGGGTCGCCAACACCTGCTCGCTGGCCTGCTCGAGTGCTCTTGCGGGCGGCGGATCCGATCTGATGGCCGGATGGGCAACACCGAGCGGATCGCCAAGCTGCATACGGACCCCTGCGCGGCATGGGGTTCGAAGGCTCGGATCAGCGCCTCGACGTGGGAGACCCCGATCCTGGCCCAGCTCGGGTCGATCAAGCTCGACAACAGCGTGCGGGCGCAGATCGTCGCCGTGCTCTCTGCAGGGGAACGCCCGGTCACGATGGACCGCGCCAGGCTCGAACGCGAGATGAAGCAGATCTTCGAGCGCTACAGACGACCAGCGCGATGGCCCGTGCCG
>JBBEBL010000071.1:0-2281 GCA_040882345.1 Chloroflexota bacterium
CGATCGTGGTGTCGTCCTTGGTCGCGACGACGCGACGGGCCGACCCGAAGTCCTCCGGCGTGACGGAGTCGAGCTTGCGCCCGACCTCCTCGCTGATGACCGTGCCGCCCGTGAGGGTAGCGATGTCGCGGAGCATCTCCTTGCGGCGATCACCGAAGCCCGGGGCCTTGACGGCCAGGACGGCCAGCGTGCCGCGGAGCTTGTTCACGACCAGCGTGGCCAGGGCCTCACCGTCGACGTCCTCGGCGATGATCAGGATCGGCTTGCCCTGCTGGACACCCTTCTCGAGCGCCGGGAGCATGTCCTGCACGCTGGAGATCTTCTTGTCCGTGATCAGGATGAGCGGGTTCTCGAGGACCGTCTCCATCCGATCGGGGTTGGTCACGAAGTACGCCGAGAGGTAGCCACGGTCGAACTGCATGCCCTCCGTGTATTCCTTCTCGAGGCCAAGGCTCTGGCCTTCCTCGACGGTGATGACGCCGTCCTTGCCGACCTTGTCCATCACCTCCGCGATGATCTCGCCGACTTCCGGGTCGGCGGCCGAGATGGCGGCCACGGCCGAGATCTGCTCACGGCTGTCGACGGGGCGCGACTGCTTCTTGATCTCGGCGACGATCGCCTCGACGGCGGCCTCGATGCCGCGCTTGACGACCATCGGGTTGGCCCCGGCGGTCACGACGCGAAGGCCCTCGGCGACGAGCGCCTGGCCGAGCACGACCGCGGTCGTCGTGCCGTCACCGGCGACGTCGTCCGTCTTGGTCGCGACTTCCTTGAGGAGCTGCGCGCCCATGTTCTCGAACGGATTCTCGAGCTCGATGTCACGAGCGATGGTCACGCCGTCATTGGTGATGGTCGGCGAGCCGAACTTCTTGTCGAGGACGACGTTGCGGCCCTTGGGGCCGATGGTCACCTTGACCGCGTCGGCCAGGTGATCGATGCCGCGCTTGAGGGAGCGACGAGCGGTCTCGTCGAAGATGAGCTGCTTAGCCAATTGTGGGATCCTCCAGGGATTGCGGTACGGATCGGATCGGGACGACGACGCGAAGGCCGTCAGCCCTCGACGATCGCCAGGATGTCCTTCTGGCTGACGATGAGGAGCTCCTCGTCGTCGATCTTGAACTCGGTACCCGCGTACTTCGCGTACAGGACCTTGTCGCCGGTCTTGACGTCCATGGCCTCGCGCTTGCCGTCATCGAGCGTCTTGCCCGGTCCGACGGCGATGATGGTCCCCTCCTGGGGCTTCTCCTTGACGGTGTCCGGGAGGACGATGCCGCTCTTGGTCATCTCCTCACGAGGCGTGGGCTGGATGACGACGCGGTCGCCGAGTGGGCTCAGCTTCTTCGCGGAAGCGGTGGCTTTGGCCAACGTGCGTTCCTCCTGTGACGGTCATGGCCGACCGTCGGGCATGTGATCGGTCGGGGCTCCGGGACGGCCGGTTCGCGGCGGACCAGGGAGCACCCTCTCATCTGTCGAGCACCGGGACCGGTCCATTCCCTGATCGCTCCGCCGGCTACTCCCGGCACATCCCGTTCAGGTTGGTCGATCGGTGCATTAGCACTCTCGGATGGAGAGTGCTAAGGGGAGACTAGCGAACGTACGCCGTGCCTGTCAACTCGGGCCGTGGTCGATGACGACGGTGACTCGCTGCTGATCCGACGAGAGGGTGATGCAGCCCGGTCCGTCATAGCCCACGTACCAGCCCACGACCCCCTCCGACATGTCGAAGTTGACCACGCTCTTGAGGGCCGGGAGGTCCGGCCGGACATCCATCGGACCCTCGTAGGTGGGCTGACCCACGTCGTTGACGATGGACATGCCGGTGAACCGGACGATCGCCACACGCTCGCCGTCGACCTCCACCGGCGCGCCGCTGGACGCGTGGGTGTAGGGCGGCGTCGCGACCTCCAGGTTGCCCGCGGGGACCGCTGGCGGCTGACCGACCGACGGGGCGCCGAAGACGAAGGTCAGCAGGTCGGCGGTGCCGGCCCCGCCCACGACGATGTCCACGAGACGATCCGACGGGAGGCCACCGGTCGCCGACACGATCGGGCACAGAGGCCCGGGCCCGGTCGAGCTCGTGACCGTGGGGGCAGCGGATGGGACGACGTCGCCGCCGCAGGCAGCCAGTCCGATGGCCAGCGCCATGGCGACGTGAGCGACGTGAGCGACGTGAGCGACGTGGAAGCGTAGGCGGCGGGGGCGGCGGGTGGATGGAGGCACGGACGCAGTCTCTCACCGACGGCGCCGGTTGTCCGGCGGGGTGAACGCGAACGACGGGCCA
>JBBEBL010000071.1:2291-5980 GCA_040882345.1 Chloroflexota bacterium
GCCATCGTGGCAGGCCCGTCGTCTTCGTCGTGGGTCCCGCGGACCGGGACCCGTGGTGGGTCAGGCGGGGAGGTTCGCCGGGCGAAGCGCCTGGACCTTCTCGCGCTCCGCGCGGACCGCCCAGGCCAGGCCGAGGCCCGCGAAGATGAAGACCACTCCGACTCCCAGGAAGAGTCCGCCGAGGCCGACACCCATAAGCAGGGTGGATGCGGTGACGGTCCCGATGCCGAGCTCGGCGATCAGGGCATGCGCCACGCCGGTCCAGGCCTGACCGCGAGCCGCACCCTCGATCGGATGCGCGCGGTCGAAGTCGGCCCAGTAGCGGCCGTCGACCGCGAACTCGTAGGTGCCAGCCTTGAAGACCTCACCCTTGTACTCGGTGTCCTCGGCGAGGATGACCGTCTGGGTCGAGTTGAGGGTGTGATAGGCGACGACCGCCATCTGGTACATGTACTCGCTGCCGGTGTTGACGAGCGGGTCGTTGGGGTCCAGCTCCGAGGCGACGACGGGGTAGCCCCAGTCGACGGTGAGGAGCGTCATGATCTTCTGCGCGCCCTCGACTTCGCCGCGGTCCACGAGCTGGCCCTGGTCGTTGTACGCGAGCTCGACGCCCTGGGCGGCGCTGAACGACTGGAGGGAGCGGTAGCCCTCCTGCGTCTTGAACAGCGCGTAGCCCCCGGCCATCACGAAGACGAGGCCGAAGACCGCGAGCACGAGCCCGATGTTCCTGATGCGCTTTTCCATTACCGGTGCCTCCATTTGCGACGATGTCGGGTATGTGATCGATCTGTGCTGGTGTCACTGTCGCCCGGGACAGGGCTCGACCGTAGGGGCGGGATGGCAGGTTCCGGGAGAGCCGTTGGGCCCCACGTACGGCGGCCGACGGCCCGGATGGCCCGGGCCGCACCGAGCCGAATGGCACCTCCAGGGGTCGCGGGACGGGTCAGCGCGGGCGAGCGAACCACTGCTCGTAGGTCGCCACCAGGGCATCGCCGAGGGAGGCGACATCCGTGCCCTGGCGCTCGGCCAGCCAGTCGGCGGTGAGCCGGACCCACTCGGGCGCGTTGCGTCCCCGGGGGGCACCCGGGGCGGCGAGAAACGGCGAATCGGTCTCGACGAGTACTCGGTCCCGTGGGGCACGACCGGCCACCGTGGCGGACGCTTCCTCGCCTCGCCGGAAGACGAGACCGCTGAAGCTCAGCACGGCGCCAAGGTCCAGCATCGCGGCCGCATAGTCGGCCGGGCCGGAGTAGCTGTGGATGACGAGCGGTGGGCGGTCCGCCCCCATCGCCGTGACCTCCGCGAGTAACGCGTCCTGGGCGTCCCGGCGTCCGGCCGCGGACCGGCAGTGGAGGATCACGGGCCGTCCGGTGTCCGCCGCGAGACGCAGGTTCCGGCGGAGGTTGGTGAGCTGGTCCGGGACGGGGCTGAAGACGCGGTCGTAGTCGAGGCCGGTCTCCCCGATCGCCACGACCTCCGGGCGGACGGCCCAGGCGGCGATCCGCGACCAACCCGCGTCGTCCACCCTGGCAGCGTCGTGAGGGTGCACGCCGACCGCCGCGTCCAGCCATCCGAACCGGTCGATGAGATCCAGCGCACGCTCCGAGGAGGCCACGTTCCAGCCCGGCACGAGGATCCGCTCGACACCCGCGAGCTGGGCCGCCTGGATGACCTGCGCGACGTCAGCCTCGAATCGATCCGCGTTGAGGTGGCAATGGGAGTCGACGAGGCGGACGCGGGTCATGGTGCTTCGCTTCTCGTCCGCGGCCGTCAGTCGGCCGCAGTCTCGGCGTCAAGGCGCGGGAAGATGGGCTGCGGCTCCGTGACGCTGCCCGGCTCCCCTGCCCGGGCGCCCCAGGCCAACTCATCCTGGAGCGGCGGCCCACCGTTTCCGTCCTGGGCGTACTCGTACGCATACCCGAGCTGACCCAGGACGCGCGGTGCGGCACCGGGCATGTATGGCGCCACCGCCAGCCCGATCAGTCGGCATGCCTCCAGCAGATCCCCGAGCACGTCCCTGAGTCGCTCGGCGGCGGCGGCATCGCCGGCCGTGGCGGCCTTGGCGAGCACCCACGGCTGTTCCGCATCGACGACCTTGTTGGCCCCACCGACGAACTCCCAGAGCTCGGCGAGCGCGTCGTGGAGAAGGCAGCCTTCGATCCGCTCCCGGTACAGACGGAGGGTGTCGCCCCAGCCCTCGGCCAGCGGCGAGTCGGCTGCGGCACGTGGTGACGGCCGCTCCCCACCCAGGTAGCGGTTGGTCATGGATACGGTCCGGTTAACGAGGTTGCCGAAGTCGTTGGCCAGATCGGCGTTGTAGCGACGAACGAAGGAGTCCCACGAGACCTCGGAGTCGCGATCGAAGGCGACCTCCCGGAGCACGACGTAGCGCGCACCGTCCTGGCCGAAGGCCGCGACGAAGTCGTTGGGATCCAGGAAGTTGCCGCGACTCTTGCTCATCCGTTCGCCGCCGGCCGCCAGGAGCCAGCCGTGGACCCAGACCTTGCGCGGCGCCTCCAGCCCGGCACTCCACAACATGGCCGGCCAGAAGATCGTGTGGAAGCGGGCGATGTCCTTGCCGATGACATGCAGGTCGGCCGGCCACCAACGCGCGAATGCCCCGGGGTCGTCCGGGAAGCCCGCGCCCGTGATGTAGTTGATGAGCGCGTCGTACCAGACGTAGATGACGCCGGCCTCGGGGTCCCAGGTACCATCCTCGCGGAGCGCCGTCTCGCCGTTCTCCGCGATCGGGAACGGTATGCCCCAGCCGCCCGGCGTGCGCTCGCGCGAGATGGAGAAGTCGTCAAGGCCGCCGCGGATGAAGCCCAGCATCTCGTTGCGTCGGAAGTCCGGTTGCACGAATTCCGGGTGGTCCGCGAAGTGGCGCTCCAGGCGCTCCTGGTAGGCCGACAGCCGGAAGAACCAGTTCTTCTCCGTCAGCCACTGCAGCGGGACGTCGGGATGGTTCGGGCAGATCGTCCCGCGCGCCGTCTCCTGCACGTCCGTGGCGCTCCGGAAGCCCTCGTTGGGGCAGTACCAGCCCTCGTACGTGCCCAGGTAGATGTCGCCGTTGGCGTGCGCCCGGCGGACCATCTCCTGCGCGGCCCGGATGTGATCGGGGTCCGTGGTCCGGATGAAGCGATCCGGGGAGATGGCCAGGGCGTCCTCCGCCGTGCGGAAGAAGCCGACCTTCTCATCCACGAACTCGCGCGCCGGGCGACCCTCGTCCACCGCCGCCTGGGCGATGTTGATCGAGTGCTCGTCCGTGCCCGTCAGGAAACGGGTGTCGTCACCGATCATCCGGTGCCAGCGCGCGATGACGTCCGCCCCGATGACCTCGTACAGGGTGTGGAGGCCGGGCTTGTTGTTGGCGTAGGCGATGGCCGTGGTCAGGTAGTAGCGGGGTCGGTCAGGCATGCGAGCGCGATGGTAGCAGCGGGCGTCCGGCTCGGGCCCGGCCCGTGCGGCGGCGGGGCGTGACCACGAGTCACCATGTCGCGATGGCCGTGTGCGGCTGCTACGACGAAAGAGCGATCTGTGGCGGTTCGGCGGGGCACCCCAAGGGGCCCATCCCCGGATCGTGACTCACGGACACGGGGGCCGCGACGCGGCCCTCAATGACGGAAGTGGCGGGTCCCGGTCACGAGCATCGCGGCCCCCGCGGCGTCCACCACGGTGGTGGTCTCGGC
>JBBEBL010000072.1:0-5969 GCA_040882345.1 Chloroflexota bacterium
GCGACACGCCGGTCCACGCCGTCTTCATCCGCGCCCCGATCATCGAGCGGACCGGTCCGGACGTGGACGTCCTGGCCCGCCTGGGCGACGGTCGCGTGGTGGCCGTCCGGCAACGGAACGTGATCGCCACCTCGTTCCACCCGGAACTCGCCGGGGAGACGCGCTTCCATCGGCTCGTGGCCACGATGGCCTCCGAGCACAGCGACCCGGGTGAGGGCTCCGGTCGGCGCCCCCACCCGACCCGCCGAGCCAGGACCACATGACGCCGGCGAGGCCGCCCCGCAGCCAGGGCAAGGTCCGTGCGGCGCGCCTGACGGATCTCGCCGCCCTTGGGGAGCTGTCCCGGCTGTGCCAGTCGGACGATCCGGCCACCCGCTCACTGGGCCTGCCGGTCAGTGGACCGCCCATCGGGATGTTCAGCCTGTTCCGCCTGCCGCTGGGCGCTTTCCGGCCCCACGACCTGATGTACGTGTACGAGCAGCAGGGCCGCCTCGCGGGCCTGGTCCGCGTGGAGCGCGAGTCATCGCGGGACGAGTGGACCATCGTGGAGCTGGACGGGGTGGGCCTCGCCGATGCCGGTGACATCCGCTACCGGCTCGTCCAGCAGCTCCTGCGCGAGGGATCCAAGCGCGGCGCCGCCCGCTTCCATGTGGCGTGCGCGGACACGGACGGCAACGTCGAGATGTTCATGCAGGCCGGGTTCATCCGCTACGGCGAGGAATCCGTGCTGTTTCGCGCCGCTCGGTCGGAGCTGCCGACGCCATGGACGGATGCTGCGGCAGCCAGGGCTCGCATCCGACCGGCCCAGGCCGTGGACGCGGTGGCCCTCCACCGTCTGTACACGGCCACGACGCCCACCCCGGTCTCGCGCCTGGAGGCGATCCGCATCCCCGACTGGGAGCGGCAGGGGCACCTCTGGCGCGTGCCGCGATCCAGCCTCGCGCCGATCCTGCGCTTCGCCGACGTCGAGGTCTTCGTCCAGGCTGCCGAGGGGGGCGGCAAGGACGGCACGCTCCTCGACGGGATGGTCCAGATCGGGGTCGCCAAGGAGGACCAGCCGCACTATCTCAAGGTGATCGCCAGGCCGGAGGCGGACGCTTCGGCACTCATCGAGTACGGTCTCGGCGTCATCGAGTCGCGGAGCTCGCGGGGCGGCGAGCATCGGCACGATCACGGGGTCATCGCTCCCGTGCGAACCTATGAGGCACCGGTGGACAACCGCCTGGAGGATCACGGCTTCGATCGGATCGCCAGCGTCACGCTGCTCATGAAGGAAACGCTCGTCCGCGTCGCCGAGCCGGCCCTCGTGCCGGCGGGCGTGCGTTGAACCACCGTCGTACGCGCTAGTGGAGGTCACCGTGGGCTCACAGGACCGCCGACGGGAATCGATGGACGACCTGGATGCCCTTCTCGCGTCCCTGCCACCGGAGATCGTCGACGCCGTCCATGCGCTGCCTGCCAAGGATTCGCTGATCGAGGTCGTCATGGACCTGGGTCGGCGGCCGGAGGCGCGGTTCCCTGACGCCGAGGTCAGCCTCCTGGAGCGCGAGATCAGCGACGCCGACATCGCGTTCGTGGTCGATCACATCGGCTCATTCGGCGACGACAACCGGGCCGGGATCGAGCGGACGCTCCACCGCATCAGCGCCATCCGCAACCGCAACGGCAAGATCGTGGGCCTGACCTGCCGGATCGGCCGGGCCGTCTACGGGACGATCGAGATCATCAACGACTTCGTCGAGACCGGGAAGTCCATCCTGATCATGGGTCGACCGGGCATCGGCAAGACGACGATGCTGCGTGAGGCGGCCAGGGTCCTCGCGGATGACATGGGCAAGCGGGTCGTCGTGGTGGACACCTCCAACGAGATCGCCGGAGATGGCGACATCCCCCACCCGGCCATCGGCAAGGCCCGCCGGATGCAGGTCCGCACGCCCAGCCTCCAGCACGAGGTGATGATCGAGGCGGTGGAGAACCACATGCCCCAGGTCATCGTCATCGACGAGATCGGGACGGAGCTTGAGGCCCAGGCCGCGCGGACCATCGCTGAGCGCGGCGTCCAGCTCATCGGCACGGCCCACGGCAACAACCTGGACAACCTCATGCTCAACCCGACCCTGTCCGACCTCATCGGCGGGATCCAGAGCGTCACCCTTGGCGATGAGGAGGCGCGTCGGCGACGGACCCAGAAGAGCGTTCTGGAGCGCAAGGCGCCACCGACCTTCGATGTCATCGTGGAGATCCAGGACCGCGAGCGGGTCGCCGTCCACAGCGACGTCGCCGAGACCATCGACGCCCTGCTGCGCGGCGACGCGGTCGCTCCGGAACTGCGCTGGCGCGACGAGGAGGGCGTGCATCGCTCCCAGGGCCGGCCGCGCCCATCCCCCCGTGAGCAGTTGGGGGCGGAGCGGTTCGCCGGGCTCGTCGGCAGCGGGTCGCCGTGGCGGATGGAGCCCGGGTGGCGCGGCGACGGCTCGACCCGCGGCGGCTATCGGGAGGCCGAGCGCGGCGCGTACCGCCCCGGATACCGGCCGGGTGCGTCCGGCGGCTGGCGGCAGACCCGCGGCGGCTCCGGGCGCGAGAGCTCACCCCGTGGCTCCACCTCGGAGGGTGGCGCACCCGGCACGATGCCCGGTGAACGCTTCGCATCCCGCGCCGTGGAGGCTCCCTTCGTGGCGGGCGACATCGCCGACCGGGGGCCGCTGGAGCGTGGGGCCACGCTGACCGCCGCCGAGACGCGCGCCAGGGAGGCCCGCGAACTGGAACGCCAGAAGGCCTGGCGCGACCAGGCGGCCCGCGCCCTCCAGACGCTCAAGGCGGACGAAGGGACCGCGCCGGTCAACGCGGATGACCTGGGGCCCGACGACGACCTGGATCGCCTTCCGCTTGGCGCGGAGGAGGGCGCCAGCGGCGAGACCGTGCTCGTGCCGGGCGGCTCGCCACTGCCCACCCTGCGCGTGCTGCCCCAGGGGATCAGCCGCAAGCGCCTGGAGCAGGCGGTCCGCGACCTGGGACTGCCGGTCGTCATCGCCCGCGAGATGGACGAGGCGGACGTGGTCATGACCCTGCGCAACGAGTACAAGCAGAAGACCCCGCTCCTGCGCGAGGCGGAGGAGCGCGCCCTGCCGATCTACGTCCTCAAGAGCAACACCGTCCCGCAGATGCAGACCAGCCTGACTTCCATCTTCGCGCTGGAGATCGATCCGCGCGACGCGGCGATGCGCGAGACGGAAGACGCCATCGAGGTCGTCCTCAACTCGTCCGAGGCCGTGGAGCTCTCGCCCCAGAACGCGTACATCCGGCGTCTCCAGCACCAGATGGCGGAACGGGCCAACCTCGTCTCGCGGTCGCGCGGCCGTGAGCCGTACCGGCGGGTGCGGCTCTACCCGGATGCCGCCCGCAGCGCGTGGCGGTGACACCGATCGATCCCGGCCAGCTCCGCCCGGGGCTGCGCCGCCTGAGCCTGGGCCTCATCGGCTACGGCGTGGTCGGCCTCGTCCTCGCGGTGGCTGGCCTGCTCGTGCTCGTTTCGGTCGGTGGTCGGGTGACCAGCGCCGTGGATCGGACCAGCGCGCAGGTGGAGTCGCTGGTCGCGACGCTGGAGGAGAGTTCGCGGGCCCTGCGCGACGCGGGCAGTTCCGCGATCTCGTTCGCGGCCACGCTGGAACGGACGCCGCCGTCGGTCCGCCAGGTCGCCGCCACCATGGGCAACCTGCAGGGCAATCTGCGGACGGTCGAATCGCAGCTTGACTCGGTGAGCATCCTCGGGGCGCGGCCGCTCGCCGATGTGGCCAGATTGTTCGGTCAGATGGCCACGGACATCGACGGCCTGGACACGCGCCTGGAGGGGATCGCGGCAGACCTCGAGGACAACAAGACCAAACTCCTCACCAACGCCACGTCCCTGAAGGCCCTGGGCGACCGACTCGACGCCATCGCGGCGGACCTGGATCGCGGGACGATCCAGGACGGCCTGGCCGACCTGCCCGGCACGCTCACGATCCTGGCGCTCCTGATCGTGGCGTGGATGGCCCTCCCGGCCGCCGGCGCGCTGGCCCTTGGCTGGTGGCTGCGGCGCCTGCTCAGCTGAGGTCGCGGCGCAGGGCGGAGCGGGCCGCCAGGTAGCCGCCCATGCCGTGGACGCCGCCGCCGGGCGGTGTGGACGACGACCCGAGGTAGAGCCCAGGTCCCGCATGGTATGGATCCAGTGATGGCGTCGGTCGGAAGATGAGCTGGCGCAAGTCTGAGATGCCGGCGTTGATGTCGCCGCCGACGTAGTTGGCGTCATGTGCCTCCATGGCTGCGGGCGAGTGGGTGGATCGCGCCAGGATGCGGTCCCGGAACCCCGGCGCGAATCGTTCCACCTGGGCCTCCATCCGGGCGGTCATGTCCACGTCGGATCCATTGGGCACATGGCAGTACGCCCAGACCGTGGTCGTGCCGACCGGGGCCCGCGACGGGTCCCACGGGACGTACTGCACGAGCAGGATGAAGGGGCTATCCGGGTGCCGGCCCGCGGCGACGTCCGCCTCTGACGCGACCAGTTCGTCCAGTGTCCCGCCCAGGTGGATGGTGGCTGCCCGGCGCAGGCCGTCTGCCGTCCACGGGATGGGGCCGTCCAGCGCCCAGTCCATCTTGAAGACGCCGGGGCCGAACCGGAAGCGCTCGTACCGCCGGCGGGTCCGTGCTGGCAGACGGTCGCCGGCGATGGCGGCCAGCGCCTGGGGCGTGGTGTCGAAGACGACGACGCGTGACCGTGGCACGTCGTCCAGCGACGCGATCCGCTGCTCGACGACGATCTCCCCGTCGAGGGCGCGGATCTCCGCGGCCAGGGCGTCCGCCACGGCCGACGAACCACCGCGGACCATGGGCCAGCCCACGGCGTGGGCGTACAGCCCGAGCACGAGGCCGAACGACGCCGACAGGGGTGCCGTCAGGGGCAGCATCGCGTGCGACGCGAGCCCCCCGAAGAGTGCCCTGGCCTCCTCCCCGCGGAACGATGCGCGGGCAAGCCCGGCCGCGGATCGCAGTGCGGGTATCCCGAAGCGGGCGAGGGCCAGGGGATGGTGCGGGACGTGGACGACGGGCCGAAGCAGTTCCCCGGACAGCTTGCCGGCATCGCGGCTGAGTGGTCCGAACAGGTTCCGCCACGCCCGTGCGTCGCGCGTCTCCTGGAAGCCGGCCGCCGTCGCCGCGACGGAACGTTCCAGGACCACCGCTCGTTCCCCGTCCAGCGCGTGGGCGACGGGCGCATCCGGGTGAACAAGCTCCACGCCGTGCCGCGCCAGATCCACCGTGCGAAAGAACGGGGAGGCGGCCGTCAGCGGCAGGATCGTGGAGCACACGTCGTGGCGGAACCCGGGGAGGGTCAGTTCCTCCGTCCGCGTGCCGCCGCCGATGCTCGGGGCCGCCTCGTAGACCCGGACGGAGCGGCCGGCCCGGGCCAGCGTGAGGGCCGCGGCCAGGCCGTTCGGACCGGCCCCGATGACGATCGCGTCCAGCGTGCTCATCGCCTCGACTCGCGGATGGCCACGGGCGTGATCAGAATGGTCGGAACCGCATGGCCGGTCGAAGGTCCGCCAGGTCCATGGTGCGACTCCAGCTCCGTTCGTGTCAGCGACGCGTGAGCCAGCGGACCGGGGCGGTCAGGGTGTGGCGTGCCGTGCGCAGGGTCGCGCTGTTGCGGATGTTGCGCGCGTGGCGCCACTGGCGGTGCCGGTCGATGCAGACCACCTGGACGTCCACCTTCGGATCCGTCGCGCCCATCGTCGTCGCGACGTTGGCCAGCGTCTCGCGCCAGAATCGATCGTTCATCTTGTTCCCGCCCAGCATGTAGGCGAGCTCGTCGAACGGGTCCGATGTGCGCTCGAGCGCCTGGGCCTGCACCACCGTGGCCTCGCCGTCGCGGTACGCGGAGAACGTGATCCACGCTGACAGGGTATGGCCTTCGGGTGTCATGAAGGTGAACG
>JBBEBL010000073.1:0-5916 GCA_040882345.1 Chloroflexota bacterium
CCAGCCGTTCGCGCACGAACCGATCCAGGATGGTCGCCGCCAGGATGCGATCGATGCCGGCGAACCGCCCCTGGCCGTTGCTCAGGACCAGGGTGCCACCCGGCACGAGCAGCCGGCGCAGCCGCCGCGGCGATGTCGTCCCGGCCGCCTGGAAGATGACTTCGAAACGGTCCGGCCGTGCCAGGAGGTCCTCGCGCTCGTAGTCGATGACCTCCGCGGCTCCGAGCGAGCGCACGAGGTCCACGTTCCGCGTGCTGCACACCGCGGTGACGTGCGCACCAAGGGCGGCGGCGACCTGGACGGCGAACGTCCCGACGCCCCCGGACGCCCCGATGATCAGGACGCGCTGGCCCGGCGCCACGCGACCGGCGTCGCGCAGCCCCTGGAGGGCCGTCATGCCCGCTTCGGGGATGGCCGCGGCCTCCTCGAACGACCATGCCGAGGGCTTCGTCGCGAACTGGGATGCCGGCGCGCACGCGAACTCGGCGAGCGTCCCGGGCGCCCACCCGAACACCTCATCCCCCGGTCGCAGGTCCGTCACGCCCGCGCCGACGGCCTCCACGACACCGGCGGCGTCGATGCCCGGCACCGGCTGCTTTGGCCGGCGCAGGCCCGTCGCGAACCGGACGACGAACGGCTGTCCGCGGATGACCCGCCAGTCGCCGAAGAAGATCGCGGCCGCGCGGACCCGCACCAGCACGTCCCCGTCCTCAGGCACGGGCGTCGGGATGTCGCCGAGCCGCAGCGCATCGGGCGGCCCGTATCGTTCGTGGATCACGGCGCGCATCAGGCCGCCGCCCCTGCGACCACCGCGCGGGCGGTCTCGTCACCGTTGGCTCGGCTCAGGCGGAGGCAATCGGTCGTGCCGAACACCTGGAACGATCGCTGGTCCGCCTCCGGGAAGTGGTGCGTGACGGTGCTCATGACGAGGAGCTCCGGCCCCTCGACCGCGATCGTCGCGCCGTCCGTGACGATCTCCGCCGATCCGGCCGCCAGCACGTTGCGGAGCCATTGGGTCTGCCGACCGTAGGGCAGGGCGATGAAGAAGTCGTCGGCGTCGCGAACGACGTCGACCGGGGTCTCCAGCAGCCGGCCAGTCCGGCGGCCGCGGTGTCGGATGATGGAGGTGGTGGCGTCCGACCGACCGGCCTGGCGCAGCTGACGCGGGTTCAGCACGACGCGGAGGAAGGCACGAAGCGGTCCCTGGACGATGCGCGACTTGCGGCGCATCCCGATCACGAAGACCGCGGCGAGGGTCGCGATCGCGACGGCGGCGATACCGAGGACGGTGAGGACGGTGGCGAGCATGACGGGTCTGGTGCCTCCGGATTACAGTGTAAGCTTGGTGATGAGGGCAGCATAGGCTTACACTGTAATCTCGTCAAGTGGGAGGTAGCGATGTCGAGTCGGTCGCGACACCCTCGCGTGCGCCGCGAACCGTTGACCCGCGAGCGCGTCATCGACGCCGCCATCGAGCTCGCCGATCGCGATGGTCTGGGCGCGGTCACCATGCGCCGCCTCGGACAGCACCTGGGCGTGGAGGCCATGTCGTTGTACAAGCACGTCCCGGACAAGGACGCCGTCCTGGCCGGGATCGCCGACAAGGTCGCGGCCGAGTTCACGCTCCCGGCGCCGGGCGTCCACTGGCGGACGGCCATCCGCGACAGCTCGATCGCAGCCCACGCCGTCCTGCTCCGGCACCCATGGGCGGGCCCGCTGCTGGAGTCGAGTCTCGACCCGGGGCCGGCGCGGCTTGCCTACCTGGACGCCGTCGTCGGCGTGCTGCGCGATGCGGGCTTCCCGATGATCGACGTCGCTCATGCGTTCGCGGCGCTCGACAGCCACCTCTATGGGTTCACGATGCAGGTCGTCAGCTGGCCGTTCGACGTGGACGACTACGTGGAGGTCGCGGCCGCGATGGCCGCGGGTCTGGACCCGGATCGCCACCCGAACCTGGCGGCGATCGCTTCCGCGGTGGCTGCAAGCGAGCACGGCGTCCCGCTCGACTTCACCTTCGGGTTGGACCTGCTCCTCGACGGGCTGGAGCGACGGCTCGACGCACCGGGCCGGCCCTCGCCACCCGGACTTCACCGCCACTGAACGTCTGCACGCCCAGGGGCCGATCCACCGGTCGTCCGGTCCTGTGAGTTCGTCAGGGGTGAACGTCGACCCTACGAGGCCCCCTCCGCGGTGCCCGGGGCCGGCCCACGAGGCCCTTCACCGTGCCATTGTTCAGCGAGGGTGAACCCCCGATGAAAGAAGAGCGATGACCGGCGCTGCACCGTGTCGCCGTTTACCGTGGCCGAACCCGGAGCGCTGAGGAGGACGGCGGCACGGCACCCTGAGACGCTACGCCCGGCGCGGCCGCTCCTGGAGCCGCGGAACGAGCGAGGTGAGTTCCGCGGCCACGTCCACGGCTCGGGCGCCCAGGTCCCCGAGCAGCCGGAACACGCCGTCGCGATCCTCGTGGCACATCAGGACGATGACCCGCGGCGCGTCCGGCCCCTGGCCCACGAGTTCGGTGCGGAGGGCGGCCGTCTCGCTCTCGTAGATCGGGATGTCGGTGGCATTGACCCCGGCCGACTTGGCGCCCGCCAGCAGTTCCCCGATCACGGCCGATGCCGTCCTGCCACGGAGGTATTTGCGGGTCTCCTTGATCACGAGGCGCTGGGCCCGGGTGCCCGCGATCCGCCCGATGCCCCGGAGCGTATCGTCCGGACGATCGCCGGCCGTGCCGATGATGGCCGTGATGGGCGCCGCGCGACCCGCAGCTCCAGCCGCGATCCCCTCCGCCACGTCCATCACCGCGGCGACCCCGGCCTCGTTGTGCGCGAAGTCCACGATGACCAGGCGCGACCCAAGGCGGAACAGGTTGAGACGCCCCGGTGAGCGGTCCGTGGACGGTCGGAAGTCGAGCAGGCCGTCGCGCACCTGGTCGATCGTCGCGCCCAGGCCCCGGGCACCGCCGGCCGCGGCCAGGGCGTTGGCCACGTTGTGGCGCGCCAGGCCGCCGATCGTGATCGGGATGCGAGCGGACTCCGCGATCTGCGTGGCATCCGACCCGTTGACCTCGGTCAGCCATCCCCGGCGTTCGACATAGGCGCGACCGCCAGCGGCGAGATGGCGGCGCACCACGCCGGGGAGCGATCCATCCGGCGCCAGCGAGAAGTAGGCGACGCGTGCGCGGACTCGCCGCGCGACGGCGGCGACGAGCGGGTCGTCACCGTTGAGGACGATCCACCCGTCCGGCCGGGTGATCCGACACACGGTCGCCTTCACCTCCGCGAGCTCCGGGAGGGTGTGGATCCCCTGCAGGTCGAGGTGGTCGGACGAGACGTTGGTCAGGACGGACGCATCGTTCGATTCGTAGCCCATGCCGCGCAGGACGATCCCACCGCGCGCCGTCTCGAGGACCGCGACATCGATGTCGGAGCGGGCCAGGATGGTGTGGGCACCGCCCGGACCCGTCCAGTCGCCCGGATCGACCATCCGCGCGTCCACGAGGACCCCGTCAGAGGTGGTGGTCCCGACGTGGCGCCCCGCGCCGATGAGGATGTGGGTGATGATCCGGGTCACCGTGGACTTCCCGTTGGTCCCCGAGATGGAGATGATCGGGATCCTCCGCTCGGCGTCGCGGATCCACGTCGGCGGGGACGTGCGCGCGCCATCGATCCGCTCCGTCCAGCGGGCGACGAACCGCTCCTGGGCCCCCGTGAGACGGGCCGTCCGCGATGGCGAGACGTCGCGCTCGGCGAGCGCCAGGGCCGCCTCCGTGAGCACACGGGCGCGTTCCTCGCCCACCCATGGGAACGTCACGATCCAGTGGCCCGGATCGGACGAGCGGTGGACCGCCAGGCCGGTGTGGCCTTCCCCATGGTCCGCACGGAGGCGTCGGATCCAGGCCACCCCTGCGGCCACGGGGTCCGGCCAGTCGCGCGACGGGACCGCCACTCCCAGGCGGACCAGCGCGTGCCGACCCGGGTCGCGTTGTCCGAACCACGTGCGACGCCGACCGTGGGCGATCTCCAGCTTGACCACCGGCTCCAGCCGGTAGACGTTGGGGCCCTCGAGGAGGCGGATCTCGATCAGTCGCACGGTCCGGGCAGGATAACAACCGCCCGGGGTCGCCACCGGTCCGTGCCGTGAGTCGGGCGCCGTGCCGTAGACTGCCGCCGATGACCACCACCGACGCCGCCGGCCTCGAGCTCGACGCCCTGCACCGGGTCGTGGCCGCCGACCTGCCGGCCTATCTCGCCGACCTGGAACGTCTGGTCAACATCGACTGCGGGTCATACACCCGCGATGGTGTCGACGAGGTGGGGCGCTGGGTCGCCACCTTCCTGTCCGAACTGGGCGCGGACCTCGACATCCGGTCGGACCCCGATGATCGCTTCGGGGACACCGTCATCGGCACGTTCCGCGGCAGCCCCGGCGGCCCGCGGGTCCTGCTGATCGGCCACATGGACACGGTGTTCGACCCGGGGACCGCGGCCCAGCGCCCGTTCCGGATGGATGGCGACACCGCTTATGGCCCGGGCGTCACGGACATGAAGTCGGGCCTGCTCGCCGGGCTGTACGCCCTGAAGGCGCTCGTCGGTGAAGCCGGCGGGGTACCGTTCGAGCGGCTGGTCTTCGTCGCCAATCCGGACGAGGAGATCGGCTCGCCGACATCGACCCCGCACATCCGGGCACTGGCCGCGGACGCCGACGTCGCGCTGGTCCTGGAATGTGCCCGCGCCAACGGCGACATCGTCAGCGCCCGCAAGGGCATCATCGACGCCCGTGTGACCGTGCACGGCCGCGCCGCTCATGCCGGTGTCGAGCCGGAGAAGGGGCGCAACGCGATCCTGGAGGCGACCCGGATCGTGCGTGACCTGCACGGGCTCAACGGGCGCTGGCCGGGCGTGACTGTCAATGTCGGCGTGATCCGCGGTGGCACGCGGCCCAACGTGGTGCCGGAGCGATGCGACCTGGAGGTCGACATCCGGGCGACTGACGCCGCCGCTTTGGACGCTGTGGAGGCTGCCGTGCGTGAGACGATCGCCATGACGGAGGTCCCGGACACCACGACGGAGCTGGAAGTCATGGCCGGCTGGCGGCCGATGGAGAAGCTCGCTCGCAGCGGCCGGCTCGTGGAGCACGCCCAGGCGGTCGCTCGACGGCTGGGGTTCGAGGTTCACGACACCTCGACCGGCGGGGCGTCGGACGCGAACACCACGTCCGGCATGGGCGTGCCGTCGCTGGACGGCCTGGGCCCGATCGGCGGCAACGACCACTCGCCGGCGGAGTACCTGGCGGTCGACTCCATCGTGCCGCGCACGACGCTCCTCGCGGGCCTGCTCATGGCTATCGCGCGCGACCCGGAGATCCTCGCCTGGCGCGAGGATGACCCAAGGTTCAGCGCGTGACGGAGCGGCAGCGCATCTCGTCCGGCGGGCCGTGGGAAGCCTCGGCCGGATACAGCCGGGCCTTGGTGGCGGGCGATGCGTGCTTCGTGGCCGGGACGACTGATGCCGGCCCGGACGGCGTGTCCCAGCACCCCGACGATGCCAGCGCGCAGGCGATGGCCGTGTTCGGGATCATCGATCGGGCGCTTTCGGCCGGCGGTTTCAGCCTCGCCGACGTGGTCCGCACCCGGATGTACGTCACGTCCGCGGCGGACATCCCGGCCGTGAGTGCCGCGCACGGGGAGGTCTTCCGCGACATCCGCCCGGCGGCCACGCTGGTCATCGTCGCGGGACTGATGCATCGCAGCCTGCTGGTGGAGATCGAGGCGGAGGCGCGCCGGGTCTAGGCTCCCCGGTCGTTGGCCGGGGTCGCTGGCCGCCGACCGACCAGTCGCTGACCGCCGTCCATCGACCCGGCCGCCGCAGCGGTCGATCGCTGGAAACCCCGGTCGAAGTCGTTCGCGACGCT
>JBBEBL010000074.1:0-5898 GCA_040882345.1 Chloroflexota bacterium
GCCTTGACGAAACCGTGACTCGCAGTCACGGCCGGTCGTGCCGCCCGTCGTGCCGACCGTCATGTCGTCCGCCGGGCCGCCGGCGGGGCCCGCGAATTCGGTCTATACAAGCGTGGATCGAGCGTTTACCATCCCGCTGGCAAACGCCACGGAGCACGTCCGTGGCCAGAACGTAGCTCGACGCAACTCGGACTCCTCTCACGGCTGACGCGAGAAAACCCGATGGGCTCGCGCCGGCTACCGAGAGGAGTTTCGTCTTCGTGTACAACGACAAGAACCTGACCTGCGCGGACTGTGGACAGGAGTTCGTGTTCACCGCGTCCGAGCAGGACTTCTATGCGCAGCGTGGCTTCACGGAACCGCGCCGCTGCTCGTCGTGCCGCGCCAGCCGCAAGGCAGCACGGAACTCCGAGGGCGGTGGCGACAGCTCGTACGGCGGCTACGGCGCCGGCGGCGGCTACTCGGCCGGCGGTTACGGCGACAGCGGCGGCGGCGGTGGCGGCTACCGCGACCGCGGCCCGCGCGAGATGTTCACGGCGACCTGCAGCAACTGCGGCAAGGACGCCCAGGTACCGTTCCGGCCCACCAGCGGCAAGCCCGTCTATTGCAGCGACTGCTTCCGGAGCATGCGCGGCGGCTGACCAGTCCTCTCGGAGCGGGTCGACTGGCGACCCGCCGAACCAGCACGCGACACGCGACCCGGGCCGTCAGCCGACCCGGGTCGTTCGATTCGCGGTCAACGGACTCGACGCGCGCAGCAAGGCTCCGCGACTTGCGAGCGCCAGCCGGAGCGCGCACCATGGCGCAACCCCGCGGGGCTCCGCCCACCGGTCAGATGTGGCCCAGTACGCCGGTCGCCGCCCCCGCACGACTCTCGAGGAGGAGCATCGACGTGATCCGCATGAGACCTGTCCGCCCGCGCCACCGCAGGATGTCGATCGGCATGGTGGTCGCTGCCGCGCTCGCGCTGCTGGCGGCCCCACTCGGCGCTGCGGCGGCCCCGGGCTACAACACGAGCTCGGACCCGTACGTCGCACTACAGCCGGGCATCGGCGGGAGCGTCGTCCCGCTGGTCAATTCCGGCGAGTTGATCTTCGGCGACATCTTCGAGGGCATCCCGGATGGCATCGGCGTGAAGCCCGGCCCGGGGAAGCAGGGCTACGTCGATCTGTATGTCGCCCACGAGCAGTCACACGTCCCGTTCCAGGGTTTCGGCGACTTCCAGGATTCGAGCGTGAGTCGCGTCCGGGTCGACATCGCCTCGCGGTCCGTAACGGACCTGGAGGTCGTACTGTCCCCCGATCTCGGCCTGATCCGCTTCTGCTCGGCGTTCATGGCGGGTCCCGAACACGGGTTCCCGAAGTACACCTTCCTCGTCGGTGAGGAGTCCAACGATCTGCTGGAAGTCCCGGCAGGGGCGCCGTACGGCTCGGATCCGGCGATCGCGCCGCTGCGCCAGGCCGGCTACGCGGCCTACCTCGACACGACGACCGGGAAGGTCGGCGTCATTCCCAGTGCCGGTCGACACAACCACGAGAACATGGTCGTCGTGCCTGGCTGGAGCAAGGGCATCGTGGCCCTATCCGGTGACGACACCTTCACCTCTACGTCGTCGCCAGCACGACCCAATCTCAGCCAGCTGTACCTGTCCCGGGCCCACAGTGCGAACCAGTTCATCAAGGACAACACGACCCTTTGGGCGTTCCGGGTGACGGCTACCCATAGCGGCCCCGTCAACCCCGCCGACGCGCAGAACAACGCCAACGACTACTTCGAGATCGCGGCCGGACAGTCCTGGAAGGGCGAGTTCATCCAGGTCCCAGCGGATGTCGCCAGCGGCACGACCGGCGATCGGCCACAGGACGCGCTCGAGGACTGGTCCAACGCCAACAACGTCTTCCAGTTCCTCCGGGTCGAGGACATCGCGTACGACCCGGATTCGCCGCGAACGGTCTACTTCGCCGACACCGGCAACAGCCGTATGCTGGAGGACGCCACGAGCGGCCGACTGTGGCGGGCGCCATCGGGAACGGCCGGGACCTCAGCGTCGGCGGGCCGCATCTTCAAGATGACGTTCAACGCGTCGGACCCCACCAGGGTCGATGACTTCAGCGTCGTCACGGAGGCCGAGACGATCGGCATGCGCAGCCCGGACAACCTCGATGTCGGTCACAGCAGCCTGATGGTCCAGGAGGACGCGAGCAACGCCAAGATCTGGCGGTATGACCTCGAGTCCGGCGAGTGGACCCATGTCGCGACGGCGACCCAGACCCCGGCCGAGACGAGCGGCATCGTCGATGTGTCGCGCTGGTTCGGGGATGGCTGGTGGGCCGTTGCCGTCCAGTCGCACATCAACAAGACGGTCGACCCGACGGTGCGCACCTGGGACGGCCCCCCCGGCCCGGCTGTCGGGTCCACCTACCAGCAACGCCGCGAGGACGGACAGCTCCTGTTGCTCCACGTCGAGGGAAGCTGACCCTGAGTGGCGGGGATAGGCCCCCGCCACTCCTCGGACCTAACGGACGACCCGGGTCGCGATGACCCGGGTCGTTCATTGCGGTGCGGTGACGTCCTGACGTCAGCCGCTCGGGCGCTTCCCTGCGAGCAGGCCCAGATCGAACTTGCGCTCCGTGCCGTGGATGAGCCGGTCGATGTTGTCCGCGTGGGCCAGCCAGACGAGCGCCGCACCGACCGCCGTGTACAGCACGTGTGGGACCGGGGTCTCCGGCACGAGGAGCAGCATCAGGAGCATGGCCGGGAACATCGCCGCCGACCCCAGCAGCGAGCCCAGCGACACATAGCGAGTCAGCAGGATCACGATCACGAAGACCGGCGTCGCGAGGACCACCGCGATGGGCTGGATGACCAGCATCGTCCCGACACCCGTGCCAACGCCGCGACCTGATCGGAACCCGGCGAAGATGCTCCAGATCGCTCCGGTGACCGCCGCGGCACCGCATGCCGCCTCCACGAGCGGCTCACCGGTGACGGCGCGGGCCGCCAGCACCGGGATCGCCCCCTTGAGCAGGTCGCCAAGGACGACTACCCCGGCCCACTTGCGGCCGAGGGCCCGCAGCGCGTTGGTCCCGCCCGTCCGCCCGGATCCGACGGAGCGCAGGTCCGGCCCACCGACACGCCGCGCGACGAGGGACCCCACCGGGATGGAGCCGACGAGGTAGGCGACCACGATCAGGGCGCCCGCCTGGAGCAGCATCGACTGGTCCACCGCTCGACCTCGACTCGACCGCCAGCGCCGGTCCGGCGCCGGTCCTACAGGTCCGCGAGTCTAGCGCACCGCAGCGGACCCGCCCAACCGTCGGTTGCGCCGTTCGCGACCCCACGCGTACCATCCGTGACGATGACCCACCCGCCCACCCGGCCGCTCCCCGCCAGTTCGCGGACGCCGGGGCCGAGGCTCTGCGAGGCACCCTGACCCATGGCTGTCGGCTCCTCCAACGACTTCGATCTCGTCGTACTCGGCGCGGGCACGGGTGGCTACTCCGCCGCCTTCCGCGCCGCCCAGCTCGGTCTCAAGGTCGCCCTCGTGGACGAGGACAAGATCGGCGGCACGTGCCTGCACCGCGGGTGCATCCCCACCAAGGCCCTCCTTGAGTCGGCCGGTCTCGTGGACCGCATCCGCCACGCCAAGTCGCTGGGCATCACGCTCCCGGGCGAGCCGTCCATAGATTACGAGCAGATGGCCGCCAACAAGGACGCGGTCGTGAAGCGGATGTGGACCGGCCTCAAGAGCCTCGTCACCAAGAACAAGGTCACCTGGATCGACGGGCGCGGACGGCTGGACGGACCGCAGAAGGTCCGCGTCAGTCAGCCGGGAGAGGACGGCGCACCGGGCAAGGGTGGCGAGCGCGTGCTCCAGGCCACCAACGTCATCCTCGCCACGGGCTCGCGCGTGAAGAGCCTTCCCGGACTCGAGCCGGACGGGACGCGCATCGTCACCAGCGACGATGTCCTGCGGATGACCAGCCTGCCCAAGGACATCGTCATCGTCGGGGCCGGCGCCGTCGGCGTCGAGTTCGCCAGCATGTTCCACGACGTCGGCGTCGGCGTGACCGTGCTGGAGTACCTGCCCCAGATCGTGCCGCTGGAGGACGCGGAGGTCAGCAAGGTCGTCGAGCGGAGCTTCACGAAGCGCGGCATCACCGTCATGACCAACGCGCGGTTCGACGCCACGAAGGTCAAGACCGGCAAGTCCGGTATCACGGTCAGCGTCGGCCCGGAGGGCAAGGACCCGACCGACCTGTCCGCGGCGATGATGCTCGTCGCCACCGGCCGGGCGGCCAATATCGAGGACATCGGGCTCGAGACGACGCGCATCGAGACGGACCGCGGGGTCATCAAGGTCGATGGCCATATGCGCACGAAGGAGTCCCACGTGTTCGCGATCGGCGACATCGTGGGCGGTCTGTGGCTGGCTCACACGGCGGCCCACGAGGGGATCACGGCGGCGCACGTGATCGCCGGCGAGGCGGACGTCCACGAGATGGACTATGTCAGCCAGCCCCGGGCCACGTACTGCCGCCCGGAGATCGCCTCGATCGGGCTGACAGAGGAACAGGTCAAGGCCGCCGGCACGCCGTACAAGGTGGGCAAGGTCCCGTTCCAGGCCATCGCCAAGGCGATCATCGGTGGCGAGTACGAGGGCTTCGCCAAGGTCATCGGCCACCAGGAGACGAGCGACACGCTCGGCATCCACATCGTGGGCCCCCACGCGACCGACCTCATCGCGGAGGCGTCCCTGGCGTTCAGCCTGGACGCCACGCCATGGGAGATCGGCGTCGCGACCCACGCTCATCCAACCCTGTCCGAGGTCATCGGCGAGGCGGCCATGGCCGTGGACGGGCGGTCGATCAACTTCTAGGACCAGGAGGCCCATCGCCCGGATGGCCACGACCAGCGAGCCAGGCAGCTCCCTCGGCGCCTCGGTCGGGCTGGGCGACGCCGACCTGGTGGAGATGTACCGACAGGTGGCGCTCGCCCGGGCGCTGGACGAGCGGATGTGGATCCTCAATCGTGCCGGCCGCATCCCGTTCGTCATCAGCGGCCAGGGCCACGAGGGCGCGCAGGTCGGCATCGCCTGGGCGTTCCAGCGCGGGCACGACTGGATCGCGCCCTTCTACCGGTCCATCGCCACGTGCCTCACCTTCGGGATGAGCGCGCGCGACATCCTGACCGCCCAGTACGCGACGGCCGGCGACCCGAGCTCCGGTGGCCGCCAGATGCCGGGCCACTACGGGTCGCGGGAGCACAACATCGTGAGCGTCAGCTCGCCGGTCGCGACCCAGCTGCTGCACGCCGTGGGCATCGCCCTGGCGGCGAAGATCCGGCGCACGGGTCAGGTGGCGATGACGTCCATGGGGGAGGGGAGCAGCAACCAGGGCGACGTCCACGAGGGTCTCAACTTCGCCGCCATCCACAAGCTGCCGTTCGTGTTCGTGGTAGAGAACAACGGCTACGCGATCAGCGTGCCGGCGGCGCGCCAGGTCTCCGTCGCGAACGTCGCGGACCGCGCGGCGGGCTACGGGATCCCGGGGGTGGTCGTGGACGGGGCGGACGTGCTCGCCTGCTACGCAGCCGCCCGCGATGCCGTGGAGCTGGCCCGGTCCGGGAGCGGTCCCACCCTGATCGAGGCGAAGGTCACGCGTCTCACCGGGCACTCATCCGACGACCAGCAGACGAAGTACCGCTCGGAGGAAGAGCTGGCGTCGGAGCGGGCGCGCGATCCCTTGCCGATCTTCCGAACGCAGCTCATTGAAGCCGGGATCCTGACGGACGAGGTGCAGGCCGTGATCGCGGCGGACGTGAAGGCCGCCGTGGAAGATGCTACCGACTACGCGGAGGCCCAGCCGGACCCGGATCCGGCGACCGCCCTCCGCCATG
>JBBEBL010000075.1:0-5820 GCA_040882345.1 Chloroflexota bacterium
TGATCCCGTTCTGCACGTACAACACCGTCGGCTATCGCGAAGAGACGCGGCAGCGCCTGGCCGCGCGCCGACGTGGCGGTGTGGCGATCCCGGTCCTGGAGACCGCGCCGTGACCTCCGAGTCGCCGGCCGAGGTGACCTCGTGCTGCTCGACGCTGTACGGGAGCCCACTGGCGGAACTCCTGGTCGGGGAGTCGTTCCACCCCGGCGGGCTGGCCGGCACGCGTGATCTGCTGGAGGCCTCGCGACTCGGGCCCGGAGCGCGCCTGCTCGACGTCGGCTGTGGCCTCGGGGCGAGCGCACGCGTCGCGTCGGGCGAGTTCGGTCTCCAAGTGGACGCGCTGGACGCGAGCCCGGCCATCATCGAGCGGGCGCGCGCCAAGAGCGGAGGAGTTCGCGTCCGCTGGACCGCCGGGTCCCTGCCGGATCTGCCGTTCGAGGATGCGACATTCGATGCGGTCCTGGCCGAGTGCGTGCTGTCCACGATGGACCGTTCGGCCGCCCTCGTGGAGATCGCCCGGGTCCTCCGCCCGGGCGGCACGCTCCTGCTCAGCGACGTCGAGGCGCTGGGCGTCGCCCTGCCGAGCCTCGGCCACCGGGTCATCGGCGCGGCGCTGTGCGTCACGGATGCGTGGCGACCCGGGGAGATGGATACGCGCCTGACCGGGGCCGGGTTCCGGGTCACCCATCGCTGGGACCGATCGAACGCCATCGCCGAGCTGGCCGATCATATCGACGCGCGCCTGGCCCTGGTCAACGTCGCCGCCCGAGACCTCGGCCTGGACCTTGCTGGCCTCATCGGTCCGTCGCTGGCCGACCCGGACCCGTCGTTCCGCATCACGGCCGCACGGGACGCCATCGACGCGGTCCGCGATGCGGTGCGCGACGGCACGCTGCGCTACAACGTCGTGGTCGCCACTGCCGGGGCGAACGCGTGAGCAAGCGCGCCCGGACCCGGCCGCCGGCACCCGCCGGCGGAACGGCAAGGCAGTCGGACAAACGGCCACGATCGAGCCCCAGACGTGGCGAGCGCCGACCCACCGGGCCCGGTCGGATACGCGCCTGGGCTCTCCCCTCGCTCTTCCTGGTCGCCGGCCTGTCGGCGGTCGCCATCCTCGCCCTCACGGTCACGAGCCCGTCCAGCACGGGCGATGTCAAGGCCAAGCGACCGATCCTCGGCGACGCGGCCGCCCCCGTCCTGATCCGGGAATACGGGGACTTCCAGTGCCCCTCATGCGGGGCGTTCGCCCGCGGCATCGCGCCACAGATCCGGGCCGCCTATATCGACACCGGTCTCGCTCGACTGGCGTGGCACGACTTCGCCTGGATCGGCCCCGAGTCGCGTGATGCCGCGAATGCCGCACGCTGCGCCGGAGACCAGGGTCAGTTCTGGGCATTCCACGACGCGCTCTATCAGAATCAGGCTGGCGAGAATGCCGGGGCATTCTCCAGGGACCGGCTGAAGGCCTTCGGCGACGCTCTCGGCCTCGAGCCGACGGCCTTCCATGCCTGCGTGGATGGGGACCGATACGGTGCTGCCGTACAGGCCGACTTCGCCGAGGTTCGACGGAACGGGTTCAACGGTACGCCGACCTTCGTGATCGGCGATCAGCGGATCGTCGGGGCCCAGCCGTTCGAGGTCTTCGCGGCCGCGATCGACGCGGCGCTCGCGAACCGATAGGCGGATCTCGACGATGGGTATCGAAGCGCTGGTCGCCTTCGCCGGCGGCGTGCTGTCGCTCCTGAGCCCATGCTCCGCCCTGCTCCTGCCCGCCTTCTTCGCCTATGCCTTCCCATCGCGCGGGAGACTGGTCCTGAGGACGAGTGTCTTCTACCTCGGGCTGCTGACCCTGTTCATCCCGCTGGGCCTCGGTCTGGGGGCCATCGGCAGCCTGTTCCTGGAGCGCCGAGCGGAGTTGTCCACGATCGCCGGCCTCCTGCTCATCGCCATCGGATCGTTCCAGCTGGTCGTCGGCGGCTTCGAACTTCCGGGCGCCGGGCGGATCTCGGGCGGCCGGTTCGGGGCGAGCGGCGAGTCGTTAGCCGCGACCTACGCGCTTGGCCTCGTCTACGGGATCGGCGGCTTCTGTTCCGGCCCATTGCTCGGTGGCGTGCTCACCATCGCGGGCGCCTCTGGTGGGGCGCTGGACGGCGCGCTGCTGCTCGCGATCTTCGCGGCCGGCATGGCCGCGCCGCTCCTGATCCTGGCCCTGCTGTGGGAGCGGATCGGCAGCGCCGGCCGGGGGCGCCTCCGCGGTCGGGAGATCCAGATCGGCCCGTGGACACGGCACACGTCCGTCGTCATCTCGAGCGCGATGTTCATCGTCCTCGGCGTCGCGTTCATCGTGTTCCAGGGTGGCAACGCGCTCGGTGGCATCTACGCGGCGCTCGGGGCATCCGATCTCGCCCTGGCGATCGAGACCACCGTTCGTCGGCTGGCGACCGACACACCACTGGTGCTCGCCGCGATCGTCGCGACGCCGGTCGCCCTCGTCCTCGTCCTCCTGCTGTGGTCGCGACGCTCCGGACGACCGGATGCCCCGGAGACGCAGGCGTGACCGGGTGGCTGAAGCCTGACGTGTCGCGGCAACAGCGACCCTGGGCCGCGGCCGTCGTCACATCGGCCGCGGTGCTCGGAGCCGGCGCGCTGTGGTTCGTCCTGTCGGTCGCAACGGGACTGATCTACCACTTCATGCCGGCGGGACCCATCCTTGTCGCGGTTTGGATCCGTCGCGCCTATGGGCAGGATGCGCCGATCCCGTGGCCGTCACTGTGGGCACACGTCGCGGGCGGCCTCGTCGTGGCCGCCGTCGCCGGCGCTGCGATCGCGCGGGTCGGAGCGCCGCTGGACGGCGAGCCGCTGGTCGGGGCCGTGCTCGTGGTCGGGACCGGGCTCGCCATCTGGCTGGGGCGGCGCAGCGGGTGACCGCCAGCGGAGGTCAGTCCGGCTCCTGAAGGTCGACCACCGTGCGCCAACGTCGAAGTCGCCCGGCTCGCACGAGTCGCTGGACGAACGACTCCTCCACGATGATGAGCGCCATCGCCAGCTGACCCAGAAGCGTTCGCGGTCCTCGGCGGAGCAGGTGACGAGCTACTCGTCGCCGACGCTCACTGCGCTGCACGAGACCGTCGGTCACGTCCTCGCTCCCGATGGCGGCGAACCCGAGGGCTGCAGCGACCGCCCGGACTGGATCCGGCGGCGATGACCCGACGGCGAGGACCGTCGCGAACAGGCGCCCTCGTCCATCCAGTGCGTCGCGGATGCCGCGGAGGACATCGGGATCCAGCGGGACGAACATCAGTGAATCCAGCGCGTACGCACCGGTCGCACCGACGCGTGGCGGCCGGCGGATGGATCCTCGGATGAACGACACCCTGCCCTGCGCACCAACGGCCACAGCCCGGGCCGTCGCGGTCCGGATCGCCCGGGCCGACAGGTCGACGCCGGTCACCGCCGCTCCGGTCCGCCGGTGCACCTCCAGCGCGATCCCGCCCACGCCGCTGCCAAGGTCCAGGAGTCGTCCGCCGGACTCGACGGGGTCGAGAAGGCGTCCCAGGGCGTCGAGGTCGTCCGCCGTCGTGTAGCCGTGCACGGCGACACCCGGGATCGGGGCCGCGAGACGCAGGAATCGGCGGCCTTCCGGGGACCCGTCGAGCAGCGCGTAGCTCGACTCGAAGTAGGCGGTCGTCAGCCGCACACCGAGTCGTCCGGTGGACGTCGTCATGGAGCGACGATACCGCCGCTGATGCGTAAGCCACGTCACAGCACCTTCATGAGCGGTCGGTAGGCTGTGGGCATGCTTCCGCTTCGACCGTTCGCGCTCCTCGTGATCCTGTCGCTCGTGGTGGTGGCATGTGCGTCCCCGGCCGGGAATGCGTCCCCCGGCCCGGGGGCCACTCCGGACCCGGCGCCCTCGGGCGGGGCGGGTACCGAAGCACCGGATCTCAACGACCTGCGCGTCCCGACGGAGGGGTGGACGACGGACTTCTCGACGGCCTCCGTCGACCTGGGCGAGTTCATCGGCGGCGGACCGCCGAAGGACGGGATCCCGCCGATCGACGACCCGAGGTTCGAGTCCATCGCGGATGCCGGCGAGTGGCTTGAGCCCACCGCACCCGTCATCTCGCTGGAGGTCGGCGGAGTCGCCCGCGCCTACCCGATGGCCATCCTGATCTGGCACGAGATCGTGAACGACACCCTGGGCGGGGCCCCCGTCGTGGTCACGTTCTGCCCACTCTGCAACACCGCTCTCGTGTTCGAGCGCACGCTGGACGGCACCGTGCACGACTTCGGCACGACCGGCAACCTGCGCTTCAGCGACCTCGTCATGTACGACCGCCAGACCGAGTCCTGGTGGCAGCAGGCGACCGGAGAGGCGATCGTCGGCACGCTGACCGGCTCGAAGCTGACGTTCCTGCCGGCCCAGATCGTCTCGCTGGCGGATTTCGCCGCTGCCTATCCCGCTGGTGACGTCCTGAGCCGGGACACCGGCGTCGAGCGGGCCTACGGCCGTAACCCGTATCCGGGCTACGACAACGCGGATGACCGTCCGTTCCTGTTCGCCGGCGAGATCGACGGGCGCCTCGCGCCGAAGGAGCGCGTCGTCACCGTCTCGCGGGACGGCAGGACGATCGCGGTGCCATATCCCGCCCTGGAGGCGGCCGGCGTGGCCGAGATCGAGGTGGCCGGCGATCCGGGTGCCGTCGTCGTCTTCTGGACTCCGGGTACCGCGTCTGCCCTTGATGCGGCTGCCATCGCCGACGGTCGCGACGCCGGGGCAACGGGTGTCTTCCTCCCCGTCGCGGATGGCCAGCGACTGACCTTCCGACGGGACGGCGGGCGCGACGCCCCCATCACGGATGCCGAAACCGGCTCCGCGTGGTCCATCACCGGCCGGGCGACCTCGGGACCTCTGGCAGGAGCGCAACTGGAACCCGTCGTCCATGGCGATCACTTCTGGTTCGCGTGGGCCGCGTTCGAGCCCGATACCGAGCTGTGGAGCCCGCCGTGAGGCCGATCGAGGTCGGACCGGTGGCCACGGACATCGCCGCGCCGCCAGCGTTGGTCTTCCAGATGCTGGCGGCGATCGGCCAGGGCGCGCAGCGGGACGGCGAACGAGCCGAGATCCTGGAGAACGTGGACGGTCAGCTGATCTGCGACTTCTGGACGCGCGTCGCGCTGCCGGTCGGGCGCGACCGCCTCGTCCGAACCCGGGAGCGGGTGCATGTGCGTCCGCCCGACCGCATCGATTACGAACACCTCGACGGTCCGGTCCGTGGCCTTCGCGAATCGATCGTCGTCACGGGGGCAGCGGCCGGCGGGACACGGATGGTCTACACGGGCCACTACGATCCTCAAGGTCTCCTTGACCATCTCCGGGCAACCCTGTTGGCTCGTCCAGCGATCCAGCGCGTGATGCGGGATCACTTCGCTGATGTCCGTGAGCGGGCGGAGGCGCGCGCTGGACGAAGCCGCGTCTTCGCGGCCCAGCCGGTCGAGTGACGCGACCGGGCAGCATCCGTCGGTGACCATCCGGGCGCTGGCGCTCGGTGTCGCCGTCGTGATCGCCGCCGGCGCCTGCGCCGGTGACCAGCCGCCGCCGGGATCTGACGCCGGAGCATCGTCGTCGACGGTGGACCACGGACTCGCCGTCAATCTCACGGTCGATCGCATCGCTGTCGCCCCGGGCGGGTCCGTGGAGGCGATCGTGGTCGTCCACAATCTGAGCTCACGCAAGGTCCGATGGCGAGCCGGCGGATGCGACCTCGTGGGGTCGGTCAGCGTTGTGTCGGCCGCCCGCGCCGTCGAGGCCGATGCCGA
>JBBEBL010000076.1:0-1068 GCA_040882345.1 Chloroflexota bacterium
CCTTGTCCCAGATCACCTGGCTGACGATCTCGAAGCCGATCCGCTCGAGGCCAGCGGCCACTTCTGCGGCATGCACCCCGGCATGCCAGACGTACCCCACGGTCAGGCTCGGGACCAGGGCGAAGGCATCCGACCAGTCGACCCGGGTGTCACCCGACACCGTCGTGTTGCGATGGCCCTTCGTCCGCCCGTGGGCGCGCCCGGGCGCTCGTGTGGCGTCGTCGGCAGCCAGGGTGGGATCAGTCTGCAGGTAGCCGGGCTCGGCGGGACCCAGCGCGTTGTACACGCCGTCGCGCCAGGTCGGATCGAGCGACACCCCGTACGGTGGATCCGTCGCCAGGAGCGTCGGTTCGGCGCCGTCGAGCAGGCGGGTGACGTCGTCCGGTTTGGTCGCATCGCCGCACAGCAGGCGGTGCTCTCCGAGGACGTACAGATCGCCCGATCGGACGTACGGCGCGTCGGGGAGCGGCGGCACCTCGTCGGGATCGACCAGCCCCTTGCGTAGCTCATCGAGTCGGTACTCGCGGGCGAGATCATCGAGCAGCGCGCGGAGCCCGTCGTCGGCCGGGTCGAGCCCGGCCAGCAGCGAAGCGAGCTGCTCCTGCTCGGCGGTGGCCATCGCCGCGAGGGGATCGAGCGAGGCGAGGACCAGCCGTTCCTCGTCGTCGGACAGCTCGACGTAGGTGACCGGGACGGTGGGTTCATCGCGGGCGAGGGCGAGCTCGATCCGCAGGTGTCCATCGACGACGTGCCCCGTCGTCCGGTTGACCATGACCTCTGCCACCCAGCCGACCTCGCGCAAGGCTCCCGCCAGCGCGCGCTGCTGCTCGGCCGGGTGGCTCCGCCAGTTGCGCGGGTTGGGCACGAGCTCGGCGGGTGCTACGTCGGCGTGCCCGACGATCCGGTTGCGCCAGGCCGTGGCGGTAACGGAAGAAGACTCGGTCGTCATCTCAGGCACCGGCCTTGCATCTTGGCGCGAGCCGAGTGATGGATGTCGCGCCGAACGCCAGATTGGCGTTCGCCAACGAAAGGACGGAGAGCCAGCCTTGACGACCGATGAGACCCGCG
>JBBEBL010000077.1:0-5788 GCA_040882345.1 Chloroflexota bacterium
CTAGTTGGCCGATTGGGCCACCTCGACGACGCCAACTTCGTGCGCAGGCATGTAATCTCCCCTTCGATGTCTCCCTACACCGCTGTCGTAGACGTGCCGGCTCCACTCGAGCGCACCTTCGCGGTATTCACGAATGCCACACGCTTCTCGCAGTGGCAGGCGCTCGCCGTGTGGGCGTTCGAGCAGTCGGGTCCGCTGGACCAACCCGGTTCGTCGGTCCGCATCGACCACGGACCCGGCATGAAGCGAACGATGACCATCCTCGACGCCGATCCGCCGCACAGGCTGCGGTACCGACAGCAGGGCATGGGTTTCGACGACATCAACGACGTTCGATTCGAGACGAACGCAGATGGGACACGGGTCACCGCCTCGACGGAGCTCCGCGTCGCAGGCGGCCCTGTCGGGCGCCTTCTCGAACGTCTGGGTCGGCGATCGAGCAGGGGCGAGTACCAAGCTGAACTCGATCGCTTCTCGAGCGTCGTCGCCCGGCCCACGATCCTGCCGCCGGCCGATGGATCGCTCGTGACGCTCGACTCGGGCGGCGGGATCCGCGTCGGAAAGATCCTAGGCTTCGATCCCGACGACGAGATCGTTCATCTTGCGATCCTGCCCGGCACGGATCGACGGCGCGCAGTCGACCTCGACGCCGCCCTCGACCGCCAGACCTTCCTGCGCGATCCCCTGTCGTTCCGGCCACTCGACGTCAAGATGTCTGGGTTGACAGCGAAACTGGTCCCCGGGAGTCCACACCTTCGATTGGACGGCGGGGTCGGGGTGCCGCATGTCGCTATGACCGTTGATGCCTACAGCGACGCGCTGCCCGAGCCGACGGGACGATCCGTCGAGGTCTGGGCCGAGGAACGCTCAGAACTGGCGAGCTGGAAGGCAGCCGAGGGCCCCGTCCTGGGACGCGCCGCAGACGTCGAGATCACTCCTCTGCTGACGATCCGCGCCGACTCAGCCGACCAGGACTACGCGGCGGCCAAGATGCTGAGGGCCGACCGATCCGGAGTCCATCTCTGCATCTATGCCGACCGGTGGGTGGTGCCACCCGATCACATCGATCCATGGGCGCTCGCTTTCGGCACCACCGAAACCCTGGCTAGCGGCATATTGGCGCTGGGTCACATCCCGCTGAGCCACAAGGCGTATGCGAGGATGCAGCCCAAGTTCGACCGACTGGCGATGCTAGGGTCCCGAGAACTCGAGGGATATCAGGAGTGGCGGGAGGCACAGGGAGGCTACTTCGCGTGAAGGGCGTCCGCGATTCGGATTCACACGTGTCCCCGATCCAGCAACCACTAATCGTCTGTTGAGGCCACGCCCTCAGGCTCCGGCAACCGCCGAGCCAGGATCCACACGAGCTGCGCGGTCGTCGTCGCCCCCACCTTGGACCGCGCATTGGCCAGGTGATGTTTGGCGGTCGAGTGCGACCGGCCGAGGCGGTGCGCAGCCGCCTTCTCCGACCCGGCGGCAGGATAGCCTCGACCACCCGGAGCGCGCGTGCCCTGCCGGGTCCCGCCCAATTGGCTCAATGGGCGGCAAGGTCCCTCGGTGACGAACGCGAATGCGCCTCGATCCGCACGGTCGCGACCCCAATGCCAGGCGACCAGGTCGCAAACGATACGAGAACGCGGTCATCCGTGACCGAGGACGTGGCGATGGCCTGATCGACCGCATAGGCGACGTCAATCAGCGCGGCGAGCAGCCGCGTTGCGGCCGACGCAGCATCTCCAGCGAATTGGCCAGCTGCCGTAAAGAGACCATCGTCGCCGCCGCGCCACTTGATGGACACATCCGCTAGACCGGCGTCACCTTCGAGGACGTAGTCCAACTCAATGACGAAGCCCTTCGCGTTCTGCGAGGACATCCGCCCCAGCTGGCGAAGCATCGACCGGCGGACCACCTCAAACTGCGGCTCATCAATGACAACCACGGGGGAATGATAGGCGGCAGTCGTCCAGCCACGACACGCCCGCTCTTCCGAGGAGTCGCTACTCATCCGTCCGGGCTCGGCTCTGGGGCTCCGGCAGCCGCGGCGCCAGGATCCACACCAGCTGGGCGGTCGTTGTCGCGCCGACCTTCGACCGGGCGTTCGCCAGGTGGTGCCCCGCCCATAGTCCAGATGCATGGAGGCGAACGATGACGCAGTCCCACTCGCTCGACGCCCGGAGCACCCTGAACACGCGGGTCGTGTCCGGGTGGGACGAGTTCCGCTGGACCTTCGACACGTTCCGCCGCAACGAGGTCCGCTTCACGATCAACACGGACGGCCCCGAGATGCTGAAGACGTACATCCGCGATGAGCTCGCCCAGCTCGGACGGCTCGGCATCCTCTCGGTCGACGATCAGGAACAGGCGGCCGCGACGTCGTTGGCAGCGTCCTTCTTCCCGAACGCCTCCGATGTACCGGCGCCCGTCCACCTGCCGGCCGCCCGGGTCACCGTGGAGCGCGAGGAGGCCTGAGCGGGCCAGATCGGGCGAGGGACTTGTGACCCGGGATCAGGCGATCCGCTGGCGGACGCGCCAGATGCCGGCGTCGTGGAGCGCCTCCCGCAGGGGACGGGCCGCGGTCCGGCCAAGGGACCGGGCGATCCGGCCCGCCCCGTCCTCCTCGAAGGCGCGTAGCGACCAATGCGGCTGCTGGCGGAGGTCGCCTGTCGCAGCGGGCCGGAACATCGCCGTCGGGCCGCAGGTCCGCTCCACGAGCGCCCGCTTCAGGGGGTGGACGGCAAGCCGCGAGCGGACGTGCTCCGGCACGGGCGCGCCGAGCAGGTCGGCCGCCATCGACAGGACCATCGAGCTCGAGGTCCGGGCACCGGCGGCCCCGGCGCGGTCGAGGTAGCTATCCCAGTCGAGGGTGTCCCGTTCCTGGCGGACCAGCTCGGCGATGTCCATGACCCAGCGCAGGCGCAGCGCGGAGCGGGACCGGTGGATGGCCAGATGGAGAAGCGTGTCCTCCAGGGAAAGGGCCAGGATCGGTCGTCCGAGGAGCGTCGTTCCGACAGCCCGGTCCCACAGCCCGTCAGTGCCCAGTCGATCCACGCTGTCGGCCCACAGGGCCCAGTGGAGCTCCACGCGGACGTGCTCGGGTCCCTCGCCGCGGCCCCAGGCAGGATCATGGAACTGGTGGACGAGCGCCTTGTACCCGGGTCGGGCTCGTTGCCGGAAGCCGAGCCCGCGCAGGACATCCCGGGCGTCCGACAGGCGGTGGGTCGGGACGAGGATGTCGATGTCGGCGCTGGGCCGGGCGGCCAGGTCGCCGTACAGTCGCTCGGTCAGTGCCAGGCCTTTGACCGGGATGACCGGCACGGCCGCCTCGTCCAGGGAATCCAGGATCGCCAGCAGAGCCTCCGCCAACCGGGCGTTCGAGCGAAGCGTGACGTGGCGCCTTCGCCCGGCCCGGGCCGCCCAGGCTGCGGGCAACCAGGGGGCCGCGACCGGCGGCAGGGAGCGCGCCAGCATCGGGATGACCTCGTGCACATGACCGAGCGACCAGAGGCGCTCCCAGTCGATGCCGGCCGAGACGACGGCGCGAAGCCGCTCCCCGGCGTTCCCATCGAGACGGCTCCGCGATCCCAGGCACAGGACCTGCTCCTCGCGGCCGAGTCCGGCGAGGCGCCCGCCCGCCCGACCCTCAGTACTGGGCGAGTGATCCATCGGTCCGCGCGTAGCGGATGGCGGCCGCGAAGGCGACGACACCGAGGGCGAGGTAGGCCGCGCTCAGGGCCGCCAGCGCGAGAAGCGGGCCGGCCAGCTCGATGATGCCCTGGCCGTCCAGCAGCGAGCCGCGCAGGACGGTCAGGGCGTGGGTGATGGGCAGGGCCAGTCCCACCGCCTGCAGGGCGGGCGGCAGGACCTCGACCGGATAGAGGACTCCCCCAAGCACCACCGAGGCCCCCCGGAAGGCCCAACCCAGCGGGTTGCCGCGCTTGACCAGGAGGACCATCGCGCCGGCGATGAAGCCCATCCCGGAGAAGCCGACGAGCATCAGGACCAGACCCGCGGCCACGGCCGGGAGGTCGGCGCGGCTGACGTCGACCCCGAGCGCGACACCGAGCACCAGGTACGTCAGCGCACCGAGCGCGGCGGACGCATGCAGCCACAGGGTCGATGACGCGAGGAGCGTGAGCAGCCGCGACGGTCCAAGCAGCATCAGCTCGAGGGTACCGGTCGTCTGGCTCTCTCGGAGGGACCCGCCGAATCCGCCGACGCTCTGGCCCAGGAACTCCTGGGCGATGACTCCGACCAGGACGAAGGCGAAGTAGCTGCCTCCGACAGCGGTCAGGGCGGGCGCCGCCGCGTCGAATGTGCGGCTGAGGAAGAAGAAGATGGCGACCGTGACGAGCGCCCCCCCGAGCCGCAGGAGGAGTCCCGCACGATAGCTCGTCTCGATCCGCCGGTCGCGCGTGAAGAAGGCGCGCGGCACGAGCGTGGCGCGAGCCAGGGTCGACGCCGTCGCTGGCGGGACGGTCATGGCGCGGTCACCGGTCGAGGCTGAACGACCGGGACGGGTGGCGCGGCGAGGGTCTGGAGGTAGATCTCCTCGAGCGACATCTCGCTGGTCCGGCACGCGAGCACCGGCACCCCGCCGCCCACCAGCCGATCGAGCACCGTGGGCAGGGCATCCGCCGCCGGGAGCGTGAGCTGGACCACCCAGGCAGCGCCGTCCGGGCTCGGTGTGCCGGCCGGGGCAACGTCGACCCGGCCATGGCGGGCGACCGGTCGCAGGAGGTCGACCGGATCGCCGACCGTCGCACCAAGGCGCAGTTCGCAACGCGTCCCGTACCCGATCGCCCGGCGCAGCTCCTCGACGCTGCCGAGGGCGACGAGCCGGCCGTCCTGGAGGAAGCCCAGGCGCCCGCACAGCTCCTCCGCCTCGACCATCGAGTGCGTCGCCAGGACCACGGTCCGACCGAGCTCGCCGACGACGACATCGGCGATGAACCGCCGCAGGCGCTCGGCCGAGATGGGGTCAAGGGAGCGTGTGGGCTCGTCCATGAACAGGACGCTCGGCTCGTCGAGCAGGCCGCGGATGATGGCCAGTGCCTGGCGCTGGCCGGTGGATAGGCGTCCGAACGGCCGGTCGAGATGATCCGTCATCCCGAGGCGCGCGGCCAGGCGGTCGATGGCGCTCGTCGCACGCCGTCGATCCAGGTGCCGCAGAGCGGCGAAGAATTCCAGGTTGTGGCGACCGGTCAGGCGCCAGTAGAAGGAACGCTCGTCACCGTTGATCAGGCCGATCCTGGCCCGGACCCGGCGCGCCTCTCCGACGACGTCGAGTCCCTCGATGTGGGCCGTGCCCCCGCTCGGCACGAGCAGCGTCGTGAGCATCCGAACGAGCGTCGTCTTGCCCGCCCCGTTCTGGCCGAGCAGGCCGAAGACCTCGCCGCGCTCGATGCGCAGGTCCACGTCGTCGACCGCGACACGCTCGGGTGGGCGTGGTCTGCCACGAAGGAGGTCCCGCATCGGCGTGGACGGGCGGAATCGCTTGGTGAGGCCAACGGCCTCGACGGCTGCGCTCATGCGCCGTAGATCGACTCCCTGGACATGCAGCGGACGCCCCCCAGGATATGCGACGAAGCTAGTCGAAAATGACCTCGATGGGGTAGTGGCCTGCCAGGGCGGCCTCTTCGGTCAGCTCGTCTTCGCGGTAGGTCGCGATGATCTCCGGGGTCTCGTAGTTCATTTAGTTAGTCCTCCAAGTGGCTGGCGAGCGCGCCACGTGGACGCACTCGCCGAGCGTGTCTCTACGCCGGGATATCGTTGTTGTAGTGGCCTGCCA
>JBBEBL010000078.1:0-5788 GCA_040882345.1 Chloroflexota bacterium
AGGCAGGGATTATTCGCGAAACTCGGCCGCGTAAACACATACGGGAGGCGCGGTCAGGGCACACCCGCGTCGCCGTATGGGCTACCCCGCCCCGGTCGGCGTCCGCCATGCTGCCCCGTGCGGCCACACGGGCCACGGAGACGGGCGCTGACGCGCCCTTCGTCGAGTTGCACGACCGGCAGAGCACGGCGGTGTTGGCGAGGTCGAACGGGGCACCGCCAGCCGCGAGCGGCACGATGTGATCGACGGTCAGGTCGGTGGAGCGGTGGGCGTCGCGCTGGTAGCCCGGGCACCAGTTGCCGCGCTCGCCACGCCAGGCGCGCAGCACGCGGGTGCTGAGACGCTGCCAGGCCCGCGTGCTGTACAGGGCGTTGTGCCGGCTTCGGTTGGACTGCCGGGCGTGGTCGCTGCAGCGGCTACCCGCGCGGCTGGTGACGACACCGCAGACCGTGCACAGCTTCACCGCGGGTCTTGCCCGCGTGTCGTGCCTTGTCTGACGCTGGTGACGCTCGAATCCACGCCCGTCGACATCGCGATGAGCGTGAATTGCGAGGGCGCTGGGGTCTATTCGCCTGCGGTGCTACACCCGGAGAGCCAGCCCCCCGTTCAGGCGAGGCCGCGGCCGCGCCCTCGCCCTCGCCGAGGCTGTCGAAGGTACCGGGGTCGCACCCGACGCCGGGCGCAGAGTCACGCCGAGAGCGAGGTTGCGGACCCGAGCGTCGCGAACCTTCGGAGGGCGGCGTCGACCTCATCAGCAGCTGTCACGCGGCCGAGGCTGAGGCGCACCGCACCCATGCCGACCCGCGGCTCGACCCCCATCGCCGAGAGCACTGGCGAGAGCTCGATCGAGTCTGCGTGACACGCCGAGCCAGTGGAGGCCGCGATGTTGCCGAGAGCAGCGATCACGTCGGCCCCCGGACGGCCGACGAAGGACACATTCAACGTGTTCGGCAGGCGCTCGGTCGGGTGGCCATTGAGCACCACCCCGTCGCCGAAGAGCGAGCGGAGGCCATCCCACAGGCGGTCTCGCAGCGCGCGAGCCGTCCCCATCGGTGCTAGGTCTACCGCGATGACGCACGCCTCGCCGAGCGCGGCGTCGAGCAGGGCGCTCTCGGTCCCAGCTCGGCGGCCCGACTCGTGCCCTGCGCCGTGGACGAAGGGCTCGAGACGCACGCCGCGGCGGATGTAGAGCGCGCCGATGCCCTTGGGCGCATACACCTTGTGCCCGGCGATCGAGAGCAGGTCGACGCCCAGTTCGTCGACCCGGGTCGGGATCTTGCCCACGCTCTGCGCCGCATCGGTGTGGACGAGGACGCCCGCCTGCCGGGCCATCTCGGCGATCTCGGCGATCGGCTGGATCGTGCCGACCTCGTTGTTGGCGTGCATGACCGAGACGAGGAACGTGCCCGGCGTGATCGCGCGCCGGATGTCGTCGGGGTCGACCAGCCCGGTGCCGTCGACCGGGACGATGGTCAGGCGCGCGCCGAGCCGCTCGAGGAACCGGGCGGGCTCGAGGATCGCGGGGTGCTCGACGGCTGTCGTGACCAGGTGGTCGGTGCCCTCGGGCCGCGCGAACCACGCGCCCAGCAGCGCCGCGTTGTTGGCCTCGCTGCCGCCGCTCGTGAACACCACCTCGTCGAGCGTCGCACCGAGCAGGTCCGCGACCTGGGCGCGGGCACGGTCGATGACGGCCCGCGCTTCGCGCCCTCCCGCGTGGAGCGCCGAGGGGTTGGCGAACGGCCCGTCGAGCAGCGATCGCATGACACCGGCGACCTGTGGGTCAATCGGGGTGCTCGCGTTGTAGTCGAGGTAGATCGCGGTCACTCCTCGCTCCCGGCCTCGACGGGCAGCCCGGCGAGGCGCCACTCGGGGTAGCCGTCCTCCAGCCGCCGGGCGCGCCTTCCGGCGCGCTCGAGGAGCGCGACGGCCTGGGGGCTCATCGCGCAGTAGGGTCCGCGGCAGTAGGCGACGACCTCGACGTCGAGGGGCAGCTCGTCGAGGCGCGCCTCGAGCTCAGGCAGCGGGATGGATAGCGCGCCCGCGATGTGGCCCGCCTCGAACTCGTCGCTTGGGCGAAGGTCGACAACCACGGCGTCGCCGGAGCGCACGCGAGCCATCAGCTCGGCGCGGCTTACGGCCTCCTGCGCGGCGCCGAGGAACCGCGCGGCCGCGCGCTCAGTCTCGCCCAGTCGCGACGCGACCGTTCGCAGCGATGCGAGGAGCGCGTAGACGTCGTCGTCGGCGAGGCGGTACAGGATGCGGTTGCCGTGGCGCCGCGCGGCCACGTGCCCGGGGCGAGGGAGTCCCTGGAGGTGCGCGGACGCCAGCGCGACCGAGATGTCAGCCCGCGTCGCGAGCACCTCGACCGATCGCTCGCCCTGAGCGAGGAGGTCCAGCAACTCGATCCGGTGCCCGTTGGCGAGCGCCTTGCCCACCTGGGCAAAGGCGTCATGGAGCTCGTTCTTGGCAGCCCGTGTGCCGAACGCGGCGAGGTCGGTCATAGTGCTACTCTACTACTCGTTTGAGTAATTGACTCGCGGTTTGTCCCCGCCCGCGGTCCCACCGGAGACGCGCACCGTGAAGACCCTGTTCATCCTCAACGAGCCCGCCTATGGCAACGAGCGCTCCTACAACGCGCTCCGCCTCGCGCTGTCGCTGTCGAAGGCGGAGGACCAGGACGTCCGCGTCTTCCTCATGGGTGATGCGGTCACGTGTGCCAAGACGCCCCAGAAGACGCCGGACGGCTACTACAACCTCGAGCGGATGCTCAAGGGATGCGCGCCGAAGGGGGTCGTGGTTGGATGCTGCGGCACGTGCCTCGATGCCCGCGGCATGACCGACGACCCCCTCGCGGTGCCGGCCCGGCGCTCGACGCTCGCCGAGCTGACGGAGTGGACGATCTGGGCCGAGAAGGTGGTCACGTTCTGATGGCGTCGCGGACGGTCCTCGTCCTCGGTGGCGGGGTCGGTGGCCTCGTCACCGCAAACGAGCTCCGGCGACGACTCGACCCGGCCGATCGTGTCGTCGTGATCGAGCGAGAGCGGCGGCACCTGTTCCAGCCCTCGCTGCTGTGGATGATGGTCGGCCGCCGTCGGCGCGATCAGATCGAGCGCCCCCTCCGTGAGCTGCTGGCATCGGGCGTCGAGCTCGTCGAAGCCGAGGTCAGCTCGATCGACGGGGCGGCCCGCCGCGTCGAGACGACCGCCGGCGTCTTCACCGGCGACGCGCTCGTCGTCGCGCTGGGCGCCGAGCCCGACCGTGACGCGGTCGCGGGCTATCGCGAAGCCGCGCTCGACTTCTTCTCGCCCGAGGGGGCCGCTGGGTGCGCGCAGGCGCTCGACGCGTTCGAGGGCGGTCGGGTCGTCGTGACGGTCGCGGCCCTCCCCTACAAATGCCCCGCCGCCCCCTATGAGGCTGCCCTGCTGCTTGACGACGAGCTGCGTCGTCGGGGCGTGCGCGGGCGGAGCGAGATCGAGGTCTTCAGCCCCGAGCCTGCCCCGATGCCGGTCGCGGGCCCGGCGATGGGCGCCGCCGTCATCGGGCTCCTCGAATCAAAGGGCATCCGCTTCCATCCCGGCAGCCGCGTTGAGCGATTCGAGCCCGAGAGCCACGAGATCGCGTTCGCCGACGGGAGCCGGGTGGGATACGACCTCCTCGCCGGCATTCCTCCACACCGGGCACCATCGGTGGTGCGGGAATCCTCGCTTGCCAGCGACACCGGCTGGGTCGCCGTCGACCGCAGCACCCTCGAGACTGGGCACGAGCGCGTCCACGCGATCGGGGACGTGACCACGATCACGCTGGCGAACGGCAAGCCGCTGCCGCGAGCCGGGGTCTTCGCCCACGGCGAGGGGCTCGTCGTCGCGCGGCGTATCGCGGCGACCCTGTCCGGCCGCCCGGCACGCGACGCATTCGACGGTGTCGGCTATTGCTGGGTCGAGTCGGGTGAGGGACGCGCGGCGTTCGCCACCGGAGGCTTCTTTGCCGAGCCCGACCCGACCCTCGATCTGCGGCCGCCCGGGCGGTCACTGCACATGGGCAAGATCCTCTTCGAGCGCTCGTGGATCGGCGGTCGGATCGAGCGACGACTGGCGCGCGCGGGCCTCTGGGTCGGCAGTCGCATGGTCGGGGTGAAGGCGACCATCTGAGGATAGATGAGACTGATGGATGCGGCGCAGGGCCGCACGAAACGGGACAAAGGAGAGTCGCGAATGATGGGGTACGGCTGGGATGGTGGCGCGCTAGGGTGGATCTGGATGCTCGGCGGCCTGCTCGTGATGGTCGGCTTCGTGGTCCTGATCGTGTGGGCTGTCGGCGCGGTGAGTCGAGGCGGCACGAGCCGGGAGCCCGAGCGACCGACGGCGCTCGACATCCTGCGCGAACGGTATGCCCGCGGGGAGATCACCCAGGAGGAGTTCGAGCAGGCGAAGAGGACGCTGGGGTACTGATCGTGCCCGCCCGTCGACTTCCCGTTCTCGGGATCGGTCTCATCGCCGTCGGCATCGTCCTTATCACGGCCGCAGCCGCGCTCGGCTCGGGACGCGGGCCGCTGCCCGGCCAAGCTGGCCCGTGGGGCTTTGGCCCGTGGGGAATGATGGGCCCCGGCGCGGCCAACGCCGGCTCAGGGCCCGATCCGGGCTCGCCGGGCTTCGTCGCGGGGACGACTTCCGCGCCCCGCGTCGTGCGCGTCATCGCGAACGACGCACTCCGCTTCTATCCCGACGTCGTGGTCGTCAAGGAGGGCGAGACGATCACCTTCGCGGTCACGACGATGGGGATGACGAGCCACGAATTCATGGTCGGACCAGCAGCCGACGTGGCCACTCACAAGGAGGCCACGCCCGAGATCGCCGACATCGGAATGATGCAGACAAAGTTGCTGACCTACACGTTCACGGGGACAGGTCCGTTCGCCTTCGCCTGCCATGAGCCTGGCCATTACGAGGCCGGGATGATCGGGACGATCGTAGTCGTCCCCTAACCCCGAAAGCACCGAAGCTCGGACCGGGCGGGTCATCTGACCGCCGAAGCGGACGTGCGGGAGGCTGACGGCACGGTCGGACAGTCGGATCGGCCTGCACCAGGCCGTCGCGAGCCCCGGCAAGGGCCGAACCGCGCGCAGACGGCTCGGTCGCGGGCAGGCTCCCGCCGGCCCTGGGGCTGCGAAGGGAACGGTCCGCGGTCAGGCCAGGAGCGGGATCGCCCGGATCCTGGCCAGCGCCGCGCTCCAGCCGACCGCCCACGGCCAACGGGCCGCCAGGTGGAGCTTCCAGCGGCGCGCCGAGCGGGTCAGCCGCCCGGCCAGCGCGAACAGCCGCCGGCGGAGCGTCTTGGTCGTGACGATCCCCTCGCGGAGGCCGAGCCGGGCGGTCCAGCGGGCGAGGTTGTGGGCGATGACCTGGACCGCCAGCCAGGCCCCGTTGGCGGGAAAGCGGCCCGACGGCAGGTGGTTGAGGCCCATCCCGTACTTGAGGTCGCGGATCGCGTTCTCGACCTCGGCGTGGCGGCGGTGATCAGCCTCGAGCTCGAGCATCTCGCCGTCCCGATCGGTGACGAACGCGTGGTAGTCGTACAGCACGAATGCTGCCAACTGGGAGCCCGGGGTCGGCTTCACCCGGCGCACGATCAGGCGGACGGGGTCCGCGTCCTTCTCACTTACTCGGCGGCCACCTCAGGCATCGGGGGAGCGTCACCGGGGAGGATGAGGCCATCGAACGTGCGCGAGGATGGCGTGACGTCAGGCGCGAGAACGGCACCGAGGCCTTGGTTGTCGCCATACCCCGTCGCG
>JBBEBL010000079.1:0-5698 GCA_040882345.1 Chloroflexota bacterium
GGGTGGTGGAGTGTCGGCGGTCAGCGCTGAAAACGTGAAAACGGCCGACGTCCTTTACCAGGTCCCTTCGCCACCGCCATTGAATTTTGGAATCTTTGGCGACGACGAGGAATGGGGCCTAGGGCCGGTATGAGAGAAATGCCCAAATGTCGGCTCCCTGCCGATCGGCCCGAAGCGCGCTCCTCGAACGCAGTGGTCCTCGCCCTGGTCGTCGCACTCTTGGACCTTGAACAACGGCGTGGCAGAGGTAAGGTGCGACGTCCGATGACCCGGAAGCCCGCCGCGTGACCCGCTCCTTGCCAGCCTCGCTCGATCAGGTGACGGGCCTGCGGGCGGCCCGCTGGTTCCGCGAGTCGACGAACGGCCAGTACGACAACTTCGGTCCCGACGCCCAGCGCGACCAGCAGGATCGATCGATTGCCCGCTACGGGCTCATTGACGGCGGCCTCGAGTGGTCGGTGGCGTCGTCTGGATGGAAGACCGCCTGGCAGACGCCTGCCTGGCAGGCGATGCTGGCCTCGGCGCGCGGCGGCGAGTTCGACATCCTCGTCGTCGGCTACGTCAGCCGGTTCCTGCGCAACCTCAAGCAAACCCTGATCGCGGTCGAGGACCACCTCCAGCCGGCGGGGGTGGTGGTCCTCTTTGCCGACGAGCGGATCCTCTCCAGCGACGCGACCCAGTGGGACCAGTTCGTGCGGGAGGCGCACGAGGCGGAGGCCTCCAGTCGCAAGCTCAGCAAGCGCGTCGGCGAGGGCTACGCGGCGAAGCGCCGGCGGCTCGGTGTGCCGGGCGGCAACCGTGCCCCGTTCGGGATCATCCGCGAGGGCCACCCGTCCACCCTGCGGGTCGACGTGCCGAAGGCCGCGATCGTCGTCAACGCCTACGAGCTCGCTGCAGCAGGCTGCACCGACTGGGAGGTGGCCGCCCAGACCGGCCTGGCCAAGACCCACGTCGGCGAGATCCTGACCAACCCGATCTACATGGGTCAGCTCCGGACGGGCGAACCAGCCGGCATGGTCCCGATCATCGAGCCCGGGCTCTACTCGCGGGTCCAGACCGCCCGGGAGCGGCGGCGGACGCGGACGCCCGGCCGCATCGTCAAGCGGCAATACGCGCTCCGCCTGCGCTGCCTGTGCTGTGGCCGCTACCTGTACGGGGATGTCGGACGCTATCGGCATCCGCCACCTACGTGTCCAGGCTTCCGGACGGCCCTTCCCTTCGTCCGGAGGCGGCGGCGGAGTACCCACGACAGCCGGATCAAGGGCCACTCGTATCCGCAGGCCTGGTACGAGGACGCAGTCGGGGCGATCCTCGCCCAGATCGGGCGGGTGGACGACGTCACGATCAGCGAGGTCGTTCGGCTCCATGGGTCATATCGGCCGCGGGCGGATGAGCTGACCCTCGCTCGCATCAATCGGGCCAAGGAGGATGCGGCTCGGCAGTTCATCAGGACGCGCGACATGACCGCGCTCCAGACGACGATGGCACGGCTCGACGCCGAGGAGTGCCTCGCCAATGAGCCAGTCGAGTCCAAGCGACTCACGCCTCCCGAGATCGTTGACTACGCGCGATCTCTGCCTCGCCTGTGGGCGGACTCAGGGCCGGATGGCCGCCAGGCAATCGTGGGCGCGATCTTCCGCAGGCTCGACGTCCTGGGGTTCGAGCGGCTCGAATACGAGCTCACGCCGGATGCGATCGACCTCGGACTCGACGCTGCGCTACCGCCAGTCATCGAGCTGGAGCGCCAGATCGGTGAGTTTGGTCGGGGCGAGAGGATTTGAGCCTCCCGGTCCCATCACCCGCATCATCGTCCCGACCCATATTGCCGAGGCGCTCCGTGCAGTCGCGTGAGGGGCTCAGTCTCATGGCAGGATCGGGGGCCAGCGCGGATCGACCGGTAGCCTGCGACATGCCCATCGAGGGCCGCGATGAGTGGATCGCCGCGGTGAGGCGGCTGGCATGAGAGCCCAGACTCCGGCTGGTGGGCGCCCCACACGCCGTCAGCTCGAGACACTGGTCGTCTACATCGAGGTGGGCTCGATCGGGGCGGCCGCGTACGAACTCGGAATCGCCGAGACGACGGTGCGACAGCACCTTTCGGGGCTCTACCGTCGCACCGGCTGCCAGAATGCTGCGCAAGCTGCGTATCGGCTCGGAGCGGGGGAATGGCGTGTTGCACGGTCCCGTCTGGGGCGGGGCCAGGTGTCGTACCCTGTTGACAGTGTGGCCGCGGCGGCTATGCTGATGGCGTCGAACCGAACAGATGTTCTATGAGTAGGGACGACGATGGATAGCGTGGTAGGCCTCCTCGCACTGTGCCGGGTGCGAGATGTGTCCTGGTACTTCGTGGCACGGCAGGCGCAGCGACCAGGCGGGCTGGATGAGCTGCTCGCCGGACGCACCACGGAGAAGTCGGACGAGGCGCGCCAAGGCCTAGCGGCGCTCTCGGCTGCAGAGGCAGAGATCCCGGCGCATCGCGAGTGGGCCGGTGAGCTCCTCCGAGACATGGCGGACCGTGGCATCCGTCTCACCACCGTCCTCGACGACGACTACCCGGCGAACCTGCGCACGATCTTCAACCTGCCGCCCTTCCTGTTCTATCGCGGCCACCTGCTCGAGGGCGACGCGAGGTCGGTCGCCGTCGTCGGCACGCGACAGGCCAGCATGGAGGGCATCGAGCAGGCCCAGCGACTCGTGCGCCAGCTCGTAGAGGCGGGCGTGACCGTGCTGTCGGGCCTCGCCCGAGGCATCGACACCGCGGCTCATGAGTCGTGCCTGGCATCGGGCGGTCGTACCGTCGCCGTCGTCGGTACCGGGATCCTCCGGACCTATCCCCCCGAGAACGCGGAGCTTGCGGACCGGATCGCCGAGACCGGCGCCGTGGTGTCGCAGTTCTGGCCTGACACGCCGCCGACGAGCTACTCGTTCCCCCGACGGAACATCACGATGTCCGGCATGGCGCAGGGTACCGTCGTCATCGAGGCGTCTGCGACGAGTGGCGCGAAGCTCCAGGCGCGGCGAGCCCTTGAGCATGGTCGACGGCTATTCCTGCCGGCCGAGCTCGTCCGGCAGCGCGAGTGGGCCCAGCGCTATGTGCAGCGTCCGGGCGCCATCGAGGTGAAGTCGGTCGATGACATCGTCAGCCTCCTGCAGTCGCCCGAGAGCATTCAGGTACGCTCCGAAGGTCGACGTCAGCTGACGCTCACCCTGACGTAGCCGGTGGGCGACGAGTCCCTCACGGATCTGCTTCGTGAGGCCGCCGAATTCGGCAACTGCAGGGACTGCGTGTATGTCGATGCAGGTCACCCGCTGCTTTGTTCCGCATGTGCCAGCCGCACTCTCGAGCCTCTCGCGGCTCCCGATGCTCGCTGCGGAGTCTGCGACCACCCGTACCGGACGCCCGGAGGAGACTGCCTGAACGGGCCGTGCAACATGGGCCATGCCAACCGAGGGTTCGAATGGAACTGGTCCATCGCCATGCGGACCGGCGTCCTGCGTCAGCGCATCGACGACTACAAGTTCCGCGATCGCAAGGGCTGGGGGCTCATCTTCGGCCGCATCCTGGTTGGGTTCCTTGAGACCCACCGCGAAACATTCGGCTCGATGGATCTGCTGATCTCGAGTCCGACATACCTGGGCGAGGGCGCCGACCGTAGCTGGGACCACGTTGGTGGGATCGTAGAGATGGCTGCCCAGGAGCAGGCCCCGCCGGGCTGGCCGTTCGTGCTACAGCCCCCCGTCATCATGAAGACGGTCGAGACACCGAGCATGGCCCGTCTCGCCCGGTATCAGGAACGAAAGGCGAATGCGGAGGGGCCCCTTCGAGACGCGCTTCATGTGCCCGATCCGAGCCGGGTACGCGACAAGAGCATCGTGGTGATCGACGACGTGTTCACCGATGGACTAACGCTTCGCGAGGTTGCGCGTGCTCTCCGTGCTGCGGGAGCCGCGGCGGTCTACGGCGTGGCGCTCGCTCGTCAGCGCTACCAGGGAGCCTGATCCACCGGTCGCGGGGATCCGCCACGGCCGGTCGTTGGCCCTAGTCCTAGTCTTTTCGTACAGCATCTAGAACGATAGTTCGGTCTTGTCGTTGACGGGACCGGCTGCCCCGAATACGACGGGGTGGTGCACACCCACCCCGGCCGATCCTGCCTCGCACGCACCGTCAACGTGGCCACGTGCTTCGGTGGCACCCCGTGAAGCTGTGCACGGTCTGTGGTGTCGTCACCAGCCGCGCGGGTAGCCGCTGCATCGAGCACGCCCGGCAGTCCAACCGCAGCAGGCACAACGCCCTCTACAGCACGCGGGCCTGGCAGCGGCTCAGCGCCCGCGTGCTCCGCGCCTGGCGTGGAGAGCGCGGCAACTGGTGCTCCGGCTACCAGCGCCCCGCCCATCCCGCCGCCGACCTGACCGTCGATCACGTCGTCCCGCTCGCCGCTGGTGGTGCGCCCTTCGACATCGGCAACTGCGCGGTGCTCTGCCGATCCTGCAACTCAACCAAGGGCGCGTCGACAGACCGGGGTGGGGTAGCCCATACGGCGACGCACGCGCCCCCCGACCGCGCCCGGCGACTGTGTTCCCTCGGCAGACTTTTGCGGTTTTTTCCCGGTCGTCAGGGCGACGTTCGCCCAAGGGCGCCACAGGGCGCCCACGTGGCCCGATGACCACGGCCGTGGCCAATCACGCGACCGAACGTGGAAGGGCCCCGGGTTGGCGCCCGGGGCCCGAGGATCGACTGGTGGCGGCTCTATCCGGCGTCGCCCTGGGAGCCCGCCTCCGGCACGAGGGCCTTGCGCCTGCGCTTGCCGCGGGTCGGCTCGGGCGCCCCGGCGGGGTCGGCCTCCTGAAACGCGCCGTGGACCGGGCAGTCAGGGACGCTGTCGCTGACCCCTGCCACCGATCGCTCGCGGATGGTCGAGCACTCGTCGGGGGTCGTGCCCCCGAACGGGCATGCCTCGGCGGCCTTGCGAGCCAGCGCCGCCTTCCGGAGCGCCGTCGTGTACTGGTTCCAGTGGGTCTTGCACATCCGGCCCAGGCCGTCCTTCTGGCTGGGCTGGACCGGGAAGTCGGTGGCCGGGGCGTCATGCGCCTCGATCCCGAACTTCGTCGATCCGATGCATCGTCGGGTTCCCCCGCCAGCAGGCGTTGCCGGAACTCGCTTCTCGGAGTCGAGCATCGCGACTGCCGCAACACCGTCCTTGGCGGCGATTCGTCGATTGGCCATCGTGGGCCTCCTTGCGTTGTCGAGCGCCGATCTGGCGTCCGGAGCCACATCCATTGCTCGGCTGGCCCGACGATGCAAGGCGAAAGATCGGGGCGGCCGTGAGGACCGCGACGGCGTCGAGCGCCCCGGCCGCCTGGAGGAACCGGATCGTCGGCTCGGGCGATGAGGCGCCCGACCAACTCCTCGCGAACCCGGCCAACTGGCGGATCCATCCCAAGGCCCAGCAGGCCGCCCTCGCGGGCGCGCTCGACACGGTGGGCTGGGTCCAGCAGGTGATGGTCAACCGGCGGACGGGGTTCGTCGTCGATGGCCACGCGCGGGTGGCGCTGGCGATCAGCCGGAACGAACCAAGCGTGCCGGTCCTGTACGTCGACCTGGATCCCGAGGAGGAGGCGCTCGTCCTCGCGACCCTCGATCCGATCGGCGCGATGGCCCAGCGCGACACCGCAAAGCTCGACGAGCTGCTGGCCGAGG
>JBBEBL010000080.1:0-1050 GCA_040882345.1 Chloroflexota bacterium
AGGGCCTGTAGCCGAATTCGCCGCCCCGACTGTGAAAGGGCGTCGCCGCCCCTGGGTGTGAGGATGGTCGTGACGGCGATCGGGCGTTCGGGGACCGGCCGGTATCCTCGTGGCGGCTGACGGGGATCGACTTGACGCTGCCGAGAGACAGGCCGGGCTGGTTGGGTCGCGGGGCCGATCGGGGTGTCGGCGGTCAGCCCGCCGCCCGCCAGGCGAGGTAGCCGACCGAGGCGACCTCGAGCCACGCTCGGGCGCTCGTCTCGGTGCCTTCGTAGCAGCGCGACAGCCGTCGCCAGCGGCCGAGCTGGGCGATCGTGTGCTCGACCTTGTAGAGCGGCCATAGCGGCATGAAGCCGGGCGTCCCCTTGGGCGGCGCCTTGATGTCGAGCGTCACCCGCTTGCGCTCGGCGAGCTTGAGCAGGCCCCGGTAGGCGCGGTCGCCGACGATCGCGTGCACGCGCGGGAGATCAGCCAGGCGGTCACGCAGGAGCTCGCGGGCGGCGGTGACGTCGTGCGGCCGCGCGGAGTCCGCCCGAGCGGCGATCGGCAGGCCGAGGATCTCGACGAGGATCGTCCGCTTCGTGCCGATCGTCCGCCCGCCGGGACCGCCGGCCTGGTGGAATGTCGGCCCGTAGCGGCCACCCTTCACCGTCTGGGCGTCGACCATGACCATCGACGGGAGGGGCTCCCGATCGTGGAGCAGCCGGACGATCGCCACGAGGCGCGTCATCGCCCGCGCCCAGACGCCGTTCGCCCGCCAGCGTCGCCACTGGGCCCAGACCGCCGTCCAGCTTCCGTAGCGCTCCGGGAGATAGCGCCACTGGCAGCCGGTCCGGGCGATGAACAGCATCGCGTCGACCATCTGGCGCCGCCTGATCTGGGCCGGCGCCCCACGACGTCCGGGCGGATCAAACAGGTCGGCGACCAGCTCCCATTGCTCGTCGGTCAGCGCGATCGCGAAGCTCATCCCGGCCAGCGTGAGGGCCGGTCGTGTCACCTTATCTGGCGCAAACCCGGCGATTCGAACGGCAGAATTCGGCTACAGGCCCT
>JBBEBL010000081.1:0-34807 GCA_040882345.1 Chloroflexota bacterium
ATCGAGGCTCGCGCGCCTGTAGCTCAGTGGATAGAGCGTCGGCCTCCGGAGCCGAGCCGCCTGAGCGTAGTGGCCACCCGAGTGGGACGCCGAGCAAACGGGCCGAGTTTTACGCTCTATCCCTAGTGATCGGCTTCGCCGGTCGGAACGCCACGCGAGCGTGGCTAGGCGTCGACCGATCCCGCGGGGCGGATGTTCTGGTTGAGCCTGAAGACGTTGGTGGGATCCCACGTCTCCTTGAGCCGGGCCAACCGCTCGTATTTGTCCTGGCCATAAGCGGCCGCGACGCGATCATCGCCAGCGCTCAGGAAATTGACATAGGTTTCGCCGGTGCTGAACGGCTCCGCAGCCGCATAGAGGTCGCGAGCCCACGCGATCTGCGCGTCGTCGGTGCCGGGATCCGTCCAGCGCGCGACGATGTTCAGGAGGTAGGGCGCCCCGCGCTGGCCGAAGGCCGTCGCGCCGTCCGGGACCCGCGCGACCGCGCCACCGAGGTGGTGGATGTGGATCTCCGAACTCGGCGAGATCGACGGTCCGTGGAAGCGTACAAGCGTTTCGATGGCCTCATCGGACAGCCCGCCGAGATAGCCGGCCTTGAAGTAGTTTCGCGCCCCTGGAGTGTAGAGACCGTCGAGGAGCGATTGCATCATCGTATATGGCATCGGGCCCAGGAGGTCCGTGATCGGCATCCCGAGTTGGCGAAGCGGCGCGGCAAGCTTCTGCCCCTCGTCACGCGAGCCGGCATACACGCCGACCACCGTCACGATCTTCTTGCCATGGACGTCGGCCGGCAGGAATGGAGCGGGCGGTGCCGTTGCGAGGTTCACGAGCGTCGTCATCGCATCCGGCAAGGTCGCTGTGTACTCGCGGTAGCCACGCAGGATCTGGGTCGCCTGATCGCCTGGGAAGAAGATGGGTCCCGCGAGGATCGTCGGCCCGACAGGGTGGAGCCGGAACTCGAATGAGGTCACGATCCCGAAATTACCGCCCCCGCCGCGAAGACCCCAGTACAGCTCCGGGTTCTGCTGCTCGCTCGCATGGACGAGCCGACCATCGGCTGTGACGACGTCGGCCGCCACGAGGTTGTCGCAGGTCAGGCCGTGCTTGCGCATCAGCCAGCCGATCCCACCGCCCAGCGCGAAGCCGGCAATGCCGGTCGACGAGACCAGACCGCCCGTCACCGCCAGCCCGAACGCCTGTGTCTCGTTATCGAGCTCTCGCCAGGTCACGCCGCCCTGGGCGACGACGCGCTGGGCGTCCGGGTCGACCCGGATCCCCTTCATCGGGGCCAGGTCGATCACGATCCCGCCGTCCGACGTGGAGAACCCGGGCAGGCTGTGTCCACCACCCCGAACGGCAAGCTCGAGATCCTGGCTACGCGCGAACTGGACAGCGGCGAGGACGTCGGCAACGCCCGAGCATTGGACGATGAGCGCTGGACGCTTATCAATCATCCCATTCCAGACGGCGCGCAGCTCGTCGTAGCGCGGGTCCGCGGACGTGATGACCAAACCTCGGATGCCCTCGCGAAGTTCCTGGATCGTCGCCTCGCCGAGAATCGTTCCCATCGTCGCCTTCCTCCTGTCCCTCGGTCGGGCGACCGAGGGACAGCCCAACTCTTGATCGCTGCTTGACGAGCGTTGGGTCAGTGTGCCCCACCGATGACCGGGGCAATCATCTGGACGCCGACGTCCGTCAGGACGAGCTCACCGCTGGCCACTCCGGCCTGAACCTGTGCGACGCTCGTATACGGCATGTCGGCGGGATCGAAGTTGGGCCCGGGGACCGCGAGGATGAGCGACCACGAGCCCGTGTAGCCGGGCTGTCCCGGCACCGTCGAGAGGACGTGGTCGTGGCGCAGCGCCGCGGCGTCGCCGTCGCAGTGATCCTGGGTTGCGGAGTCATTGAGGATGACGTAGAGCGCCGGCGTCGGCGCCGAACGAGACGTCTCGGCCAGGTTTGGCCCGAGCCCAAAGCAGGCGAACGTGCCGCCGTTCGGGTCAGCGCTGAACACTGCAGGCTGCAGGAGCTGCACGGCCTGGCCGTTGTAGAACGCGCCCTCCACCCGTGGTTGAGCGGCGACGGCCGTTCCCGCCACGAGGGCGGCCGCGATGGCGCTTACTGCGACCGCGCGCGCGAGTCGATGGATGCCCATGTCGAGTTTCCTCCGTGTCCTCGTCCGTCGAATTCTGGCGCCGAGCGGCGCTGACGGACTGGGGGAACCGTGATCGAGCCGACTGAAATCGCACGTATTTGCGGCTTAACGGCGAAGCCCCTGCCGAAGTTTCCCGGCCGATCGGGGCACCACGGGCGTCAGGGATGCGGCGACGCCGTCACGATCGCCGAGCCGTTGGAAGATCGCCAATGCTTCGGCGATGAGGCGGGTTGCGCGCTCCCGCTGCCCGTCGAGCCTTGTGACCGCAGCCAGCTGGACGAGGGTCCAGGCGATCCACCGGGCGCGGCCGGTGATCCTGATCGCCACGAGGCTTTCTTCGAGCAACCGCCTCGCCTGGCCGACATCGCCGTTCGCGAGGGCGAGGCTGGCGAGGTTGCCAAGGGCGGAGCCGTAGCCCCACATGTCTCCGCGCCGCCCGAAGGCTGTGGCGCTGTCATCGAGCAGAGCCTGTGCGCGGGCGAGGTCGCCCTCCGCGATGGCCAGATTGCCGAGGTTGCCCTGGGCCAAGCCGGTCCCGCGTGAGTCGCCGATCCGACGACGGATCGCGAGACATTCCTCGAGAAGATCGCGCGCTTGTGCGAACTCGCCCACGGCCGTTACGAGATTCCCGAGCCGCCCCAGCGCGTGAGCGATCGCGCGCTCGTCGCCGATCGCGCGGAACAGGTCCAGGCACTCCTCGATGTCGCGAATCGCCCCTTCGAAGTCGCCGGACACACGCCGCATCATCCCCCGGTTCGCGAGGACGTAGCCGACCGCGGTCCGGCTGGCTACGTCCTGGAACGGCGCGAAGGTCTCCTGAAATGCCATCCGCAGGGCGCCGGTCTCGGGTTGCGGCACGAGGATCTCGCCGAGGTCGAGCATTGGCGGCGTCACCTCGGTCGTCTGCGACAACGCGCGGAAGAGGGTCAGGCTCTTGTCAACGAGCGCCTCTGCCTCGCGATGATCCCCGGCATACCAGCGCACCACCGCCAAACCGTGGAGCGCCGCGCCCTGCCCCGGCCCAAAACCGGCCTCGGTCGCGATCTCGAGGCTTAGCCGATACGTCTTCTCGGCGGCCTCGAGGTCGTCCTCGGACCAGGAGGCCACGCCGAGCACCTGGAGCGCCCGGCACGCCCCCTGAGGATCACCGAGTCCGCGGTAGATCACGAACGCCTCGTCCGCATGCCGAGCGCCGGCGCCTGGTTCACCCGAGCGGATGGTGAGCGCTGCGAGACCGACAAGCGCGCGGGCGCGCTCCACGGTCGGCGTCGGTGGCCCGTCAAGCGCCCGCCCGAGCGAGCGTCGGCCCTCGGCGAGGTAGCCGTGCCACAGCCACGACTGCCACATGCTGGCCGCGAGGCGAAGCGCGCGGTCCGCGTCGGCCGAAAGGCTCCGGTCGAGGGCCGCCCGGAGATTGTCGTGGTCAACTTCCAGCCGAGTGAGGGACGCCTGCCATTCGGGGCCGGGCAGGGCGGCTTCGGCCTGATCCGCGAGGGCGAGGGCCCAGGTGCCATGCGCAGCCTCCGTCGCCTCACGCTCGCCGCGCTCGATGAGTTGGTCGCGACCATATTCGCGGACCGTTTCGAGGAGGCGGTAGCGGGGCTCCGCGTCGGCGTCGTCGAGCATGACGAGGGACTGGTCGATGAGCTCCCCGAGCAGTCGAAGCACGTCTCTTGAGTCGACCCCGGCCCCAGGGGACACGATCTCGACGGCATCGAGTGGTGCTCCACCGACGAAGACCGACAGCGCTCGGAGCACCCGTCGCTGCGGCTCCGTGAGCAGGTTGTAGCTCCAGTCGAGGGTCGCCTTGAGCGTTTGCTGGCGCGACAAGGCGGTCCGGCTTCCGCCGACCAGGAGTCGGAAACGGTCATCGAGTCGATCCGCGATCGCCGTGACCGGCAGGACGGCAACACGCGACGCGGCGAGCTCGATCGCCAACGGTAGGCCGTCGAGGTGGTGACACAACCGGGCGACCGCCGCCGCGTTCCGAGCTGTGAGCGCGAAGGTCGGAACGATCGCTTGGGCGCGTTCGACGAACAGCCGGACGGAATCGATCGGAGCAAGCTCAGCCGGGTCCGTGACGGCGTCCGGATCGGGGAGGGGAAGGGAGGGCACGCGAAACACGACTTCTCCCGGAATCCGGAGGGACTGCCGGCTGGTTGTCATGATCCGTAGATTCGGGCACCCGGTGAGCAACGCCTGGGCGGTGGATGCGCATCCCTCGACGAGGTGCTCGCAATTGTCCAGAAGCAGGAGGAGGCGCCGCTCGTCGACATGGCGGATCACTAGCTCGACGAGCGAGACGGCCTGCTGTTCCCGCACCTCGAACACATCGGCGATCGCCTGGACGACGAGCGCCGGCTCGCTCAACGCGGCCAATTCCACGAGCCAGACACCGTCTTGGTACACGCTGATCTGGGACGCGGCGGCCTCGATCGCCAGTCGGGTCTTGCCGGCGCCGCCGGGACCCGTGAGCGTGAGTGCCCGACTGCCCCCAAGTAGCCGCTCGATCTCCCGCATCTCGCGCTCGCGCCCGACGAAGCTGCTGAGCTGGACGGGCAGGTTGTGCCGCCGCCGCCCGACCATCCGGTGGGCCAGCGGACGGCTTGACTCGAGCGGGTAAGGTGGCGAGCCGGGGCTGACGCCCCTCGAGGTTGCCGCGCTCACGGCGATCGTCGGGGCTGCCGGCCTGATGCGGCCCTCGAGGATCTCTCGGTAGAGCCCCCGGCTCTCGTCGGACGGTTCGACCTCCAGCTCGCGTGCCAGCGCGGCCCGCAGCCGCTCGTACTGGCGGAGCGCCATCCGCCGCTGATCGTCAACGGCGTACAGCCGCATCAGACTTCTGTGCGCGCGTTCGTCGGCACGGTCGTGCTGGAGCAACTCGCGGAGCGTCTCGGTCGCGGCTTCGCGGTTCCCCTCGCGCTCCAGCAGCTGGGCGAGCTGGGTGAGGAGCGTGAGATAGTCCTGCGCGACGGCCTCCCGAGGTGCCTCCGCCCAATCCGCATATCGATCGTCAGGCAGAAGCTCGCCGCGATACAGCTCGCGGGCGGCGAGGGGGCCGGCGAGCCCGAACGCGACGGTGGCCTCGCGGACGGCGGAGGCGAAGGCTTCCGCGTCGACCCAGAGGTTTCCGTTCGGGCAGAGACTGAGCACGCCCTCGCGCAGGACGAGGATGCGCTGGCCAGCCTCGTCGGTCACGCTGAGTGCGGTACGAGCAACGCGGAGTGCCTGGTGGAGATTGTTCAGGGCCGCATCGGCCGGGCGATCTGGCCAGAGCTGCTCCATGGCCTGCTCGCGCTGGAGCCGGTGGCCGGGCGTGATTGCGAGCACCTTCACGAGCTCGCTCGCTTTGCGCAGGCGCCAGGCCGAAGCAGGGATCAACTGACCGTCGACCTCGACGTCGAAGCCGCCGAGCAGGCGAATCCGGACAGATGACTCCGCGGAACCCGACCCGCGTGGTCCTGTCGAGGTGGCCGTGCTCATTCCTCCATCTCGACGAAGGGTAGTCGCGTCGGCAACGAAGGCGCGGCCGCCGAGTCGCGTTGGCGCAGGACCGCTCAGCAGCTGCATTCAGAGGGGCCAAATCGTGGTGCTTTACGCTCTACAAGCGTTGTGGCCACCACGTCCGTGCTCCTGGGAGCCCCTGGGCAGACCTTCGAACCAGAAGCCGAAGGTCCAGCCAGGCTCAGCGGGTATCATCGCGGTCCGCGCGCCTGTAGCTCAGTGGATAGAGCGTCGGCCTCCGGAGCCGAGCCGCCTGAGCGTTGTGGCCACCCGAGTGGGACCCCGAGCGAAACGGGTGGAGTTTTACGCTCTAAGGGCTACGGGCCCAAAGTCGGGTCCACCGCGACGAGAATCACCCCTCCGTCGTCCGCGGGGTCCACCGCAGTCTGCGCTCCGTCCTGGGCCCAGGTCTGCATCGGACCGCTCGAGCCGCAACCAACTCGACCCGATCGCCGTTGGCGACATACGAGGCGCTTGCACTGACCCAGCGGTATTCGTCACCGGGTATCCCGTAGTCCTGGCGGTGCAGCTCGTTGCCGATAAGGACGGTCCAGAAGAGGGTCAGGCCAGCCTCCGCGACTCGCGACAGCAAGTTTCGCCGCATCACAAGGGCTGCCGGTCCTCCGATTACCACAGAGGGATCGCAAAGGGCGATGCCTGAGTGGTCTCTCCAGACGAAATCAACGCCCCGGGACAAGCCCACCAGCTCTAGCAGTCGCCTGGTCGGCACGTAGCCAGCGGTCTCGCCTTCGGCGGACGCGTCCCGCGATGTGCCGGTACCGCCGTACCATGCGGCGCACGCGAGCAGCCCAGCCGGCCGCCGGGCCGCCTCGACGTCCCACGGGTCTTCGCCTCCGTCCGCGGCGGACCACCTTGGATCATTGGGGTGCGCGCCGAGCAGCACGCTGTGGGCCTCTGGAGATTCCGGCATCCCGCGCTCTGACCAATCCTTTCCCTTGGCCCACTTCGACAGCGGCGTCACTGCTCCTATCGGAACGAGATATGCGCTCAGGTTCGTCCACATGGCACGCCGGGGCCGACGAAGCGCCTCGACCTCCGGCGGCAGGGGCTGGTCCCACTTCGGATTGCTCTCGAGAACGAGCCACGATTCGCCGCTTCCGTCGGATACGGCAATCAGGTCCATCGGATCGGGCACGCCGTTCATATCCGAGGGGTATGCGTCCACCATGACCCGTCGGAACTGTCCGGCGGCGGGCCCGTCCGCGTCGTCGACTGACTGGGGCGATCGGGTCGGTCGGGATGGTCCGTCCGCACCGTTCATCGACTCGATCGTCGCGGTCACCGGTTCTCCGTGCCGGCCGACGACGACGTCGAGCGTCCGCAGCGCGTCGGCATCCGGCGGGACCTGCACGCCGGATTGGACCCCACGGCCAGTGACCGTCCACAGTCGGGCAGTTAATCGCTTGACTTCGGCCGCAACTCGGTCTACCGTACCCGGCGCGACCCTTTGGAGCGCATTGGGGAGGGCTCGGATGTCGGGGAGCAAGTTGCCGCGGGTCCCATTCGACCATCACGCCGCTTCATTTCGGCAGACGAAGGACGACGAATACTCCGACCTCCGCAGGTCGTGCCCGGTCGCTTGGACGGATGCGCACGGAGGGTTCTGGGTGCTCGCCGGCTACCCGGATGTGGTTCGCGTTGCTAAGGACGACAACGCATTCTCGTCCAAGCGGGAGGTCGTCATCCCGCCGACCGGCGTGGGTCGGCTGCTGCCTCTGAACGCTGACCCCCCCGACGTGGCGCGGTTCCGGAGGCTTCTCAACCCGTTCTTCGCCCGCCCCTACGTCGAAACGCTGACCCCAGAAGTCCGGCGCTTTTGTCGACAGCAAGTCGACGCATTCGGTCCGCGCGGCCAATGTGATCTTATCGAGGAGTATGCGAACCCAGTCCCCGCGAAGACGACACTCGTGATGTTGGGGATCGCGCCAGAGCGCTGGCGGGAGTTCAGCGCGCCCCTGCAAGCGCACAGCTACACGGCCAACGACACGGCCGATCATGCAAACGCCAGTGTCGCGATCATGCGGATCCGCTCGGAGATGGCGTCAATCAGTGAGGTTCGCCGACGCCACCCCGGACCCGACCTGATCTCGCACCTAGTCCAAGCCGAGGATCGCGGTGAGATAGATGCGGAGGAGAGACTCGACCTGATCATGATGACCATTTTCGGAGGACTCGAGACGACACTCGCGGCGATGGGCCACCTACTGATTCACCTGGCACGCAATCCGGGTCAGCGGCGATCGCTGGTCGAGCGGCCGGAGTCGATCGAGCGAGCCATCGAGGAGATCCTGCGGATCGAGCCCCCGGTCCAGGGCTTTGCGCGCACGGTGACCGCTGACGCCACCGTCGGCGGGAAGGCTCTGCGGGCAGGAGAGTCCGTGTTCATGCTCTGGGCGTCGGCGAATCGCGATCCGGCGATATTCCCGAACCCCGATGACGTTCGGCTCGACCGGTTCCCGAATCCGCACCTAACATTCGGGATCGGCGCACACCGGTGCCTCGGCGCAACGCTGGCTCGGCTCGAATTGCGAGTAATGCTCGAGGAACTCCTCGGGCGAATCCCGGTTTTCGCAGTCAAGGAAGCCGGGATTCGGTACCCGGACACGATCGGCATCGTTAACGCTGTCGTGCGACTACCTGCAACATTTGCCGTGAGTGCCTCGCCGCGGACGCAGGGCAATGAATGGGACGGAACCATCTGACGTCGTCAGGAACCGGGGCATCCGCGAGCTGCGAGACGTCATGCGACTTGACTGGAACCACGGAGGGAGCAGCCCATCATGGCGGACCTTGCAGCACTGACTGCGGCGATCGGCGTGGGGGATCGGGCCACGGCCGTCCGGATCACGACCGAGGCCGTCGCGGAGGGCCTCGACCCCCGGACGATCCTCGGTGCCATGAGCGCCGCGATGGACGTCGTCGGCGGGCGCTTCTCGCGCAACGAGATCTTCATCCCCGAGATGCTCATCGCGGCCCGGGCGATGAAGGAGGCGACGGCGGTCCTCGAGCCGCTCCTCACGGCCTCCGGAATCCGCCCAGCGCACACCGCCGTCATCGGGACGATCAAGGGCGACCTCCACGACATCGGCAAGAACCTCGTGGCGATGATGTGGAAGGGCGCCAACATTGAGGTGGTGGACCTCGGCACGGACGTGTCAGCGGACCGCTTCGTAGCCGCGGCGAAGGAGCACAGGGCCCACCTCGTTGGGATGAGCGCCCTCCTCACCACGACGATGCTCGGAATGAAGGACGCGGTAGCCGCCATCCGGGCGGCGGACCTCAGCGACGTCAAGGTGATCGTGGGCGGGGCGCCCCTGACCAGGGAGTTCGCCGAGAAGATCGGCGCCGACGCCTTCGCGCCGGACGCCGCCAGCGCCGTGGAGGTCGCGTTCCAGACGCTCGCAGCCGGCCATGGGGTCGGTAAGCCCGGATCCACCGATGAGCCGCGGCTGAAGGAGCGCTGAACCAACGAATCAGACGTCCATGGCCTGCGGCCACCACCACGGATGAGAATGGGCTGTGCCCGGCAAAGCTCGGCCCACCTTGGTGCGAGTGAGCCCGCGAATCAGACTGAGCTGGGACCTTCCCGGCACCACCCACTGTTGCCCCGAGCACGCGTGTCAGCTTCGTTGACTTGGTTGGTCCCGTCGGGCACCTCACCGAGGAGATGCGGAGGTGTCGCTGATGGACGTCATCTACGAGCGCTGTGCCGGGCTCGACATCGGCAAGAACGAGGTGGCCGTCTGCGTCCGCACACCCGGTGAGACGGGGAGACGCCGCCAAGAGATCCGGACCTATCCGACGTTCACCACCCATCTGAAGGCGCTGGCCGACTGGCTCGCGCACGAGCAGGTCAGCCAGGTGGTGATGGAGGCCACCGGCCAGTACTGGAAGCCGGTGTGGTACGTCCTCGAGGAGCGCGGCTTCGAGCTCATGCTGGTCAACGCCCGCCACGTCAGGATCCTGCCCGGCCGCAAGACCGATGTGGCCGACGCGGCCTGGCTCGCCGAGCTCCTCGAGCACGGGCTGCTCCGCGGCGGCTTCGTGCCGCCTGCGGCGATCCGCGAGCTGCGCGATCTGACCCGCTACCGCAAGCGGCTCGTCCAGGCCCACACCTCTGAGTCCCAGCGCATCGAGAAGACCCTCGAGGACGCCGGCATCAGGCTGGGCTCGGTGGCCTCCCATGTCCTCGGCGTCTCGGGGCGGGCGATCCTGCGTGCCCTGATCGCCGGCGAGCTGGACCCACAGGTGCTCGCCGCCCTCGCGCGAGGCAGGCTGCGCGCCAAGACCCCGCATCTGCGCGAGGCACTGGAGGGCCGCTTCACCGCGCATCACGCCCTGCTGGTCCGCCTCGCCCTGGACCACCTGGGGCAGCTGGAGCGTTCCATCGCCGAGCTCGACGCGGAGGTCGACCGGCTGATGGGCCCTCTCTCGGAGGCGCGTGACCACCTCGACACGATCCCCGGCGTGGGCAAGCGGGCGGCCGAGTGTCTGATTGCCGAGATCGGCGTGGACATGTCGGTCCTCCCCTCGGCCGACCACCTCGCGTCGTGGGCGGGGGTATGCCCCGGCAACAACGTTACCGGTGGCAAGCGCCGCTCGGAAAAGACCCGCAAGGGCGATGTCTGGCTGGCCGACGTGCTGACCGAGTGCGCCTGTGCCGCCGCTAGGACGCGCAACACCTACCTCGCCGCGCAGTTCAGGCGGCTCGCCCGGCGGATCGGCAAGAAGAAGGCGGCGATCGCCGTCGGTCACTCGATGCTGGTCATCGCCTGGCACCTGCTCGCCCGAGACGGCGACTACGAGGACCTCGGCGGCGACTACTTCGCGCGTCGCGATACGGACCGGGCCCGCCAGCGCGCCGTCGCCCAGCTCCAGGCTCTCGGCTACCAGGTCACCCTTGAGCCGGTGGCCGCGTGACCAGGCGTATCTACGTGTCAGGTGCCCATCTGAAACGTGAATGATGGCGTTGCGAACAGCCCATCAAGCCCAGCCAGAGGAGCACCTGATGGATGCGATCGAAGCACAGCCTCGACCGGCTGGAAGCCACCTTCGACGACGACCGTCTCGTCGCCGATGCGGGACTGTTCCTGCCGGCCACCCTGGCCCAGCAGCTCGGTCTCCGCGAGCTCGTCGACGCGCACCTCGACCTGGTGCCGCGGCCGGCCGAGCGAACGTCGGCGACAAGCTCCTTACGCTCGTGGATGTCCGCTCTCGCGGCTGATGACAGCATCGACGACGCAACCGCCCTTCGCGCCGGTGGGACGGCGAGGGTCCTGGTCACGCGATCAAGACGCTAACTGGTCCGGGTGGGTTCGCGCACGTCGTGGAGCTCGTCCCGCGCGCGGCGCGCTGGCTGGCGCGGGCGCTCGCGTTCGGGCGCTGGGCAGTTGAGCTCGAAGCGGACGGTCGGTTCGATGCGCTGAGCATCACCGACAGCGCTGGCGGCAACGCCATGCTGAGCCCGGAAGTCCTCGCCTCACGACTGACCTAGACCTTGGAGCCCACGGTGAAGCCGGACACCGCGGACAAGGAGAAGGGGCCACTGGATACCCTGACGCTGTTGATGTTGCAGTCGACAGCGGAGGATCGCCCGTGGCCCCGGCCGACAGTTTGGCACGCCTGCGAAAGACCCTGATGGATCGGGCTGAGCGTCGCGAGGCGCCGGTGACCCAGCTGTGTCGCGAGGCCGGCATCAGCCGCAGCCGGTTCTACGAGCTGCGGGCCAGGTATCGCCAGTACGGCGAGGCCGGCCTCCGGCCGAAGCCCCGACCGACCGAGCGCCCCAGCCGCCAGCTGTCCGAGCCGCTCGTCGACGCGATCGTCGCCTACGCCGTCGAGCACCCGACTCACGGCCAGCGGACGATCGCCCTCGTCCTGGCCACGCCCCGCTTCGGCGGCTGGCGGGTGAGCCATGGCGGGGTCGCCAACGTCCTCCGCCGGGCGGGCCTCGGCCGGCGGCTGGCGCGGCTCGCGGCGGCCGAGAGCCTGGCCGCGTCCGAGGGCGGTCCGCTGACCGAGCGTGTCCTCCGCCAGGTCAGATCGATCGAGCGGGCCAAGACCGTCCACATCGGCTCGGACACACCCGGCGAGGAGCTCTTCTTCGACACCTTCTACGTCGGCCACCTCAAGGGCGTCGGCAAGGTCTGGCAGCTGAGCGCGGTCGACGGCGCCAGCTCGTTCGGGATCGCCCGGGTCGTCGCCGGTGACAAGGGCGCCGCGGTCATGGCCCGCTTCCTCCTCGAGGACGTCCTGCCGGTCGTCCGGCGGGCCGGGCTCGAGCTCGTGACGGCGACGACCGACAACGGGCCCGAGTTCGGCCGGGCGTTCGGTGCGGCCTGCCGGGCGGCCGAGGTCCGGCACCACCGGATCCCGCCGCGGAGCCCGAACCTCAACGCCTTCGTCGAGCGCTTCCAGGGGACCGTCCTGCACCTCCACTACCGGGTCGCCTTCCGGTACCGCTACTCGAGCGCGGCGACGATCGACGCCGACCTCCAGGCCTTCCTCCGCTTCTACAACTTCGAGCGTCCCCACCGCGGCTACCGGACCAAGGGTCGGACGCCGGCCAGCATCTTCTTCAGCCACAACCCCGAGGTTCTCGAGCAGATGGGAGCGTGCGACGATGACCGACATGCAGCCTGACCTGTCCGGCCGGAACGTGGGCCGCAAGACCTAACGAGGCTCCGCCTCAGACCGACGAGGCGTGTCCGTCGGTGAGCCGGCGTAGGCTCCGGCGTGCGGGAAGGCCACGGCCGCGAGGGCCGGGCAGATAGGACCGTCAAGCGGTCAGTGGTCCACGAGGGACCCCCGTCAAGCCGGAGCCGACGATGAGCGTACCGCAGTCCGTGGCGACGATCCTGCGTGATCACGTCACCCTGGAGATCGAGAGCTTCGACCGGCTCTACCTCAACGTCTACGTGCCGACCCTCCAACGGGTGCCTGGCGTCCTGCGCTTCTTCCGCGACCACCGCGGTCAACCGATCGCGAGCTCGGCCCTCATGGCCCCCATCAGCGCCGCGTTCGTGGCGTCCATCAAGGCGTTCGCCGAGCGGGAGAACGTCCCGCTCGTCGATTTCAAGCGGGGCCAGCGCAAGGACGACATCGCCAGGGAGCACCTCGCCCGGTTCAGCGGGGACGAGGGCGTCCTATTCGTCGGCCGGGCCCAGGAGAAGGTGACCGTCTTTCGGACCGAGAAGCGTCACAACCGAGCGACCGGCCGGCCGTACGCCTGGATCGTGCCCTCGACGGCCATCGTCAACCAGTTCTACATCTACGCCGTCGATGCCGACTTCGGCCCGTTCTTCCTGAAGTTCAGCTCGTACTTCCCGTACACCGGGCGCCTCTGCATCAACGGCCACGAGTGGGCCAAGCGCCAGGTCGCGCGCGAGGGCATCGCCTACGAGGCGCTCGACAACGGCTTCCGCGCGTGCGCCGATCCGGCCCGCCTCCAGGCGATCTGCGACGATCTCGGACCCAGCCAGATCGAGGCCCTTCTGCGCAAGTGGCTGGCCCGCCTGCCGAACCCGTACAGCGAGGCCGACCGGGCGGCCGGCTACCGCTACGAGCTGTCGGTCCTCCAGGCCGAGGTCAGCCTGACCCAGGTCTTCGACCGGCCCCAGACCGGCCGGGTCTTCTTCGAGGAGGTGATCCGCGAGAACCTCGATCTCGGCCGGCCCGACGAGGTCGGGCTCATCTTCGACCGCAAGGTCACCCGCCGGACCCCGGGTCGGTTCCGGACCCGGGTCATCACCGCCGGCGTCGTGCCCCACCTGTACGTCGACTACAAGTCGAGCCGGATCAAGCAGTACCACAAGGAGGGTCGGGCGCTGCGCACGGAGACCGTCATCAACGATGCCCGCGACTTTCGGATCGGCAAACGGCTGGTCAACCTGCCCGCCCTGCGGGAGGTCGGCGCAACTGCCAATCGACGTCTATTGGACGTCCAACGAATCAGCCACGACCCGATCCTTGGCGAGACGACCTTCGGGAGGCTCACCCGACCACGCGAGGTCGACGGGCAGCGGGCGTCCGCCCTCCGGTTCGCCGATCAGCGGACCCAGACCCTCCTCTCGGCGCTCGTCATCTTCCGGCTCGGGCCGGCCGGCTTCGCCGCCCGCGACTTGCGCGCTCACCTCGCTCCGCTCCTCGGGCTCACCCCAGACGACTTCCGCCAGGGTCGGCTCAGCTACGAGCTCCGGCGGCTGCGCCTCCACGGGCTCGTCGAGCGCATCCCCAGGACCCACCGCTACCGGGTCACCGAGCTCGGCTTCCGGACCGCCCTCTTCTTCACCCGCGCCTACGCTCGCCTCATCCGACCCGGCCTCGCCCAGCTCGTCGACCCTCGACCGACCGCCGACCGCCGCCTGCGCCGGCCGTTCGAGCAGCTGGAGCTGGCCATCGACCGCTGGGCGATCGGCGCCAAGCTCGCCGCATGAAACTTGACTCAGCCGCAGCAGAAAGACGTCCTCAAGACGTCTAGACGGGCCAGGAAGTGATCGTCTCGCCGCGTTGGCTTGCACCGTGGACGAGTGCCGCAGCCGAACTGGGTGACAAGACCGCTGGCCGCCTATGGGTGACAGATTCGGAGCCGTTCACAGGACGGCAGACACACGTAATACGTTAAGCGGTTGACCATCGTCGGGCGCCAGCGTACGCTATTTGCTGACAAATTGCGCGAGGCTGGCGAGGATCTGGCCGGCCGTCTCAGTTGAGACGAAGCACGTCGGGTTCTCGTTGTAGAAGGCGAGGTAGTCAAGGATCGCGGCCTCGAGTTTGGCTGTGCACGCCGCGGCGCACTTGCTTGGCGAGGAGCGCGACGAACCGCTCCACGAGGTCTCGGCTGAAGGAGGCGTTCAGGTGCGAGCAAATTCATTCCTTCAGGTGGCGCCTGAGATAGACAGAGCTGTCGACGAAGGCCGTGCGGTCGTCGCGTTGGAGTCGACGATCATCAGCCATGGGCTGCCGCGCCCGCTAAACTTCCAGACTGCCACGGAAATGGAGGCCGCTGTCCGATCGGAGGGAGCAGTGCCGGCTACCGTCGGGGTCATAGGCGGGCGATTGGTCGTCGGTCTGACCAGCGCCGAGCTCGAACTGCTGGCTAGGGATGACCAGGTGCTCAAGGTCTCCCCTGCAAACCTGGCCGCGGCTCTGTCCGATGGCGTCCTCGGCGCAACCACTGTGGCTGCGACGATGATTGCCGCTCACGCAGCGGGCATTCGGGTGTTTGCGACGGGCGGAATCGGTGGGGTCCACCCAGGCGCCTTTGGGGGCTCGGAGGTAACCAATACCGCTACGCTGGACGTGTCCGCGGACTTAGAGGAGTTAGCGCACACGCCAGTCGCAGTCGTGTGCGCAGGCCCGAAGGCCATCGTGGACATCGCGAAGACCGTCGAGTATCTCGAGACCCGCGGCGTGCCCGTTGTAACCATCGGCAGCTCGCAGATTCCGGCCTTCTACACGCGCGGCAGCGGCGTCGACTCCCCGGTCCGCGCAGAGTCAGCGCGCGACGCCGCGAGAACGATCGCCACCCATTTCGGGCTAGGGCTTAGGACGGGTCTACTCATCGCGGTCCCCGTCCCAGAGGACGACGAGCACCGTTCCGACCTTATTGGCTCGGCAATCCAACAAGCGACTCGGGAGGCGAGCCGGGCCAACGTCCGCGGGGCGTCGTTGACGCCGTGGATGCTGCGGCGCCTGGAGGACCTAACGGATGGCTGGTCCACACGCGTGAACATCTCCCTTGTGATGAACAACGCTCGGGTTGCCGCGACAATTGCTTGCCTTCTTGCGGCTTCCGCATGACATGCACCTTGCAGATTCGAGGACGTCGCAGCACGTGGGTACATCGATTCGCACGTTCGAGACCGACGCGAAACCAGACCTCGACACCTAGTGTCTCAGGGGGCGGTGCGCTTGACTCAGTCTATGCGATCGATTCGAATGGCGTTGTGCGCGAGTTCATCGAGGATGTGAAGGGAGCCCGGGCGTGATTTTCGCTATGTTTCTGGCGGGCGAGGTCCTCAGCGAGTGAACGAGGGTCACGAGCGATCTGAGTCCAAGGGCCGTCGCTCAGGTAAGGTAACTGGGCCCCTGCGAGCTGTGACTGCCGTTGAAGTGGGGCGCCTGGCCAGCGTGTCGCCGGCCACGGTTTCTCTCGTAGTGAACGGTATTGCGAGCGGGCGAGTGTCCGAGAAGACGCAAGCCCGGGTTCGCCATTGGGTCGAGGTACTCAACTATCGCGTCGACGGGGTGGCACGCGGGTTGTCTACGGGCCGGCGGCGAATGGTGGCGCTTGTCGCCCCTGATATCACCAACCCTTTCTTCTCCAACGTTGCGATGGGCGTGGCCGAAGTTCTCGGTGACGAGAGCCAGTTGCTACTGGTCGTGGCCGGGCCAGGGCAGGGGCTGCTGTTGGCGAATGTGGAGAGGGTCCTTGCGCTCCGCGTGGACGCAATTCTGGTTGACTCTCCCAGCGCAGCGCTCGTTCGACAATTGCGGCCAGCATGCCCAATGATTCTCCTTGACGCGCCCGGCGCTCAGACGAGCGGGTGGCGAGTCGATTTCGACCTCGACGCAGGTGCTGGCGCCCTGGCCGACCACTTGGTCTCCTTGGGACACCGACGCATCGGTTACCTCGACGCGACCAGCCGTAGCCCGACGTTCCGCGTACGGCGGAGCGTGATTCAGTCGCGGCTGCGAGCGGCCGGTGACTCCTGGGCACTGCCAGTGGCCAGGAGCGCTGTCAACCTTCTGGCGGCGGCAGATGCATTCCGTCGAGCGTGGCCGCGTTGGTCCAAGGCGGGCGTTACCGCGGTCGCCTGCGCTACTGATGCGCAGGCTTACGGCGTGCTGCAGGCGGCACGAGAACTGGGACTGCGCATACCGGAGACGATCTCAGTGACCGGCTTCGATGACCTCGAATACTCGACGGCTATTCAACCCCCCCTGACGACGGTTTCATTGTCCGGATATGAACTAGGGATGAAGGCCGCGACACTGGTTAGGCAAATTCAGGAGCGACAGGTTGCGGCGCCGCACACCGAGGTCATCCCAACGACACTTCGCGTGAGATCATCAACCGGAAGGGCGGCAAGCCCGAAGGGTGCTCCGGTTCAGGCCGGATCTTGACAACGGCCCTTCTTCATAGAGAGCGGCCGCGGGCCCGAGCGGCGTCGAGATCGTCCGACTTGGCGCCGTTGCGACGCGCCGGTCGAGCCGGGCGGTCGATCTCGACGTACCACTCGCCCTGCTCGAGCAAAAACGTCGTGAGGCCCGAGCCGTAGCTGCCGGAGCCCACGATGGCCCAGACCCGTCGGCCCGGGGCGTGCTGGCGAGCGAACGCGAGGACACGCTTCGCTCCGAAGGCGTCGGTCGGAATCGTCACATCGGCGACGAGGCCGCCGGTCGGCGTCACGACCACGGCGGTGTGGATGTGCTGTGGGTGTCGACGCCGATGACAGCGTCGACCTGTGGTCTGCGAGGATGCGATCTTCCCACAGCCTCGACCGGATCGAGACGGCGTTCGACGGGACGCAACTGGTGGCCGACGCGGGGCTTCTCCTGCCGGCCACCCTGGCTCACCGCCTCGGCCTGGGCGAGCTCGTGAACGAGCATCTCGACCTCGGCCGGGCCGTGCCGCCCGCCCGCACGGCGTCCGCGTCGTCGATGCAGTCACGTTCCTGCGCAGCTTCCGCTGGGGCCATGTGCGCCAGTTCGACCGGATCACCCGGGAGCTCCTCGCGCGGGCCTGGGCGGCCGGGGCAGGCCCGGGCAGCAGGCCGTTCACGATCGACCTCGACTCCACGATCTGCGAGACGTACGGCCTGGCCAAAGAGGGTGCGACCAAGTTCACGTACACCAAGGTGCGCGGGCACCACCCGCTGCTCGCGATCGCCGCGGGCACCGGCGACGTGCTGATGGCGAGGCTGCGGGGCGGCAACGCCAACAGCGGGCGGAGCGCCGGCCACTTCCTGCGCGAGACGATCGGGCGGGTCCGCGGAGCGGGAGCGACAGGCGAGCTCACCGTTCGCGCTGGTTCCGGCTTCTAGGATCAGGCGCGAGGACGACGTGCTGTTACCACCACGTGCTGGGACTTGACCTCCCCCAGCCCCTTGCTCAACGGCCGAGTTCGAGTTCCAATTCAGTTCGGCGGCCGGTAAGCTCGCGTGTCGCAGCGCGCTGACCGAAGCGGACCGCCGCCCGTAGGGTCGGCGCGGCGTGGCGCCGTTTGGACGGAGCCCGGAGCCACTCGGAGATGAACCCGGCATCGAAGGCATCACCAGCGCCGGTCGTGTCGCTGGTCGCGATTGCCGGTGTTGGGATGTCGAGTCGTCGTGTCGTTCCCTCGCGCCAGAGCACTGTCGCCTCAGCAGATCCTCGCTTGATGACGACGAGCGGCGCGACGGCGTCCAGCTCCTGCAGGTCATCGTGCCCGAGCAGCGCAATCGCCTCAGCCTCGTTGGCAAAGAGCACGTCGGGCTGCAACCCCGCTACTGCAGCGGCAGCTGCCGAGCGACCATAGTCGAGCAGGAAACTAGATGAGGACAGGTCAACACTCACCTTCGCACCCTCTGTGCGCGCCAAGGCGACTGCGCGCCGAGATGCGGACCCAAGGGGCTCGCCGAGCACGGAGTACGCCGGGAGATGGAGCAGCGTCGTACCAGTGAGCCAAGTGCTAGCCAGAGCATGAGGCTTGAGGCAAACAGCCGCGCGGCGATCCTGCACGAACGACCGCTCGCCCTGGGCATCGAGGAGCACGCCCATTCGACCAGTCCCACACTGAGGGATCACAACCGGTCGCATTCGGACGCCCTGTGCCGCTAGGAAGCGGCACAGAAGCGCTCCGATTTCGTCTGCGCCAATAGCGGCAATCAGGGTGACGTCGCAGCCAAGGCGAGCCAGCCATCGCGCCGTCGTGGCTGCAGACCCCCCCTGCCGAAACGTCAAGCGCCCTGGAACATCCGTTCCTAGCGCGATCGGGGCGTTGGGTGCCACCACCACATCAAGAAGGAGATCCCCCAGCACAACGACAGACGGGCGAACATGCGTAGGCTCAGCATCCACGGGAAGACCTCTTCGTTAAGCGGTTGATCCCAACGGAACGGACTATAGTCGCGATGCGCGTCGACGAGTTCCCGCAGCCCGAGATGCGCGGCGAGCGTTGCCGGCCAGCAGGAGGCCCGCGTCGGCGATGAGTTGCGTCCCGCCGAACGCCGTGCCGATCCGGTCGAGGCTGCGGGGAAGATCGCATCCAGCACGTACTCCTCCGCTCGGGGTCGGTGGGCTGTTCACAACGCCATCATTCCCGTTCGGAGGGCACCTGTTTGCGTGTCTCGGATCGTGAATCAGGTCAGGGCTTCGGTGGATCCCGGGCTTAACCGGCCATCACTCGTGCCGTTCCATCAATGGTGCGCCAAACCCCGATCTCCAGAGGTTCGCAACGGGTAGCGCCCGTAAGCGAGTGCCTCCCCGTACATCGCAGCGATGTTCTCTGGCGGAGCATCCGGGAGAATCTCGTGTGACGGCGCGAAAATAAAGCCTCCACCTGCCCCATATTCATCGATTAGTGCGCGCGCGCCGGCTCTCACCTCCTCAGATGTGCCGAATGGAAGCAATTCCTGGGTGTCTAGACCGCCCATGAAACTGAGAGCCGTGCCGAAGTCGTGCTTGAGTCGCCAGGGCTCCATGTGAGATGCCTTCGGCTGGACAGGTTGGAGGATATCAACGCCGATCTCGATTAGGTCCGGGATCAGCGCATAGAAATCACCGCACGAGTGCATCATCACATACGCGTGCGGCGCCAACCGGCGAGCTTCGGCAATCCACCGCGCCTGATACGGTCGACAGAAGCGTCGATAGTCGTCCAGACTCATGATTGGCCCATGCTGGGTTCCGAGATCGTCAGCCATAAATACGATGTCGATTGACTCGGCAACCTCTGGAAGGAACTCCTGCATGACCGCGACGTCGATCTCGAGGATCCGTTCTGCCAGCGAGTGATACAGGCGAGGGTCGTCGCGCATATCTAAGAGCCACGTGTCCCACCCTCTTAGCCGCGTGTATGGCTCGAAGATCTCGCAGCCGACCCCAGGGTTGGCGACGACAGCGAACCCGTGCTCTCGGTGCCGTCTTGCTTCCTGACGCTTGTTCGCGCGGAGCAAGGGGTCGCGCGTGTTGGGCCAATGAGCGTATTTCCGGATGTCCTCGATCGTGGCGTCTCGTAGAGGCGCGCTCGCGTCGTCGGGTTGATTGATGCCGTCGATTGAGATTATTCGGTATCCCCAGTTGGGGTTCCAGAGGGTACTTGCGTCGATCTCAACGAGATCGGGACCATCCGGTGCGATCCAACGAAGGTCCGCACCGAATTGCTCCAAGATACGTTCGTCCGGGTTAGCGACCGAGTTGCCAAATAGCCGAGCGAGCTGAGGCGTTGGACGGTCACTGAGCCCGAGGTAGCCGCACAGTGCGTCGTAACCGTATGGAGGCCCGAGCACAATGCTGCTAGTCGAGGCAGCGCCGAACTCAATCGGAACGCGATCCGGCTCTTGGTGATGCAGGGCTGTAAGGACACGGTCATGAGCGTTCATCGCGTTCTCCTCGCCCGCCATGTTTTGGAATCTCGCACAGGCGGATCTACGTCTATCGACTGGAGTCGGTCGGCCAGCCACTGGGCCGTTTCATTACCACACGGCCGGCGAGCGCCGGATCTGAACTCAGGACGTCGAAGATTGTGGTCGGCGGCCGGGATGATCCGGATGGTCACGTCTGTCTATCCCTCGCGCAACTCGCTGAAGGCACCGGACATCTGGCTACCACGGCCGCGCGTCGCACTGCTGGCCCAGACTGCGAGCACGGTGAGTAGATACGGAAGCATGAGGATAAACTCGCGAGGCACGGGCAGCCCCTGAGTAACGAGTTGCGTTTGAATACCGGCGGCGTCCGCGAGGCCGAAAAACAGGCTTGCAAGGACAGCTCCAATGGGATCTCCGGCACCAAAGATGACGGCAGTGAAGGCGATGTAGCCTCTTCCACTTGTCATGTTCTCAAGGAACGCGTTGAGCGATCCGAGCGCAAGATCGGCACCGGCGAGTCCGCACAGCGCCCCCGTCACGAGCAAAGCAACCAAGCGCATTGCTGCGGGACTTGTGCCAGCGCTGCGGGCCGCGAACGGATACTCTCCGACCGCCGCCAGCCTGAGACCAAACCGCGTGCGATGGAGGATCCACCAGCAAGAAAGCGCTATGAAAGGCAAGAGCCACACGGTGATTGACAGTTCGGAAACCGCTCCAGCGGGTCCGACCGTCGCACCCGTGACGGGACGCCACAACCCGGTCTGCGACCAGATGGCGCCACTTGCGTGGTAAATGACCCGCACACTGTAAGAGGTGAGCCCAAGGCCGAGGATCGACAATCCGAGTCCGGCGATGATCGCGTTCGCTTTCATCGGCACGATAACTATCCAGAAGACGGTCGAAGCGACTAGACAGGTAGCGACCGCAAGAAACAGGCCTATCCACACGGATCCGGTCGCGACCGTGCCGACGACAGCCGAAAGAGCGCCAATCAACATCAGACCCTCAATCCCCAGATGGAAGATGCCAGCGCGCCATGCAAAGACGCAGCCCAGCGCCGCGAGGGCGACAGGAGTTGAGGATCGCAGAGTTGTGGCGATGAACTGTTCCAAGCGATTGTCCTCTTAGAGCTGTCTTGGTATCTCGCGTGCCTTGAAACGCCGCGCGAGCAGGACAAGGCCCGGGATGGTCCCAGCAGTGATCAACAGCGCAATCATCCCACGCAGCAACTGTAGAGCCGCAGTAGGCAGAGGAGTGACGATCGGCAGATAGAGGAGTGCAGCCTGTAGACCGCCGAAGAACAGACCCGTCGCGAGTATCCCTCCTGGGTTGAGAGAGCCCACGATCGCCACCAAGATCGCCGTGAACCCCAGGTCTGGGGTGAAGGCGGAGACCAAACGGCCCATTGGCCCAAACACTTCGATGGCACCAGCCAAGCCAGCCAAGCCGCCGCTGATTGCAAAGGACCAGAGGCCCACTTGGTTCACGTGGACTCCTTGCCACCGCGCCATAACCGGGTTTCTCCCCGCAATCCCACTTGTGAGCCCGAAACCAGTGCGGTTGAGAAGAACCCAGATCGCGACAAGCACGACGATGACCGCAGCCAGCGTGATTGGGGAAACCCCCGCGCTATCAGAGATGCGGAAGGCGTCATTGACGATCCGGCTCGCCGTCGTGTCGCCGCTACCGGACACGTCCCGTAGCGGACCTGCGGTGACGTATGCCAACCACAGGCTCCCAATAAAGTTGCCCATCATGGTCGTGATGACTTCATCCGTCCCGAAGCGGACCCTAAGAAGCCCAGGGATCAGCGACCAGGCTGCGCCCGCGAGGACTGCCGCTCCGCACGCAAGCGGCACAATGACAACACCCGGCCCCTGCGGGGCGGCCAGCGCAACGGCAAGGCCGGCCGTCGCACCGACATAGAACTGGCCCTGAGCTCCCACGTTGAAGAATCCCGCCCGCAGGGCGACCGCCACGCCAGCTCCGACGATAACTAGTGGTGTCGACCACCGCAGCGTCGCTTGAATCGCACCGGGAGCCGCTAGTGCCCCTTCCCACACTCCATACCCGACGTCTGAGAGCGAGAACCCCGTGAACGCGTAGATCGCACCCACAACTGCGGACGAGACGAGAATGAACCCCGCTGAGCGAAAGATGGGAACCAGAGACCGGCGCAGCGTCATGTCGCACCGACCATGGCCGCCCCGACTGCGCGGCGGTCGTAGGGCGGCACGAACTCTGCAACTACGGCGCCCCCGAGAAGCACAACAATTCGGTCGGATAGGGCGAATAGCTCGTCGAGATCTGACGACGCAAGGAGCACGCCCGTGCCTTTGTCGCGTACGTCTCGGAGGGTGCGGTGAACGAATGCTGTGCCGGAAACATCCAACCCTCGTGTGGGCTGGGCCGCTACCATGACCGCCGCAGAGGCGCCCAGCTCACGCGCAAAGACCAACCGCTGGGCGTTTCCTCCTGATAGTTCGCCAGCGCGCTGATCCAAGTCCCTGAACTGCACCTTCCACTCCGACAGTGCCTTACGGGCTAACCGACGAAGTTCGGATGGATGAAGGAGTAGTCCAGGACGGCGTCTCTCGACGACAGAACCAATGGCCACGTTTTCCCAGATTGGACTCGTGACGCTGATGCCTTCGGTGTTCCGGTCGAATGGGATTGTGTGAAGACCGAGTCGCCTCCGCGATCCTGTTGTGCGGTGAGTAACGTCGTGACCTCCCAAGTGTATGGTGCCAGCTGTCGTCGCGACGAGCCCCGCGACGGCTCGCACCAGCGCGCGTTGTCCGTTTCCTTCCACACCCGCAATGCCGACGATCTCGCCCCGCCGGACGCTGACCGATAGCCCGCGCAGCGGGGCCTCGCCGGTGATCTCGCCCGTGGCAACGCCATCAAGTACGAGCGCGACCTCATTCGTGGTGGCGACTGCCTGCGAGGACGTCCGACCCACTGCCGGTCTCTCTAGAGTCTCCGATAGCCCGAGGTCGGCTCGGGCTGCGACCGCGACATCTGCCGGCGCCAACCCTGCCGTTGCCGAGGACGACCCGATGATCAGGTCGGCGAGTCGATAGGCGTCGAGTTCCCGAGACGGTGTCGGCGACAGTACCAATCTGCCGCCCCGAAGCACAGAAACCGAGTCAGCGAGATCCAGGACCTCTCGGACTTTGTGGAGAATGATGAGGATGGTGACTCCACGTTGGCGGATGTCTCGCAGGCGTGCGAAGAGACGATCGACAGCCGGTGGCGGCAACGCGGCCGTGGGCTCATCGAGTATCAACACCTGGGCTTGCGAGGCCAGTGCACGGACAATCTCGATACCTTGAAGCGACTCGATCGGCAGATCTCGGATGCGCGCCCGAGGAGAGACGTTAACCCCGGCGCGTTCCAACTCGTCGCGCCACTTCTGCTCAATCGAGGAGAGGCGGTAGCCCAGGCGCGATGCTGGGCGCCTGTCGAATAGCTCCAGGGCTTCGGCCACGGTAAACGAAGGGGGCAAGGAGAAAGTCTGGTGGACCATCTCCAGCCCGGCTCTGCGCGCTGCATGCACGTCACCGGGAGGAAGGGCGGTCCCAAGAACGGAAACGCTACCGCCGTCCGGACGCAAGAGACCCATGGTCGCGCGCGCCAAGGTCGTCTTGCCCGCGCCGTTCTGCCCGACTACGGCGTGGATGAGCCCTGCCTCAAAGGCAACGGAAACGTGGTCGACTGCGGTGAATTCGTCAAAACGAACCGTGACGTCGTCGATGGTGACTGCGGCGGGCCAGGTCGGTCGACTGTTGCAGGGCCGTCACTGGGGTTGTTCCTGATTGACAGCGATCACAAGCGACCCACTCGCGATGTCGGCCTGCGCCTCCTCGATCGCGGGCAGTACGGCCTTGACTTTTTCGAGGACGGAAGGATCGCCTGACTGCAGGAACGTATCCGGCACGTAGAGGCCAGTTATGCCGTCCTTAACCCCGCTCCGCGAGTGACCGCCTTGGAAGGAGTCCTGGCAGGCAGCGGCAATCTCGTGAAATAGGCTCTCGCCGAAGCGGATGAAGGTGACACCGACGACCCATTCGGGCGCCATCGTCGAGAGCGTCTCGCTCCCAATGATCGCGTACTTCTGCTTGTCCAGTGCCGCTTGGATCAGGCCGACGATCGGCCCATCTTGCTGTACGACGTCCGCGCCTTGCGCGAACAGCGCGGACACAACTTCCTTTGCCTTCGCTTCGTCAGTGAACGATCCCACAGCCGCGGCAAGGATCGTGATGTTGGGGTTGACGGACATGGCCCCTTGGCGGAAGGCCCAGTAATCGGTGTTGATGGCAGGGCCGAAGAGACCCGCCTCAAAAGCGAGGATTCCGGTCTTCGTTATTGTCGCGGCGAGAATGCCGGACAGGTAGGTGGCCTCGTCATACCGATACGAAACAGTCCGCAGGTTGGGGATCGTTGGCGTCAATGGATCGCCGTAGATCTGAATGAAATGCACGTTCGGGAACTTGGGCGCAACCTGCTTCAACGGATCCGTCATCGGGTTGAAGTTCGTCGCGATCACGTTGAACCCGGCGTTGGCGAGGTTGGTGAGCTGCGCGACGTACGCTGCGGAGTCGAGCGCCTCGATGACGGTGGTCTGGGCGCCGAGCTCCGTTTTCGCCTTGTCGGCACCATTGCTGACCATGTCATCGACGACGCCCTGGTCCCCAGTCCTCTGAGTGGTGACCAATGCAACCTTCTTGTCGGCACACACCTGCCCGGAGGCACTCGCGGTTGCCGACGGCGATGCCGCTGGTGACGCGGCTGGCGCGGGAGAGGCGGGTGCCGCCGAAGGGGCGGCGGGAGCCGCACTGCAGCCTGCCAGGATCGCGACACACACACCCAGCACGCTCACAAGGCTCGCCGTACGCCGCCGCAGATTGCGCGGTCGACGCTGGTCGCGCGTCAACATTCGTCCTCCTCCAGGATACCCCTTATGGGCTCCCTGACTTGCGACCGCCATTTGGCTTGGCGCCCGTGGTTGAATGCTACACATCAAGTCAAGCGATTAACATGCCCTGGTTTCGTCGGTCCGTGGATCGGAGGGCCAACCGTCCACTGGACTTTGTGAGGGCCTGCCTCGAATTCCGGGCCACCGGTTGGCCGCCGGATGAACCATTGGTGGGCCAAGGAGGTCGGAGCGCCTGGCCGACAGTCGGTACACGGTCGGGAACAGGGCGGCGGTGACACGAACGACGAGTCAGCGTGGCAGGGCCGGGTCCGCCGATCGACCCCGGGAAGCTGGATCAGATCGAGCGCGCCAGGCGAGGTAGCCGACCGAGGCGACCTCGAGCCAGGCGCGAGCGCTCGCCTCGGTCCCCTCGTAATAGCGGCTCAGGCGACGCCAGCGGCCGAGCTGGGCGATGGTGTGCTCGATCTTGTAGAGCGGCCAGAGCGGGGTGAACCAGGTCACCGCCTTCGGCGGCGCCTTGACCTCGAGGTTGACCCGCTTGCGCTCGCCGAGGTTGGCCAGACCGCGGTAGGCGCGGTCGCCGATGACCGCCCGGACGCGCGGCCGGGATCGCGCTCGCCTTGGCGGCTGTTGCGCCAAGTCTGGGGACACGACCCGGTGACACCCAAGGTGGTTAAGCGCTTGACATTCCAAACGGTGGCTCTAGAGTAACCCTATTGGCGCTAGTCGCCCGCCGCCTAATCGGGTGCGGTAAATCGAGCGCGCCAGGAGTGAGCGCCGAGCCGAAGGACGAGGGATGATCGCAACAGGCGTGGTCGAGTTCGCTCCGGTCATCGGGACCGCGGCCGCCTACACCGCGCTCAGTGTGTCACGGACCTTCGTTTCCATCGCAGGGGATTCCGAGCCGGAATCGCATCAACGAGGCATCAACGATGGAGCCGTTCGCCGCCTCCCTCCAAGAAGAGCTGATGGCCGCCTGTCAGGACGAGGCTGCCCTGGCGATCGCCGCCGGCAATCCGCCTTTCGGGGCGCTCATGACGGACTTGGCTGGGCGCGTCCTGATTCGGTCCCACAACACCCAAGTCACGGACTGCGACCCAACAGCGCACGCGGAGATCAACCTGCTGCGCGCCGCAGCAGCCCTACTTGGTCGGCTCGACTTCCCCAGGGTGACGGTCGTGGCGAGTGCCGAGCCGTGCTCGATGTGCATGTCTGCCCTAGTCAAGGTGAGGATCGCAGCCGTCTATTACGGCGCCTCGCACGAGAGTCACATGGACCCGGACCTGTCGGCCGCCGCCATAGTTGCGGCCTCAAGGTGCCCCCCGCTGGTCGTGCCCGGCGTACTGGCCGACGCGTGCGCGGCGCAAATCGCAGCTGCTCGGCTGGGTGCCGGACCGCCGGTCGATTGAGGCCGCGGCGATTACCACGAGACTGGGTGGTGCATCGACCGAGATCGCCGTGATTGCGGACGAGCACGCCGACGCGCGCCCTGTGGCCGCTGACCTCCTCGGCCAGGCCGAGCACGGACCCACGTCACCGGCGATCCTGATCACAACAAGCAGGGGGTTCGGAGAATCCGTCATCGGCGAAGTGGAGCGCTGGCTCTCAGGAGACTGCCAACAATTGCGATTGCGGGCGCGGCCTGGCGTGACTACGGAACCGTCGTCGTGTGCGACCCGTAGTTCCGCAAGCGCTCCTGGTACCACCCCGGGTCGCGAGTCTGGATTTCCAGGTGCTCCGCGGCGTAGTCGTCGCTGACCTGGACGGCCTCGTCATCCGATTCGCAGAGTCGAACGTGCCCAGCTTGAACACCCCGGTGACAGCCACGGCCACCCATGCCGGACATGGGGTGCCGCTCGTGAAGGCGAAGACCCTCTTCGAAGCGGCCGACGAGCTGGAGCTGGTCGTGCCGGCCTCGTGCCGGCGCTCCGGTCGCTGTCACGAGTGCGTCGTCGAGGTCAAGGTCGGCGGCGAGGCCCTCGCGCCGCCGACCGCAGAGGAGTCATTCCTGCGACCGAACTATCGGCTTGCCTGCCAGGCCGTCGTGGCCCGCACCGACATCGATGTCGAGTTCGCGGTACTCCGCCGGCGGCTGCGCATCTTCATGCCACCGGTCGGTCCGCCGCTGGACGTCGACCCGACCGCATGCGTGATCGACGGGCGGGTGCGCCTGCTCGACGAAGACGGGGCCCCCGCCGATGACCTGGGGCCGGTGACGGGGCGGCTGCTCGGCCTGGCGCTCGACATCGGCACCACGACGCTGGTCCTGGAACTCGTGGATCTGGCCTCCGGGGAAGCCCTCGCGGCGGCCGCCCTCGAGAACCCGCAGCGCTTCGGCGGCAGCGACGTCATGGCCCGCATCACCTATGACGGCGAGTACCCCGGCGAACTCCGCAGGGCGCTCCGCCGTGCGCTCAACCACGAGCTGATGCGCCTCTACGCAGCCTGGGGCGTCGACCGCCACCAGGTCGTGGAGGTCGTCCTCGTGGGCAATGCGACGATGCGCGACCTCGCCTTCGGGCTGGATGTCGCACCCATCGGGCGCTCCCCATACCGCTCGATCACCGAGACGGCCTGGCGGGCAGGCGAGGCGGCCACGACGGCCGTCGAGCGGCGCGCCCACGAGCTGGGCATCCTGGTCCACCCCCGCGCTCGGGTCTGGGGTCCGCCGCTCATCGCCTGCCACGTCGGCGCCGACGCGGCGGCGGACCTTGTCGCGACGGACGGCGACGGCGGGCCCATGCCGCGCATGCTCCTGGACATCGGCACCAACACAGAGCTGATCGTGACCGACGGGGAGCGGACCCTCGCGTGCTCTTGCCCGGCCGGACCGGCATTCGAGGGCGGCCTCGTCCGATATGGCATGCCCGGATCCGACGGCGCCATCGAATCCCTCCGTTACACCGGCGACGCCTTCACGGTGCGGACGATCGGCGACATCGAGCCGCAAGGGCTGTGCGGTTCTGGCCTGGTCGACCTGCTCGCGGAGCTGCGCCGGGCCGACCTGATGGACGCCAACGGCGTCCTCTCGGGCGGAGCGTCAGAGGTCTCGATCGTCCCGGATTGCGGCATCACGTTCTCACGTGCCGACGCCAGCCACCTCGCCCAGGCCAAGGCCGCGAACGCCGTCGGCATGCGGGTCCTGTTGCGGACACTGGGGCTGGAGGCCACGGATCTTGCCCGGCTCGACCTCGCCGGCGGGTTCGCCTCGTCGCTCGATATCGATCATGCCATCGCCATCGGCTTCCTCCCGCCGGTGGCCAGAGAGCGCGTCGTCTGCCATGGCAACGCGTCAGTCCGGGGCGCCAAGGCGCTCCTCGTGTCGCGTCGCGTGCGCACCCGCGTCGCCGAGCGGATCGCGCGGGTCGAACATGTCGAGCTTGAAGCGGAGCCCGACTTCTTCGAGCTGTTCGTGGACGGCTGCCGCTTCGAGCCAATGCCGGCGACGGAGGCTCCGGCATGAGCATCGCGAAGGCGAGCCTCCGCGAGCGTCTGACGACCACCGACGAGTTCGTCACCGTGAGCGAGCTGGTCCTGTGGCGCGGCGCCGCAGCCGACCGGGCCGGACGGGCGAGCCTGGCCGCTGCGCATGCCCTCGTCGATGACCCCCGCATCGCGGCGCTGTCGATCACCGACAACGCCGGCGGCCATGCGATGGTGAGCCCGGCGGTCGTCGCCGAGGAGTTCCTGGCCCGCGGGCAGGACGTCATCGTCCATGTCGCCTGCCGGGACCGGAGCCGCAACGGGTTGACGTCGCTGGCGTGGGATCTGGAGCGGCGCGGCGTCCGAAACGTCCTGGCCATCTCCGGCGACCTGCCCGTGGAGGGGTACGAGGGCCTTTCACAGCCCGTCTTCGACCTCGATTCCGTGAGCCTCCTCGCCCTCTACCGCACCCTCGTGCGACGGGGCGCAGGCGACGCGGCGGCTGACGACCGCACCGTGGGCCCGGGCTTCTACCTCGGCTGCGCGGTGTCGCCATTCAAGCGCCTGGAGGCGGAAGTCGTCCCGCAGTACCTGAAGCTCGCGCTGAAGGTTCGCGCAGGGGCTGAGTTCGTCGTCCCCCAGCTCGGCTATGACACGCGAGCCTGGGACGAGCTGATGCGCTGGATGCGCCGGACGGGACTGCGCGTACCGGTCCTCGCCAATGTCTTCGTGCTCTCACGGGCCGTCGCCCGCCTCTTCAACGCGAACCGGTTTCCGGGCTGCGTGGTCTCCGACGAGCTGCTGGCAATCGCAGAGCGCGAGGGCACCGCGCCAGACAATGGCCGGGCCTTCTTCCTGGAGCTGGCCGCCAAGCAGGTGGTGATCGCGCGTGGCCTGGGCTTCCGCGGTGTGTACCTCGCCGGGACCCTGTCGGCCGCGGACGTCACCGGCATCCTGGACGTGGCCGCCTCGTTCGCGCCCGACGACTGGCGCCCGTTGGCACGGGAGCTCGCGTTTGGGCCGAAGCAGAGCTTCCGGATGTTCGCCCAGGACCCGGCGACAGGCCTGGCGACCGACGAGCTCGAGCCTGCCTATGCTCGGTCACTCTCGCCATCGGCGCGGAGTCGGGCGCGACGCCGCCTCTCGCCGTGGTACAAGACGAACCGCCTCGTACACCAGGCCGTCTTCGCGCCGGACGCTCGCGGCTTCCGGACGGCGGGCCGCGTCTACGGGACGCTGGAGCGGTTCCGCCTGGGACGCCCCCTTCATGTCCTGGAGCAGGCGGTCAAGGTCCCGCTCTACGACTGCCGCGATTGCGGCGACTGCTCGTTGCCCGAAGTCGCGTACCTCTGCCCGGAGTCCCAGTGCCCGAAGGGCGAGCGGAACGGCCCATGCGGTGGCTCGAACGGCGGCATCTGCGAAACGGCGCCGCGCCGGTGCGTCTGGGTCCGTGCCTACGAGCGTCTCAAGCCGTATGGAGAGGAGCTCACCGTGCTGGAACGGCCGGTCGCGATCGCCGACAACCACCTCCACCGCACCAGCGCCTGGGCGAACACGTTCCTCGGGCGCGACCACATCGCGAAGGGATGACGGTGAACGCAGCACCCAGCCCTCCCTTCATCGTCATCGCGGAGAACATTCACGCCACGCGCGTCGTTCTGCGTGGCGGGCAGCGCGTCGTCGCGCTCCCGGACGGCCGGCCGGCCCTGCCATTCATCGACGACGCGGGCGCCGACCGGCTCCTGCACGTCCCCGACGCCGCGCTCGACGGCCCCGCAGGACCGCAGCAGCGCGTGAAGCACGTCAAGGCCGCCGTGCTCGCCGGCCTCGGTCCCGATCCGGCCGCTGCCGAGCTCGGGCGTGGCTACGTCCGCGCGCTGGCGCGGCGGCAGTCCCGGGCGGGCGCTCACTACCTGGACCTCAACGTGGACGAGGTCACGACGGACCAGGAAGGGCGCGTGGCGGCGATGCGCTGGGTCGTCGAGGCGGTGGAGGACGCCACCGACGCGCGGCTGGCAATCGACTCGTCATCCTCCGCGGTGCTCCGGGCGGGCCTCGTTGCCTGTGCCCGCCGCGCCCGCCCTTCGCTACTCAATTCCGCGGCCCTCGATCGGCTCGACGTGCTCGACCTCGCGGCAGCGGAGGGAGTCCCAGTTGTGCTCTCGGCCAGTGGTGCCGGTCGCATGCCGGCGAACACCGAGGAGCGGGTCGCGAACGCCAGTGCGCTCATCGAGGCGGCCACGACGCGCGGCATCGGACTCGACGACCTGTTCGTCGACGCGCTCGTGCTGCCGGTCGCGGTGGACCCCGAGGTGGGCCGCCACTTCCTCGACGCCGTGAGTGCGTTGAGGGGCGCCTTCGGGCCGGCGCTACATCTCACCGGCGGGCTCTCCAACGTGAGCTTTGGACTGCCCCTGCGCAAGCTCATCAACGACGTCTTCATCGAGCTCGCGGCGAGTGCCGGAGCAGACAGCGGGATCATCGACCCCGTCGCCAACGATCCGCGCCGCGTCTTCGGGCAGGACCACGCCGCCGTCTCCTATCGACTCGCGGCTGATCTCCTGACCGGCGCCGATGAATACGGCGGCGAGTTCCTGCGCGCCTTCCGCGCCGGTGCGCTGGGCTGAGGTGGCCCCAAGCGGCCCCGCGACGGACAGGGTGGGCGGCGTCAGGGCCCGGGCGCCGGCTCGGCGCGGATCACGTCCTCTGCGTAGGACATGGCGAGACGCTCACCCGGCTGGAGGACCAGGTAGCTGGCCGGATCCCAGGCGCCGTCGAGCAAGCCCTTGACGAGGACGAGCTCGCCCGCCATCCGGTCGAAGCGCCAGCCGCGTCGCTCGGCGTCGTCGCGGGCGCGCGCTTCGGCCGCCGCAGCGCCGAGCGGTGTCACCACGCCCATGTCCACGAAGGCCGCGCGGTCGTAGTGGGAGCGCCACGCTCCCATGACTTCCATGAGGTACGCCGCGTTGTCCTCGCCGTACTTCGCCACGTATTCCTCGTGGGTCGCCCTGGCCGCCTCGTCGGAGACGGCACCCACCCCGCCGAACGGACTCCCCTCGTCGGTCCGTTCGAGATAGTCCTGGACATACCAGTAGGTCCCAGGGTTCGCGATGAACTCCGCCGCGTAGCGCCCACGGTCCCCCAGGAAAATGGTGATGCAGTCATGGGCGCGCGGGATGACGAGCGGGATCGATCCCGCCCGGAGGCCGGCCGTCGCCCCGCCGCAGAGCCCGTAGGCGAGGGCGACCGCGTCGTATGGCGTGCCGGTCGCGTCGATCTCGTCCTGGAGGATGGTCCGCAGGTTGGGCGGGTCATCGTGCAGGCCGCGCCGGTTCAATCGGACGTCGACGACATGTGGCGATCGTGCCGCGCACAGGTACACGGGCCGGGCGAGGACCTCGCATGTCAGGGCCGCCAGGCGCATCTAGTCGAGCCCCTCGGCAGGCAACGGGGGGATCGGGTCGACTTCGGAAACGCGCAGGCGGAGCGTCAACCTGCCGATCGGGCAATCCATCTCTTCTGTCGACTCCTATACCAACGCCCCATCCGACTTCGCCGAAGGATACTGCCGGCTTCGCTCGCTCCGGACCCCGAGCCGGAGGGCCGGCGGCCGAGCCCGTCCGCTCGGCCAGCGAGGAATGGCCAACGGGTCCTCTGCACTCGCGTTCGCTTCGCCGATGGGCCGCCCCGACAGCGCAATGACGAATTCACGGACCAACGACATTTTGACGACCCGAGTCTCGACCCCCAGCATGAAGTCGAAACTGGAAACGGGACCGCGCCTCTCCGTTCGAGCCCGCCGACGTCGCATTCGGCGCCTGCCCACCTCCTGAGGATGCATTCGACGCTCACGGGCCGCCAGATCGGGACGGTGCCACGACGATGCGTATTGCACGCCCAACTCCGGTCGAGCGCGCGACGTTACCGAAGGCGATCGCCCGGCGATAGTCGCTTGTATGCGTCGCGCGCTCGCTCCTCGGCCGCGCTAGCGCCGTAGCGGCTGAGCATCCCCCGGTCGCGCCAGCCGCCGAGCATGAGCAGGTCACCCTCTTGCATTCCGGCGCTCAGCATCTCGTGCGCGAAGGTGTGACGGAACAGGTGCGGATGGAGCTTGCCGAGCCCGGCTTGACGGCTTCGCCGACGGACGACCTGGAGAATGCCGGAGTCAAGGAGCCGCCCGCGCCGCCCGAGCCAAAGCCACGGTTCATCGCCGTGGAGACTTCGCGACCGAAGCCGGAGATAGCGGTCGAGTGCCTTCGCCGTCTGCTTTCCGAACGGGCAAGCGCGGACGCGACGGCCCTTGCCGAAGACCGTCACGACGTCGCGCTCCCAGTCGATGTCCTCGATCTTAAGGTTGGCGCACTCACCGCGGCGCATCCCGGTGTCGTAGAGGAGGCGCAGGAGGGCCATGTCGCGCCGCTCCTCAAACGTCGTCCCCTCGCACGTTTTGAGGAGCGCGACCATCTGCTCCTCGCGGATGACCGGCGGCGGCTCGACCGGCACGATCGGCGGCCTCATCCGCTCCATCGGCGAGCGCTCGATCTCGTCCTCCTCGACGAGCCACTTCCAGAACGGCCGGATCGAGCGGTAGGCGAGCGACAGCGAGGCCGGCCGCAGACCGACGCGGCCCTTCCGGCCGATGCCCTCGCGCGCAAGGTACTCGAGGTAGGCCTCGATTTGCTCGCGACGGACGGCCCGGACGTCACGCGGCATGCCCCGCTCGGCAAGGAAGCGGTTGAACTTCTCGAGGTGCGGGACGTAGGTCCGATCGACCGTCGCGTCGGTCCGGCCGCCCGCACGGAGGTGGCGGCGATACGACGGGATCGCGTCGTCGATGGTGTAGGCCGGCGCCTCGCGGCGAGCCGGCCGAGCCTCGGCGGGGTCGGGGTATGATGCGGGTCGGCGCTGGGCCATGAGCTGTTTCCCGGGCTTCCGGAGTTCGGGGAGTTTTACGCTCTACAAGCATAGTGGCCAACGCCGGTGGACCGCAAGAACCGGGTTTTGCGCTCTAACTGAGCACGAAACGGTCTACAAACCGCGCGCCTGTAGCTCAGTGGATAGAGCGTCGGCCTCCGGAGCCGAAGGTCGCAGGTTCGAATCCTGTCGGGCGCGCCATTTCAACCTTTTCGGGCAGTGCCAGCGCCAATCCGTGCGCGTAGGCCGCCTGGGTCAGCCGGACACCCACGATCTGGGGGCCCGCGACCGTGATCCGTTCGTAGATCGCGTGCATCAGGTCTGCCTTCTCCTTCGGTACGTCTGCGGCTTGGAAGGACTCGCCGAGGGCGCGGAGCCACTCGACTGCGCGCTGGCTGGGTAGGCCCGGCGCCATTCGGTCCACGATGGCGTCCCGCTGCTCGCGGAGCACTTTCAGGCGCGTCAGGTAGGTGTCGTCGCCGAGACCGCCACCCGCGTGCTCCAAGGCCAGCTCGCGGATCTGCCGATCGATCCTGGCTCGATCGATCGCGACCGGCTGCTGGTTCGACCCGAGCGCGGCGACGACGGACGCCATGGTGACGTCGTCCAGCGTGATGCCCGCGACCTGGGCCAGCACCGGCGCCTCCCAGGTCGTATCGCCGAGGCGGGCCTTGCGACCCCAAGCCTCGCACGGGTTGGCGTGTTGCTTGCGGTGGCGGCCATCGGCGAATGTGCCGTCGTTCCGGAGCCGTCGGCCACACACGCATTCGAGGAGGCCGCCCAGCAGGTCGACGCGATCCCAGTTCTTCGGTCCTCCGCCGCGCGTCTTGGCGCGCCGGACCTCCTCTACCCGCGCCCACAGCTCGTCGGATACGGGCGGCGTCGCCCGCCACGGGGCCGGGCGCCGCGTCTCGTTCTTGCCGCGGTGACGACGGATCCAGCCGTTGTAGAGGGGGTTCATCAGGATCATCCGGATGCGGCTCGCGGCGAGGCCGATCTCCTCTTCGAGCTGCGCCGCGCTCACGTTCCCGAGGGCATACCGCTCGAACAGCCCGACCACGACAGCCATCCGGTCGGCGTCGATCTCGAGCGTGTGCGGTGGCTCTAGCCGCCGCCGGAAGCCGAGGGCGGCGTGGCCGCCCGGATCCTGCTCCTGGTCGAACTTGGCGGCGTAGCCCTCGGTGATGCGCTCCGAGAGCCGGCGGCTGTACTTCTCCGCCCCGACGGCCTCGGAGATCAACTCGTCCCAGTCGGAGGGGTCGGAGCTGAGGATCTTCCGGT
>JBBEBL010000082.1:0-5670 GCA_040882345.1 Chloroflexota bacterium
CCGGCGCGCCGCAGCTCCACGAGAACGCCCCGAACAACGTCGTGTTCGAGTGGAATGTCGGCGACAAGGCCGGTACCGACGCGGCCGTCGACGGCGCCGAGGTCGTGGTCCGCCAGCGCATCGTCAACCAGCGCCTGATCCCCAATCCGATGGAGGTCCGGGGCAACATCGGCTGGTACAACCCGGGCACGGACGAGTACACGATCTGGATGTCCAGCCAGACGCCGCACATCCAGCGCCTGCTGCTGGCGGCCTTCGTCATGGGCATCCCGGAGCACAAGATCCGGTGTATCAGCCCGGACGTCGGCGGCGCCTTCGGGACCAAGATCTTCTGCTATCCGGACTACGCCCTGGTCCTGTTCGCCAGCAAGAACCTCGGCGGCCGGCCCGTCAAGTGGATCGAGTCGCGGCGGGAGAACTACCAGAGCACGATCCACGGCCGTGACCACATCACGTACCTGGAGATCGCCGGGAAGCGCGACGGGACGGTGACCGGCCTGCGGGTGAAGACGCTTGCCAACCTGGGCGGTCGTCTCTCCACCATCGGCCCGGGCATCCCCACCACCCTGTACGCCCGCGTCCTGTCCGGCTGCTACAGGATCCCGAACGTCTACGCGGAGGTCACCGGGGTCTACACGAACACCGTCTTCGTGGATGCGTACCGTGGCGCCGGTCGCCCGGAGGCGACCTACGTCATCGAGCGCGCGATGGATCTGTTCGCGGCGGAGATCGGGATGGACCGCGCCGAGCTGCGGCGCCGGAACTTCATCCAGCCGGACCAGTTCCCGTACGAGAACCCGTCCGGCCTGGGGACCGCCAGCGGCGGGGCCAAGATCTACATCGACTCGGGCAACTACGAGCCGGCCATGGACAAGGCCCTGGCCATCGTCGGCTACGCGGACCTCGCGGCCAAGAAGGCTGAGGCCCTGGCCCGCGGCAAGCGCCTGGGTCTCGGCTTCTCCACCTACATCGAGGTCTGCGGCGTGGCGCCGTCCAAGTGGATCGGTGCCGTCGGCGAGGGCTGGGGCGCCGCGATGTGGGAGTCGTCCAACATCAAGATCCACCTGACCGGCAAGGTCGTCGTCACGATGGGCACCCAGCCCCAGGGCCAGGGCCACGAGACCACCTACGCCCAGGTCATCGCCGACCAGCTCGGTGTGCCCATGGAGGACGTCATCGTCCAGCACTCGGACACGCAGGGCACCCCCTTCGGCTACGGCTCGTACGGCTCGCGGACGAGCTCCGTGGGCATGACCGCGGCGGTCAAGGCAGCGGAAAAGGTCAAGGCCAAGGCCGCCCGCTATGCCGCCCACATGCTGGAGGCCAATGTCGAGGACATCGAGATCGACGGCGCCGAGTACCGGGTCAAGGGTAGCCCGGACAAGAAGAAGACCATCCAGGAGATCGCCTTCGCCCTGGACCTCGCCTTCGACGCGCCTGAGGGCATGGAGCCGTACCTGGACGAAACGGCCTACTACGACACGCCCAACTGCACCTGGCCGTTCGGCACGCACATCGCCGTCGTGGAGATCGATGACGAGACCGGCCACGTCGACCTCGTGCGCTACGTCGCCGTGGATGACGTGGGCAAGAAGATCAACCCGATGATCGTGGATGGCCAGCTCCACGGCGGCATCGCCCAGGGCGTCGGCCAGGCCCTCTGGGAGCAGGCGATCTACAGCGACGAGGGGCAGCTCCTGTCCGGCTCCATGCTGGACTACGCGGTGCCCCGAGCCGCCTGGTTCCCGCACATCGAGCTCGATGAGACGGTGACGCCGTCGCCGGTCAATCCGCTCGGCGTCAAGGGCGTCGGCGAGGCGGGGGCCATCGCCAGCACGGCGGCCGTGGCCAACGCGGTGATGGATGCCCTGGGCGACCTCGGCATCCGCCACCTGGACATGCCCTACACCTCACAGAAGGTCTGGTCAGCGATCCAGTCGGCGAAGGGAGGCCAGGCGTGAACATGGCGGCATTCACCTACCAGCGGGCATCGTCCGTGGACGACGCCGTCAACGCCCTCGCGGCATCCGGCGGCTCGGCCAAGGTCATCGCCGGCGGGATGAGCCTCCTGCCGTTGATGAAGCTGCGGCTCGCGGATCCGGGCACGCTCATCGACATCGGCCGGCTCTCGGAGTTGCGGGCCATGGGGCCCACCACGGACGGGGGCTTCGAGGTGGGCGCCCTGGTCACCTACGCGGATCTCCTCGAGTCCACCGTGATCGGCATCTCGCGCGAATGCATCGAGGGCATCGGCGATGTCCAGGTTCGCAACCGGGGAACCGTCGGTGGGGCGCTGAGCCACGCCGATCCCGCATCTGACCTGCCGGCGCTCGCGCTGGCGCTCGACTACAGCTTCGTGCTCCGATCGACACGAGGCGAGCGCACGGTGCCGTCCGACGGCTTCTTCACGGGTGCGTTCCAGACGGCGATGGCGCCCGACGAGCTGTTCATCAAGGGTCGCCGGCCGGCCCTCCCGGCCGGAACCGGTGGGGCCTACCGAAAGCTGGCGAATCCCGCATCCGGGTACTCCATCGTTGGCGTTGCCGCGGTCGTCGCGATGTCCGGTGGGTCCGTGTCGCACGCGCGCGTGGCCCTCACCGGCGTGGGCGAGGTGGCCTACCGGGCCAAGGCCGTCGAGGCGGCCCTCCTGGGGAGTGACGGGTCGGCGGCCGCGGTCGCCGCGGCCTCCGAGCACGCCGCGGATGGCCAGACCGTCAACAGCGACATCCATGCGGATCGCGACTATCGAACGCGCATGGCCGCGGTCTACACGCGTCGCGCGATCGACGCCGCGCTCGGCCGCTAGCCCGACCAAGAGCGTCAGCGACAGGGCGTGCGTGTCGAGCGGGTAACCCCTGGCCGACGCGTCCCCGCGCGTCTCGTGGGCGCCGTGCTTGCGCGCGACCTCGTGGTCCACGGCAAGCGCTGGGCCAAGGGACGGCGCCTGACCCCGGAGGACCTCGCGGCGCTGGGCTCGGCGGACCCCGGGCCGCCCGTCAGCGTCATCGTCCCCGAACCCGGCGAGCTGCACGAGGATGACGCGGCGATCCGGCTGGCCAGGGCCGTCGCCGGCCCCAACCTGGACGTTCGCGGGCCCAACCAGAGCCGCCTGGACCTCGTGGCCTCGACGTCGGGCGTCGTCAACGTGCTCGTCGCCGAGCTGGAGCGGCTGAACCGCCTGGACCCCCTCGAGGTGTTCACCGTCTTCGATGGGCAGATCGTCGAGCGGGGCGACCTCGTGGCGAGCGTGAAGGTGGCGCCGCACGTCGTGGACGCCGGCATCATCGAGGCGGGAGCGCGCATCGCGGGCTTCGGGTCGCAGCCCATCGTGTGGGTCGCGCCGTTCGTGGCCCGCCGCGTCGGGGTGGTGGTGAAGGAGTCGATCCGGGCCACGGCGCGCGAGCGCTTCGAGTCGAGCGTCCGCGCCAAGGTGGAGGGCCTTGGCTCGGAGGTCATCGACATCGTCTACGTCGATGACGACCCGGACGCCGTGGAGTCGGCCCTGGCGCGCTTCGTGCGCGGTGCGGACCTGGCGGAGATGGTGTTGACCGCCGGATCGTCCAGCACGGACCCGCAGGACGCATTCTTCGTGGCCATCGAGACCCTGGGTGGGCGCCTCGTGCGTCACGGCGTGCCGGCGCATCCTGGTTCCATGCTCTGGCTCGCCCGGGTGGGCCGGACGGCGATCCTGGGGTTGCCCACGTGCGGGGCGTACTCCAAGGCCACGGCCGCGGACCTGCTCCTGCCGCGACTGCTGTCCGGGGAGCCGGCATCGGAGAAGACGGTCGCCAAGCTGGGCCACGGCGGGATCCTCACCCGGTCCCAGCGGTTCCGGTTCCCGCCGTACGCGCGAGAGCTGGACGCGCCGGACGGGTAGGGGCTGGGCGGCCGGCGGTCGGTCCGCCCCGCCGCGTTGCGCCCCGTTGCGCCCTCGTTGCGCCCGGCCGTTTCGGTGGCAGCGCAATATCCCGGGCACGGACCCCCAGAACGGCCATTCGCGGGTCCGCGTCGGAGTGATCCGAGCGTGGACGGCACCCGCCGGGCGGGTCGGAGGCGCCGTTATGGGCCTCGATGGCCGCCGTATTGCGCTGCCACCGAAACCGGCCACCTCACCGCGTCGCGCCGCCCCGTGCCACCATGCCCCGGTGCACGTCTACCTTGAGACCGAGCGACAGATCCTGCGACGGTTCACCTCGGACGACCTGGACGACCTTGTCGCACTCGACGCGGATCCCGCTGTCATGCGCTACATCAACGGCGGCCGCCCGACCCCGCGCGACGAGATGCGCGACGACTACCTGCCGCACTGGCTGCGCTACTACGAGCGCGGCGAGGCGTGGGGCTTCTGGGCCACCATCGAGCGCGAGACCGGCGCCTTCCTGGGCTGGTTCCACCTTCGACCGCAGAAGGAGGACCCGCCGGACGAGCCGGAGCTCGGATACCGCCTCATCCGTGAGGCGTGGGGCAGGGGCTACGCCACGGAGGGGAGTCGGGCGCTCATCCGCAAGGCGTTCCAGGAGCTGGGCGCGCGACGCGTGTACGCCACGACGATGGTCGTCAACGAGTCGTCCTGGCGGGTCATGGAGAAGTCCGGTCTGCGCTACGTCCGGACGTTCCGCGCCGACTGGCCGGACCGCATCGAAGGCGAGGAGCACGGCGACGTCGAATACGCGATCACCCGCGACGAGTGGCTTGCAGCAAGCGACGACGCGGGCGACGACGCGGGCGACGACGCGCAGCCCGCACCCGGCCCGGCCTTCCGTGTACCCTCCGCGACATGACCGATCGCGACGACCGCCCCGCCGGCACCCGCTCCATCGAGGCCCTGACCGAGGACTTCCACGGCCGCGACTACATCATGGACCGGAGCCTCGCCACGGCCGTCTTCCTCGCGCTGGAATTGGGTCGGCCGCTGCTCCTGGAGGGTGAGGCCGGCGTCGGCAAGACGGAACTCGCCAAGGTCCTCGCGGCGAGCCTCGGCGCGCGGCTCATCCGGCTCCAGTGCTACGAGGGCCTGGACGTCAACACGGCCGTCTACGAGTGGAACTATCCGCGCCAGATGCTGGAGATCCGGCTGCTGGAAGCGCGCGGGGAGGCCGACCACGCGACCGCCCACGACATCTTCGGCAGCGACTTCCTCATCCGCCGCCCGCTCCTCCAGGCGCTCGAGGTGGAGGACGGCATCGCGCCCGTCCTGCTCATCGACGAGATCGACCGCGCGGACGAAGAGTTCGAGGCGTACCTGTTGGAGATCCTGTCCGACTTCCAGGTCACGGTCCCGGAGATCGGCACGATCAAGGCGGACAAGCCGCCGCGCGTCATCCTCACGAGCAACCGGACGCGCGAGGTCCACGACGCCCTCAAGCGCCGCTGCCTCTACCACTGGATCGACTACCCGACCGCGGACAAGGAGTTCCAGATCGTCCTCGCCCGCGTGCCGGCCGCGCCGGAGCAACTGGCGCGCGAGGTGGTCGGCTTCGTCCATCGATTGCGCGAGGCGGACCTGACCAAGGTCCCGGGCATCGCCGAGACGCTCGACTGGGCGGCCGCGCTCATGTCCCTCGGCGCCCGCGAGCTCTCGCCAGAGATCGTGGACGAGACGCTCGGCGTCGTCCTCAAGTACGAGGAGGACATCCGCCAGCTTCGCGGCGAGCAGACCAAGCGGATGCT
>JBBEBL010000083.1:0-5648 GCA_040882345.1 Chloroflexota bacterium
CAGAACCGGCGATCCTGGCGTGGATCCGGGAGCAGTCCCGCGCGGCGATCCGCGATCCGTGACTCAGGGTCACGCACCAGATGGGGCGCGCTGGGGGCGGGGGGGGAGAAGGAGCGGCCCCCGAAATGGGGTCGCCCGGACCACCGAGGCGATCCGGGCGACCGGGAGGCGCGCCGGGTCAGCGGCGCGGAGATGGAGGCACGCGCGGCGCCCTCGTCAGGGCGCCGGGCTGGGCGACGGCGCGGTGCCCTCGGTCGGTGCCGGCTCCGGGGTCGGCGTCGGCTCGGGCGTCGGCGCGGGCGTCGGGACCGGGCCGTCCGCCGGCGGGAAGAGCACCGGGATCGGCAGGCCGTAGCGGATGATCACGCGGTTGGTGGTCGTCCCGAGGTCGGTCGCGTCCACCTGGCGGGTGTCGAGGTCCGGCCGCAGGGCCAGGCTGAACGATGCCGTACCGCTCGCCTGTAAATGCGAGATCTCCTCGGCGACGTCCATCGGCGCCCGGAGGACATAGAAGTTGCCGGCCTTCGCGAGGATGACCATGTTCTGGTAGGAGATCTTGGTGGACTTGTCCGTGTAGTACCCCTCTTCGCCGACACCGGTCTCGGACGTGGTCAACACGTTGATCGTGGCGGTGACGAAGACATCCACCGTCTGGTTGGGCTGCAACAGGCCTCCGACGGCCCGATCGTCCGGGACGGTCATGGAGATGGCGCGCCACGAAGGGCTGTCCGGGGCGACGGTCTCGTCAGGCCCCAGGACGGAGAACTGGCCACCCTCCGCGCTCGAGGCGAGCAGGTTGGTCGTGATCATCTGGCCCTCGAGGATCGTGACGGACGAGACCCGCCCGACCACGAGGTCCGGCGTTGAGACCACCCCCTGCGCGTTGGTCGGGTCGATCGGCACCTCGCGGACGATGACGTCGGTCGGTTCGATGATCTTGCGAGCGGGGATCGTCTGGAGCGCAACGACGACGGCGACCTTCTTGAGATCCCCTTGACCCGCCTGTTGCTGAGCCTGGTTGATGAGGAAGAACGCCGCCCCGCCGGCGACGATCGCGAGGATGACCCCCACGATCGTGATATAGCGTCCGCGACGACTGGGATCCTTGTACTCCATTTCCACGGAGGTGCCTCCCGAACAGGGTTGGTGCCGTGCCCGCCCGGCTAGTCCCAGGGCACGAGTCGCGCCACCTGACCGCGGCGCAGCTCGGGATCGTTCAAGTCGGCATAGGCGCCGGAGATCGCATAGCCGGTGATGGTGTTGGCGCCGACCTCGACGATGCGGAACACCGCGAAGCCCATGATGTCGACGTACTCGTTGCTCGAGCTGCCGGTGGCGACGTCGAGCGTGAACGGGATCTGGCGGATGATGGTCTGGCCGACCTGGTTGACGCCCGTTGCGCGGAGCGTCAGGGGATACTGGCCCGGCCCCAGGGTCCCGGCGTTGACGGACAGGGTCACGTCCCGCCGACCGTTCCGGCCGAGCACGAACGAATCGGGGGTCACGCTGACGGCGCCGATCCCGGTCGGGAGGACGCCGTTCGCGTGGGCCCCACCCTCGATGGCCAGGGTGATGGTCCCGTCGAAGAACGTGTCGTTCTTGTTGGTGCTCCCGAACCCCATCGTTCCGGTCGCCGTGCCGCCGGTCGCCGCGGTCTCGAGCTTCAGGCCTGCGCCGTCCGACGAGAACTCGCGAGCGACGCCGCCGACGTTCACCGCGACCGGGTAGTAGTGGTCGGTCAGGTAGGGGCTCGGCGAGTGGCCCTTGATCCAGACCGTGTAGATGCCCGTCGCGGCACCGCTGGTTGCGAACGAGGTCCACGTGACAGTCGTCGGCGGCGTGGACGGATCGGGCGAGAATGCGAGCGGCGCGAGGGTGCCGAGGGTCAGGGGGTTCGTCGGGTCACCCCAGTCCGCGAAGGACGTGACGTAGACCTGGCCCAGGAAGTCGGAGTTCTTCGTGACGCCCATCGTGACGGCGCCCGAACGGTCCTGGGTGTTCCCGATGGACACGGTGGAGGGCACGGTCAGCTGGAAGTCGGGGATGCGCATGACCTGGCCCGAGTAGACGGCGGCCAGGATCTCGTCACCCGGCTTGTACCGGTCGCCGATCGCCGAGACGACGATGCCCGCCGAGTTGCCGTCCATGATCCCGATCTGGTCGTTGGGATCGGGTGGTGAGGTCACCGGCGGGAAGGCCGGACCGGGATACCCGGTCGCCACCCAGCCTGCCTCCATGATCTTGAGCGTGTTCGGGCTGGTCCCGGAGATCACGCCGTTGTAGAAGACGTTCGAGGTCGTCGTCGAGAAATTCCGGATGTCCAGCACCACGAAGCCCCGGAAGCTGGCATTGTTGGACGGCTGGGAACCCTGGCCGACGAGGGCGATGATCGGACCGTGGTGTGACGGATCGTCGTTGGGGTTGGCCGGGTTGAAGGCCATGCCGGTGGACGGCTTCGTCCGCAGGGACGCGTCCGACGTCGAGCCCAGGCATGAGGTGTCCGCGGTGGCGATGAGGTCCTGGAATCGGTTCGGGTTGCCGTCGCACGGGTACGCAGCGCCCGTGGAGGGACCCGGTGCATTGATGTAATGGCGAACGGCGATCGGCAGCAGGTCGCCGGTCATGCGCGCCCGTGCCTGGGCGCCGACGCGTGTCGAACCGAGGCCGACCGCCCGCCCGAACGTGTACGTCACGTCGCTCCGGATGGCGACGCGGATGTCCCCACTGTCGATGTCGATCCCGCTGATGAGGTGAGCTAGTTCGCCGGCATGGCCGGCGGTGAACTCCGGGCTCAGCGCCACGACGGCGGTGCTGCCGGTCGGACTGCCGATGACGTTCCGGGCGATCACCTGCCGACCTTCGGCTTCCGCATCGGGCTCGGATTCGCCGCGGATGAGGGCGTTGGCGATGGCCAGGGCCCCGGCGTCGGCGGCGTTCTGGAGGAACCGCTTCTCGCCGTAGAAGCGACCGATGTCGAACGCCAGACCGGCGGCCGCCATGATGAACACGAGCGACAGGGCGAACAGCACGAGGACCTGGCCCGGGCCGTCCCGGCGCTCGCGGCGGGCAGCACCCGTCGCGCGCATCAGTTGATCACCATCGTGGACTCGGTGGTCATGCCCAGACGGCCGTTCGCGTCACGGGGCAACAACTGCGCGATCAGCGGGATGATGAGGTCCTGGTGGTACGTCGCCCGCACGGTGATCTGCTGGCCCACGCGCGCGTCGGTCTCGGTCAGCGCGGACGGGTTGGCGTAGGTGACGACGAGATCGCCGTTCGTGAACGTGAGGCCGCCGTTGGACGTGGTCCACGTCGCCCGGGCGGCACAGTTCGTGCTGGGTGGGCTGGCCGTGGTGACCGCGTACTGCGGTGAGGCCTTGGTGAGCATGTTCATCGCGCCGCGCAGGGCCCGCTCGGCGGCGTCGCTGCGCAGCGCGTCGTTCTGGGTCTTGCTGCAGCCCGACTGGTAGACATAGACGGACGCCGCCCGGGCTCCCTCGCGTGCGGCATTCGTCATCGTCACGTAGGTGTTGAAGATGAACCCGAACTGGATGATGCCGAGCAGGATCAGGAAGAGCGGCATCAGGACGAGCGCGAATTCGACGAGGCTCTGACCGGCGTCGGGCGCGCGTGCAGGTGCGGGTGCGGCGCGGGCGTGGCGGGTCCGGACGAGGCGCATGCGTGGTCGAGTCGACCTCCTGCGGGGTGACGAGTGGAGCATCGCCCTGGTGTGGGGTCTGGCGGTATGACTCGTTCGTCCCACCCTGCCCAAAGCCGGGGGTACGTGCGCCGCTGCGTCAGGTGCGGGAGGGTGGGAGACGCAGGAGAGAACACCCGTTCGAAAGCGGGCCTTCCGGTGTAGAATCCGGGCGTGCCCGACTTCGACCTCGTCGCCCCCTTCGAGCCCACGGGTGACCAGCCCGCCGCCATCGAGCGCCTGAATGAGGGGCTCGCCGCCGGCCTCCGCCACCAGACCCTGCTGGGCGCAACCGGCACGGGAAAAACGGCCACGATTGCCTGGACGATCGCCCGGCACAACAAGCCCACGCTGGTGCTCGCGCACAACAAGACGCTGGCCGCCCAGCTGTACGCCGAGTTCCGCGAGTTCTTCCCGAACAACGCCGTCGAGTACTTCGTCAGCTACTTCGACTACTACCAGCCAGAGGCGTACCTGCCCCGGAGCGACACGTACATCGAGAAGGACAGCTCGCGCAACGACGAGATCGACCGGCTGCGCCACGCCGCGACGCACGCGCTGTTCGAGCGCCGGGACGTGATCATCGTGGCCAGCGTGTCGTGCATCTACGGCCTGGGTGCGCCGGTCGACTACGGGGCGACCGTCCTCAAGCTGCGGGTCGGCGGCAAGTATCGGCGCGACGCGGTCCTCCGCCACCTGGTGGACCTCCAGTACCAGCGCAACGACGCCGCCCTCGCGCGGGCTCGCTTCCGCGTGCGCGGGGACACCCTGGAGCTCCAGCCGGCCTCGGAGGAGACGCTCATCCGTGTCGAGTTCTTCGGCGACGAAGTGGAGCGGATCACGGAGCTGGACCCGCTCACCGGGGAGCTGCTGGCGGAACGCAAGGAGACCAACGTCTACCCGGCGACCCACTTCGTCACGCCGACCGACAAGCTGAAAGAGGCGATCGTCGACATCGAGGCGGAGATGGAGGAGCGGGTCGGCCAGCTGGAAGCGGAGGGTCGGGTGCTGGAGGGGGCCCGTCTCCGCCAGCGGACGACGTTCGACCTGGAGATGCTCCGCGAGCTCGGCTACTGCACGGGCGTCGAGAACTACTCGCGCCACCTCGCCCGGCGCGAGGCCGGGTCGCGGCCGTGGACGCTCCTTGACTACTTCCCGCCGGACTGGCTGCTGGTCGTGGACGAATCACACATGACCATCCCGCAGGTGGTCGGGATGTACAAGAACGACCGGACGCGCAAGGAGATCCTGGTCGACTTCGGGTTCCGGCTGCCGTCCGCGCTGGACAACCGACCACTCACCTTCGAGGAGTTCGAGGCGACCGTCAGCCAGGCCGTCTACATGAGCGCGACGCCCGGCCCGTACGAGCTGGAGCGGAGCCAGGGTCACATCGTCCAGCAGCTCATCCGGCCCACAGGGGTCGTGGATCCTCAGATCACCGTTCGGCCCACGGAGGGTCAGATCGACGATCTCCTGGAGCAGGTGCGCCAGCGGGTGGAGCGCGGCGAACGAGTGCTCGTGACGACCCTCACCAAGAAGATGTCGGAGGACCTGACCGACTACCTGCGCGAGCTCGGCGTCAAGGTCCAGTACCTCCACAGCGAGGTGGACACCCTGGAGCGGGTCGCGATCCTGCGCGACCTGCGCCTCGGGGTCTTCGACGTCCTGGTCGGCATCAACCTGTTGCGCGAGGGGATCGACCTGCCTGAGGTCACACTCGTCGCGATCCTCGACGCGGACAAGGAGGGGTTCCTGCGGTCTGCGTGGTCGCTCATCCAGATGATCGGCCGCGCGGCTCGGAACATCGGCGGCGAGGTGATCATGTACGCCGACCGCGTGACGGAGTCGATGCGGGTCGCTATCGACGAGACCGACCGCCGGCGCGCCATCCAGACCGCCTACAACACGGAACGCGGCATCAAGCCGACCACCATCGTCAAGGGCATCCACG
>JBBEBL010000084.1:0-5646 GCA_040882345.1 Chloroflexota bacterium
TTCCTCCTGCGGATGACTCGCGGGACGGGGCTGGTCCCGTCTCGGCAACCGTACGAGAGTCGGGGGAAGGAGGCCTTACATCCGCATCGCATCTGATCGTCCGGGATCAGGCTCCGACGCGCACCACCCATCGACCGCGGGCCGCACCCGCGACGATCCCGTCCAGCGCCTCGTCCAGCGTCTCGAGCGTGACCTCGCGCACGTGCTCCCCGAGGGCGCGCGGCCGCAGGTCCGTCGCCAGGCGGTCCCAGATCATGCGTCGCCGGGCGATGGGTACGGGCACGGAGTTCATCCCCAGGAGCGCGACGCCGCGCAGGATGAACGGGAAGACCGTGGTGTGGAGCGCCGGCCCACCGGCGTTGCCGCTGGCCGCGACGGCGGCGTCCGACTTCAGCGTCCGCAGCACGTATGGCAGCGTGGCGGCCCCGACGCAGTCCACGGCCCCTGCCCAGCGCTCCGATTCGAGCGGCTTGCCCTCCGCCGCGAGTTCCTCGCGCGTCAGCACCCCGGCCGCGCCGAGGGCGCGCAGGCGCGGTTCCTCCTCCGGCTTGCCCGTGGATACCCAGACCTCGTAGCCGCGGTCGGCCATGATCGCGAGGGCCGTACCGCCGACCCCGCCCGTGGCGCCGGTCACAAGGACGGGACCGTCACTCGGGCTGAGCCCGCGCTCCTCCAGCGCCACGACGGACATGGCCGCCGTGAACCCCGCCGTGCCGATAGCCATCGCCTCGCGCGGCGTGAAGCCCGGCGCCAGCGGCACGACCCAGCCGGCCGGCACGCGCTGGTATTCGCTGAAGCCACCGTGACGCGAGACACCCAGGTCGTACCCGTGGGCCAGCACGGCTGCCCCGACCTGGATGGAAAGGTCCTCGCTGGCCACGACCTCGCCGGCAAGGTCGATTCCGGGGATAAGGGGGCTGATGCGTGCCACTTTGCCGTCCACGCGCGTCGCCAGGCCGTCCTTGAAGTTGACGCCGGACCACGCGACACGGATCTCGACCTCGCCCGGGGGCAGGTCCGCCTCAGCGAACGCCCGCACACCTCGGGACACGATGGGTGCGCCATCGGGGCCGTCGGTCTTCTCGGCAACGTAGGCACGGAACGTGGCGGGGATGGAGCTCATGGCGCCAAGCCTACAAGGTTGCGTTTGGGTGCACCCGGTTGACGAGGGACCGCGACATCCTGCACCATCCCGAGGCGATGACCCACACCCAAGTCTCCTGGAACATGTGTATGCGCTGGCGGCCCCGCCGTGCGGAGGATGGGGTCTGAGGTCACGCGCATCCTGATCCACGGGTAGCGACGCGGGACCACAGACACAGGTCCCGGGGCCGCGGACTCCACAGCGGAGCCGCGGCTTTCTGTTTGTCCTCCGAACCACGCGACGGGTGACCGCCGGCCACACGCCCTCCCAGGGCCCCGGGACCGAGCACGACCAGACGACACCCGCACATACGTTCACGGAGCGACGACATGACCGACCTCGATCCCGCGACATTCCGTCCCGAGACCCGCGCCCTCCACTCCGGCCAGAAGCCGGATCCGGCGACCAACGCCCGCGCCGTCCCGATCTACGCGACGACGAGCTACGTGTTCGACGACGCGGCCCACGCCGCGCGACTGTTCGGACTCCAGGAGTTCGGGAACATCTACACCCGGATCATGAACCCGACGACGGACGTCTTCGAACAGCGCGTCGCGGCGCTGGAGGGTGGCGTCGCCGCCCTGGGCGTCGCGTCGGGCCAGGCCGCCGAGACGCTGAGCATCCTCAACCTCGCCCGTGCCGGCGACAACATCGTCAGCTCGTCCAGCCTGTACGGCGGCACGTACAACCTGTTCACCCACACCCTCCCCAGGCTCGGCATCACCACGACCTACGTGGACGGCTCGGACCCGTCGGCGTTCGGGCGCGCCATCAACGAGAGGACCAAGGCAGTCTTCCTGGAGCTCATCGGCAACCCGCGCCTGGACGTCCACGACCTCGCGTCCATCTCTGACGTCGCCCATGCGCGCGGCGTCCCGGTCATCGTGGACAACACGTTCGCGCCGCTCATCGCCCAGCCCATCAGGCACGGGGCGGACATCGTCATCCACTCGGCAACCAAGTGGATCGGCGGGCACGGCACCGCGATCGGCGGCGTCGTCGTGGACGGCGGCACGTTCGACTGGACCGCGAGCGAGCGCTTCAAGGCGGACTTCGTTGACCCGGATCCGAGTTACCACGGCATCAGCTACTCGGCCGCCTTCGGGAATCTCGCGTTCATCCTGAAGCTGCGCGTCCAGGGGCTGCGCGACATCGGCGCCGCCCTCAGCCCGTTCAACGCATTCCTCTTCCTGCAGGGCCTCGAGACCCTGCCGCTGCGCATCACGCGGCACAGCGAGAATGCGCTGGCCATCGCGCGCTGGCTGGAGACGCGGCCGGAGGTGGCCTGGGTGAGCTACCCGGGTCTCGAGTCGCATCCCTCCCACAAGCAGGCCCTCAAGTACCTCAACGGCGGCTTCGGGGGCGTGGTGACGTTCGGCGTGCAGGGTGGCGTGGAGGCCGGCCGCCGGCTGATCGACAGCGTCCAGATCTTCTCGCTGCTCGCGAACGTGGGTGATGCCAAGTCCCTGATCATCCATCCGGCTTCCACGACCCACTCGCAGCTGGAGCCGGAGGAGCAGCACCTGACCGGTGTCACGGACGATCTCATCCGGCTGTCCGTGGGCCTGGAGCACGTGGACGACCTCATCGCCGACCTGTCCCAGGCCCTGCAGGCCGCCACGGCCGATGCCGCCGCCGACGGGCAGCTCGTCGGCGCGGCCGGGTGACGCTGGACGTCCCGTCGGCCCGACCTCGACCGCTCGGTCTCCCCACGGGGACCGGGCGGCTCGAGACCGCGTCGCTGGGACCGTTCGATCTCACGGACGGGACGACCCTCTCCGAACTCGTCGTCTCGTACCGGCACGACGGCCCTCCCCCGGGGGCGGCGCCGCAGGTCGTGGTGGTCCACGCCCTGACCGGATCCGCGGACGCGGCCGGCGACTGGTGGGCGCCACTCATCGGACCCGGCCGGGCTCTGGACACGGACCGCGTCGGGGTCCTCGGTGCGAACCTTCTGGGTGGCCGCTACGGCACCACCGGGCCCACGTCCACGGACCCGCACAGCGGGCGACCATACGGGCGCCACTTCCCGGACGTCTCCACGCGCGACCAGGCGCTCGCCCAATGGCGACTGCTCGACGCCCTGGAGGTCGACACCATCGATCTCGTGGTCGGTGGGTCGCTCGGCGGCATGGTCGCGCTGGAGATCGCGGCCACGCGACCCGTCGGGGTGCGGCACGTGATGCCGATCGCGGCGCCGGCCGTGACCGGGCCGCTGGCCGTCGCCTGGAACCACCTGCAGATCCAGCTGGTGGAGCGCCTGGGCCTTGAGGGCCTTGCGCTCGCCCGTCAGCTGGCGATGACCACGTACCGGAGCGAAGCCGATTTCGACGAGCGCTTCAGTGGGTCGCGCGAGCGGGACGGTCGCCACTCCATCGTCAGCTACCTGGAGCACCAGGGACGGAAGCTGGTCGATCGGTTCGACGCGGCGACGTACCGCATCCTCACGGGGGCCATGGACCGCCACGACCTGGGACATGGACGCGGCGGGCTGACGGCCGCACTCGCCAACCTCGCCGCGGGCGGCGTCCGTCTCACCGGCGTCGGGATCCAGGACGACATCCTGTACGGCCCGGCGCAGGTCCGCGCCGTCGTGGACGCGGCGTCAGCCAGCGGCGTGGACGCTCGTTACCGGGAGATCGCCTCGACCAAGGGCCACGACGCGTTCCTCGTGGAGTGGGACCAACTGTCAGCACTCCTGCAGGAGGCGCTGCGTACAACTGGAGATGACGAGTCGTCATGACGCCGGCAGCGGGCAGCAACACGGTGGTCCCATGGAACCGTCCAGCCTCGCCGTGCTCGATCACGATGGGGCGCCGACGTCGATGGGTCAAGTGCCCATGGATCGCCTCAGGTCCGTCTTCGAGGGCATGTTCGACGGTGTCTGGCTGATCGACGATCGGGGCCACACCACCTACGCCAACGCGGCCATGGCGAATCTCCTGGCCACGACGCAGGCCGAGATGATCGGGCGGCCACTGACGGACTACCTCGACGCTGGCCTGCTTGATGTCGCGGAGAGCTTTCTGCGTCGCCAGCCGACCCTCTCTGGTGAGCGGATCGAGCTGCGCATGCGTCGCGCGGACGGCGATGATCTCTTCGGCCTCGTCGCCGGGAGTCCCATCTCCACGCTCGACGGCACATTCGTCGGCACGATGCTCAACGTCAGCGACATGACCGGCAAACGCGCACTGGACACCCAGCTCGTCCAGCGCCAGCGGCTTGAGGCCGTCGGACAGTTCGCCGGCGGCATCGCCCACGACTTCAACAATCTGCTCACGTCCATCCGGGGCTATGCGGAACTCGTGGCGGCCGGACTGCCGCCGGACCACCCCGGGCGGCCGGATGTCGACCAGATCATCGGCAGCGCCGACATGGCGGCGAGCATCGTTCGAACGCTGATGGCATTTTCCCGGCATCAGGTGCTCGTGCCCCTGGACGTGGATCCTGGCAGCATCGTCACCGGCCTCGTCCCGATGCTTGGGCCACTGCTCGGCGATGACGTGCGACTCGAACTCGACATCGCGATGCGACACGCCTGGGTGCGCGTGGATCCGACGCAGTTCGAGCAGGTCATCGTCAACCTCGCACTCAATGCGCGCGATGCGATGCCACAGGGCGGCACCCTCCGGATCGGCGTGCACGACCTCGCGCGAACGGACCCGGAGCGACCTGACCCGGATCGCACGCGGGGGCCGTTCGTGCGCGTCAGCGTGACCGACACTGGGACCGGGATGGACGACGCCACTCGCGCACGCATCTTTGACCCGTTCTTCACGACGAAGGGGCCGGGCGGCGGCACAGGTCTTGGTCTATCCACGGTGTTCGGTATCGTGACCCAGTCGGGCGGGCAGATCCTCGTGGAGACCTCGCCCGGCCACGGAACCACCTTCCTGGTGGACCTGCCACGCGCCGCATCCGGACCCAGGCCCACGCCCGTGGCCCCCGGGCTCACCGGGAACGCGTCGGCCCCGGTCGGGACGGGGGTCGTCCTGATCGTCGAGGATGACCCGGCAGTTCGGCGCTACGCGCGACGAATCCTTGAGACGGCGGGCTATGCCGTGATCGAGGCGATGGATGGTGACCAGGGGTTACTGGAAAGTGCGAGCTGGCCAGCCGACATCGACGTGCTACTCACCGATATCACCATGCCAGGCCTCCCCGGCCGTCAACTGGCGGAACGGATCCGGGTCCGTCGGCCGCAGATCTCCGTGGTCTTCATGAGCGGCCATGCTGAATCAGCCGACGACCGCGACCACGCGATCGGGGCAGCCGGACGGTTCCTGCAAAAGCCGTTCACAGCGGCAGCCCTTCGCGAGGCGGTCGGTCAGGCGATGGGAACTGATGCGGTCGCCGGAGACGCCGCCGCCACCTAGCTCCGTCCAGGCTCGCGGGTGGCTGGTGGCCGCGGCCTGGGCGCCCTGACGCGGCGCCGTACACCCTCGCCGAAGCTGGCGCCTCGTGGCGGTGTCCCAGCCGGGTGATCCTGGGCGGGTTCACCC
>JBBEBL010000085.1:0-1043 GCA_040882345.1 Chloroflexota bacterium
GCGATGCTGCCGTGGTGGGCGCGGACCAGGTCCTCGCCGGCCAACTCGTTGAGTCGATGGGCCAGGCGCTCGCTGAGGCGGCGGCTGTTGGTGAAGACGATCGTGCTGTGATGCTCGCGGATGAGTTCCAGGATGCGGGGGTGGATGGCAGGCCAGATGCTGGTCCGCAGGTCCGGGCTCGTGGCGGGACCGCCGGGCTGGTCCTCGGGGGGCAGGATCTCCCCGATGGCGGCCATGTCGTCCACCGGCACGACGACCTGGAGTTCCAGTGGCTTGCGGGTTCCGGCATCCACGATCGCGACGTCGCGGCCGGGGCCTGTGCCGCCAAGGAACCGGGCGATCGCCTCCAGGGGACGTTGCGTGGCGCTGAGGCCGATGCGCTGGGGGGGCTGGGCGTCGGTGTCGCCCGCAGCGCGGAGCCGCTCCAGGCGTTCCAGGCTCAGGGCGAGGTGGGCGCCACGCTTGGACCCGGCGATGGCGTGGACCTCGTCCACGATGATGTGCTCGACCCCCCGGAGGATCTCACGCGCCTGGCTGGTGAGCAGGAGATAGAGGCTCTCGGGCGTCGTGATGAGGATGTCGGGTGGGTGGCGGGCCAGCTCGCGGCGATCCTGCTGCGGCGTGTCGCCCGTGCGGCTGGCGACCGTGATGCGCGGCGGCTCCAGGCCCAGGCGCTGGGCGGCCAGCCCGATGCCGGTCAGCGGCGCCCGTAGGTTGCGCTCGACGTCGTAGGTCAGAGCCTTGAGCGGGGAGATGTAGAGGACCCGGACGTGGCCCGGACGCTCGCGGGTCGGTGCCGGGCTCGGGTGGCGGGCGAGTCGGTCCAGGCACCACAGGAAGGCGGCCAGGGTCTTGCCGCTCCCGGTGGGGGCGTGGATGAGCGTGTGGCGGCCGGCGCTGATCGCCGCCCAGCCCTCTACCTGGGCCGGCGTGGGCTCCGCGAAACTGCCGCGAAACCAGTCGCTGACCGCCGGGGAGAAGTCGGCGAGCGGATCGGCGCGGGTGATCGTGGTCACGGGACGGCGAGTATAGGTCGTGGCGGG
>JBBEBL010000086.1:0-4101 GCA_040882345.1 Chloroflexota bacterium
CTTATGACGCGATGCGCGCCTCACCGTTACGGTCCAGCGTCACCGTCGTGTGCATCCGGATGAGCCGCCGGTCCGTGGCCCGCGGGGCGACGAACCGGAAGACGGAGCGATCCAGGGAGTAGATGCCCGTCGCCACGACCCCGATGCGACCGAGCCGCATGGCGAAGACCGGGTTCTCGCCGTTGCCCGCGTAGTGGTGGGCGGAGCCGTCCGCGGTCAGGACAGCGAGGTTCGCCTCGCCTCCGAATCGATCGTGGAGGGCGCCCAGCAGGTGCGGGACCGGTTCGCCCTCATGCCACGCGTCCTCCAGCCAGCGGGCACCGACCTCCGTATCCGCGCGGCCGTGGATCCGTCCCTGCTCGCGGTACGTGCCGCGCAGCGAGCGGTAGTCGGCAAGGTCGCCGTTGTGGCTGAAGCTGTAGCGGCCGGCCGGGTCGTCGAATGGTTGGGTATCCGGCAGGGCCAGCGTTGAGAGCCGGGACGGGCGGCGCAGGTGGACGAGCGCCGCGGTGGTCTCCTCCGCGCCCACCCGGGCGGCGCCGTCCGGGTCATCGCGGAAGGCGCGGACGTCCCGGTGGGAGTCGAGCCGGCCGTCCGCCCCGACCCAGGCCGCTCCCCAGCCGAAGCCGGCGACGCCGAACCGCTCCAGGCGCTCCGTGAACGGCCAGAGCTCATCCAGCCGGAACGGCTCCGCGGCGCGCGCGATGTAGTGCTCGCACATGGCCCGGGATGATACGCGCCCCGCTCGGCGCCATCGCGGCGCGTCCGGCCGGCCCGCCCCGCCCCACGTGCCGTCCCGCCCCACGTGCCTAACGTCGATCGATCCGTTACGGCGCGGCGTTCCTCCGATGCCGCTCCCACCCAGTGGGACATCCGTCGAAGGAACGGACCTCGGCGGTCCCTCGTTCGACGATAGGGCCGCCGGATGGGACGCCGGCCCGGGTTGGGATGCGCGCCGGATGGGACGCCCGGCCCCGCCCTACGGCGCCAGTCGTGCCGAGATCTCGGGCTCGTACTCGGGGAAATAGCGGCTCACGACGGTGAGATCGAAGGTGGCCAGGATGCTGGAGCGTGGCTCACGGTCCAGCAGGAAGTCGAACGTCTCCTCCACGAGGCGCACGACCCCGGCCGCATCACGGGCCACGGCGAGACGCTCGGCGTCCTCGCGGCTCACGGTGACCTCGTGGTGGCCGACGGTCCGACCGTCATCCGCGTCCACGGAGCAGCGCCAGCCGCCGGCCGTGGCCGCGCACGTGACCTGGATGCTCGCTTCACCGTGGGTCATGAGTCTCTCCCTGGCAGGCGGGGCACCAGTAGGTGGTCCGTGGCAGATCCGTGCCCTGGCGTGCGACCCGGATCCGCGTCCCGCAGCGACGGCATGGCCGGCCACCCCGACCGTACACGTAGAGCGGCCCGGGCGCACCGCGATCACCGACGGTCGTGACCCGCTCAGGCCCGCGTCGTGGGTCGATGTTGGCCAGCATCAGGCGGCGGGCGGTGGCGATGAGCCGATCCAGCGTCGCGTCGTCCAGATCACCCGCGCGGTGGAACGGCGAGACCCGCTCCAGCCACAGGATCTCGTTCTTGAAGACGTTGCCGATCCCGGCCAGGGCGCGCTGGTCCAGCAGCGCGACCGCGATCTCGAGGTCGGCTCGCTCCGCCGAACGTAGCCGGCGGTGCGCCTCGGCGGCATCGAAGTCGGCCGCGGCAAGGTCCGGCCCCAGCCGCGACAGCGCCGCGTGGAGATGCTCCGTCCTCTGCTCGAACAGCTCCACGACCGGCGCGTCGAAGCAGACCGCGACGGAGCCCTCGACCTCCAGCACGAGCCGCGCGCGACCCGGCGGCCGACGCCAGCGCTCGCCCGGCCGGTATCGATGCCACGAGCCGTTCATCCGCAGGTGCGTCCGGATCTCCAGGCCGCCGTCGAACCGGATGAGGAGGTTCTTGCCCTGGGCCTCCACCGCGTCGATGCGTTGACCGATGAGCCGATGGACCTGCGGCACGGGGCCAGGTCCCTGCGCTCGCGCCGCCGTCACCACCCGCCCCACCAGGTACGGCCGCAGACCGGCGGCGGTCCGGAAGAGCGTGTCGCCTTCCGGCACTCAGAGCGCCGCCGGATAGCACGCAAAGCCGTTGGCCAGCGCCGCCTGCCGAAGTCGGACGTCCCACGCGATGAGCGGCACGGCCGGGGCATCCAGGGCTCGCAGGCTAGCCAGGTGGATCGCGTCGCCCGCCCGCAGACCGAACGTCTCGGCGACCTCGCCGGCATCCGCTGCGACGTCGTTCGTGAGGTCGACGATGTCAAAGGTGAGCCACAGCGCGGTGAACTGCTCAACGGCAGCGGCGTATCGCGCTGGCGTGATGCGGCCAAGACGGCGCGCAACGGCCAGGGCAGCGCATGTCTCCACGTAGGTCAGGCGACTGGTTGTCAGCGACTCGAACGCCCGGACGATCTCCTGGAGATCGATGTCGTCGCCTTCGTCGTCGAGATACAGCTTGACGACCGCTGACGCATCGACGTACGCGGTCACTATCGGATCTCGTCGATGAAGTCCTGGGTCGAGCCCTTGATCTTCACGCGCTTGATCTTGAGCAGGTCGGTGACAGGTCGCGTCGCGGCCGTCGCCTCGCCACGGGCGATGAGTTCCAACAGGCGAGGCGGCTTGGATGACCCGGCGATCCTCGCGATCGGCTTGCCGTGTTCCGTGATGGTCAGCGTCTCGCCGGCCTTGACCCGCTCCAGGTACTGCGACAGGTGGTCGCGGAACTCACGCACACCGACCGTGGTCGGCAGATCCGGCCATGTGGCGCTTTTTGACTTCTTCTGTGACGTCATTCGTGGACGATACCACGCGACGATCACCCGCGACTCACCTGGCACCGCGCAGCGTGAGGCCCCGGTAGCCGACCACGAAGCCGCCGTCCACAAGCGCGGCGCGGAACGGTGATTCGGCCACGGGCAGACCGTCCACCTTGCGGATGACGAGCTCGCGAACGCGACCGGACCCGACGAGCGCCGCCAGCCCGCGGACCGCAGCGGCCGCGACGTCAGGCTCATCGGCCGCCGGCAGCGTCTGGAGGGTCGAGCCACCGCGCTCCAGGTACAGGGCCGCGGCGCCATCCACCAGCACGATGTAGGCGCCGGCTGTCCGCTGGAAGGGTCGTCGATCCGCGTCGTCGCGGCGGGGCCACGTGAGCGCGGCGCCATACGGGTTCGCCGGGTCGGCGGCAGCCAGGAGGTGCACGATGCGTCCTCGGCCGTCGTCCGGGCCGTCGCGTTCCGCCCGCAGCCGGTCGAGCGCACCCGCCAGCGCGAACTGGGCCGCCCCGAGGCCGTCCACGAAGTACCCGCGCCGGATCCGACCCGCGTCCTCCAGGGCGCGCAGGATGGGATACACGGCCGCGAAGCCGCCGTCCGTGCCCTCCGTGGCGACCGCCCCCCGGGTCAGCACGCCGTGGCGATCCAGCTGGGCGAGGGCGACAGCGTGGAGGCGCTCTGTCGCCGTGAGGTCAAGCACCGGCTCCACGAGCGACCAGCGACCCGCCGCCTCGGGTGGACCAAGGGCGGTCAGCCGACCCGGACGCGGCCGCCCGACGCCGTTGCGCCGACCGGACGGTCGCTTCCAGCGCAGTGCCCGCAACGGGGCGAAGGTGTCGTTGGTCACGTCGCCGGCCCACACGAGGTCCCACAGGGCGTCGAGGATGTCGCGGTCGGAGCCGCCGCCCGCGGCCGCGGCGATGTCGCGGTAGAAGCTGGCGCCGCGGCGCGCGAGGTGCTCGCGGATCCGCTCGTGGCGCTCGCCGGCCGGACGGTCAGGGTCGCCCGGAGATGCCGCGGGTCGGAGCGCCTCCCGACCGGGGCGGAACAGCGCGATCCGGCCATCGTCGCGGCCCAGGCTCCCCCGCCCCACCCAGCCAACCTCGCCGAGCGCCCCGAGCTCATCCAGCAGGCGCGGCTGATACCCGGGGATGCGCGCCGGCAGGACGTCACGTTCCAGGACGGAAGCCGGGATGGCGACGCCAGCCAACTGGTCCACCACCTCGGCCAGGCGCTCCAGGGCGCCGTTGCCGCGCAGTGGTGCCGGATCCGACCCTGCACCG
>JBBEBL010000086.1:4201-5622 GCA_040882345.1 Chloroflexota bacterium
CGGTCCAGGGTCAGGGCGCCGGCCCGCCGCTCCGCGAGCGGCGCGTCCCCGTCGTACATGAAGGCGGCCACGTAGTCGAACAGGAGGCTGCTGGCGAATGGGCTGGCCCGCGGCGTCTCCACCGCGTGGACCGCGATCTCGCGTGACGCGACGCCGCCCAGGATCTCGCGCAGGGCCGGCAGGTCGAAGACGTCCGACAGGCACTCGCGGTAGGTCTCGACGAGTATCGGGAAGCTACCGTAGCGGCTCGCGACGGCCAGCAGGTCGGCCGCTCGCTGGCGCTGCTGCCAGAGTGGCGTGCGCGTTCCCGGGCGCCGGCGCGGCAGGAGCAGCGCACGCGCCGCGTTCTCGCGGAATCGACTCGCGAAGAGCGCCGACGAGGAGAGCTGGCCGACGACCAGATCCTCCACCTCCTCCGCCGCGGGGAACAGCAGTTCCTCCACGCCATCAAGGTTCGCGTCACCCTCCGGCATGCGGATGGCGATGCCGTCGTCCGACCAGATCGTCGCGACCTCCAGGCCCAGGCGCTCCCGGAGTCGGGCCTCCACCGCGAGCGACCACGGGGCGTGGACCCGGCCGCCGAATGGCGTGAGCAGGGTGATCCGCCAGTCGCCGAGCTCGTCCCGGAAGCGCTCCACCACGACGCGGCGGTCCGTGGGCAGCGCGCCGGTGGCTTCGCGTTCGTCCTCGAGATACGCGAGCAGGTTCTCGGCCGCGCGATCGTCCAGGTCGTGGTGCTCGCGAAGGCGGGTCGCGGCGGCGGCGCGACCCTTGGCGCCCTTCGCGAGGTCACGCTCCACCTCCGCGGTGAAGGCCCCAAGGGCCCGCCCGAGCTCGATGGGACGGCCGACGGCGTCGCCCTTCCAGAACGGGAGCTTGCCCGGCACGCCCGGGGCCGGACTCACGGTGACGCGGTCGTGACCGATCTCCTCCACCCGCCACGAGCTGGCACCCAGGACGATGACGTCGCCGTGCATCCCCGCCCGGAGCTCGTAGACCATCTCCTCATCCAGCTCGCCGACCCGCCGGCCCGGGGTTCCCGCGTCGCCGATCATGAACACGCCGAACAGGCCACGGTCCGGGATCGTGCCACCGCTCGTCACCGCGACGACGCGGGCGTCACGGCGACCCTCCACGGTGTCCGTGAGCCGGTCCCAGACGACGCGTGGCTTGAGCTCGGCGAACTCGTCGCTGGGGTAGGCGCCGGCGAGCATACCCAGGACGCCATCCAGGACGTCGCGCGTAAGGGTCTCGTAGGGCGCCGCCCGCGTCACGGTCTGCAGGATCTCGTCGCCGGTCCAGCGGTCCATGACGGTCATCGCCACGATCTGCTGGGCGAGAACATCGAGCGGGTTGCGCGGGATCGTCGTCGCCTCGATGGCGCCCTCGTGCATGCGGCGCGTGACGACCGCGCACTCCAG
>JBBEBL010000087.1:0-3903 GCA_040882345.1 Chloroflexota bacterium
CTGGGCCGACGTCGTCATCTCGAACGGCGTCCTCAACCTCGTGCCGGACAAGGCGGTGGCGCTGGAAGAGATCTTCCGGATCCTTCGTCCGGGCGGCCGGATCCAGCTCGCCGACATCGTCCTGAACCGACCTGTTCCGGCTGGGTCCAAGGCCGACGTGAGCCTGTGGACCGGCTGCATCGCCGGCGGTCTGCTCGAGGACGAACTCGTGTCCCACGTGGAGGGGGCGGGGTTCCGCGACGTCGAGGTGCGGCGAGGCGCGGACGTCTTCGACGGAGCCCCGCAGCACTCGGACGCCGCCGCGTTCGGGACGGTCGGTGCCGGGATCGTCGCCCGAAAGCCCTGAGTTTCACCAGAACTAATGCGCGGTGGGTCGGCAATCCAGAGTGAAGCAGAACGTCCCCTCGTCGGATGACGCTCACTGCGTCGTCGCCCGCATCCGCACGAACGAGGGGTACTGAAACGCCTCATCGGCACAAGTCGAACGCATCTGCCGTCAGGTGGCCGCCGGCTCGAGATGCTGGACACGAATCCAACCAGCTGCCCGGCCGGCGTAGATGAGCTGTTCGGTCGTCAGGCCGGATCGCGCCCGGAGATCGGCGAGGTGCCGCTTGGTCGTGCTCGGTCGGATGCCCAGTATGCGGGCCGCCTTCGAGATAGACCCTCCGGCGGCCACGTAGGCAGCCAGGACGTCCATCTGCCGCTGCGTCGGCTGCGGCGACTGCACACCGCGCAGGTACCCCTCCCTCATGCCAGCCGCCTCGCGGCCGCCTGCCGGCCGCGAGCCACTCGTCGCGGCCCTCGATGGGCATGTCGTAGGCTGTTAACGTGCGCCCAACACCTGTCGGGCGCGCCAGTACATCTGTGCTATTTGGTGGACACCGCTCCACACCGCACCCTCGTGACGGGGCTCGCGAACACCATGCAGCGGTTCCCTTCAGCTCCTGATGCGGAGGCGGTCCGGATCGTAGAGCGGGCGAACCGAGGCGCGCGCCGGGTACCGGGTCCCGGCGATGTCGATCTCGAACCGACCACCCTGGATCACCTCCACGGGGATGCCCGCCTCGTCCTCGACCATGCCGAGACCCACGGCCCCGCCGAGCGTGTGACCGTACGCGCCTGCCCGAATGTGCCCGAACCACCGGCTGTCGCGGAGGATCGGCTCGCCACCGTGGAGCAGCGGCTCGGGATCCTCGAGGAGGAACTGGGCGAGCCGCCGCCTCGGCGGTCCGGACGCGCGCGCTGCGAGCAGCGCCTCACGCCCGATGAAGCCACCCGGCTTGTCCCAGGCGACCGTGAACCCAAGCCCGACATCCAGCGGGTTGTCGGTGTTGTCGATGTCCAGGCCATAGTCGCGATAGGCCTTCTCGAGACGGAGGCTGTTCATCGCACCAAGGCCGACGTTGCGGTACCCGAGGTCCGTTCCGGCCTCCAGCAGCGCGTCGTACACGGTCAGCGAGAACTCGGCCGGGATGTGCAGTTCCCAGCCCAGCTCCCCAACGTACGTGACCCGCATCGCGAGCACCCGCGCGTAATGCACGTCGATCTCTCTGGCGGTCAGGTAGGGGAACGCCTCGTTCGAGAGATCGGCGCTCGTCAGGCGCTGGAGCAGCTCGCGGGACCGCGGGCCCTGGACGGTGAGGAGTGTCGTCCCCGAGGTCACGTCGGTGACCGTCACGTGGGCGCCATCCGGCACATGACGTTCGACCCAGGGCGCGATCCGGCGACCGATGAAGTCGGTCACGACGACGAGGAACCGCTCCTCGCCGAGGCGGGTGACGGTCAGGTCGGCCTCGATGCCGCCGCGCTCGTTGAGCCACTGGGTGTAGACGATCCGGCCGACCGGCACGGCCACGTCGTTGGCGCAGATCCGGTTCAGGACGGCCTCGGCGTCGCGGCCCTGGACGAGGAACTTCGCCATCAGCGACATGTCGATCATGCCGACGGCCTCGCGCACGGCGCGGTGCTCGGCCGCCTGGAGCCGGAATGAGCCATCGCGTCCCCAGCCGAGCTCGACCTCGGGCGGCACACCGTCCGTCGCGAACCACTCGGGGTACTCCCAGCCCGAGGAGACGCCGAAGTGCGCGCCGGCCGCGGCCAGCCGGTCGTGGATCCCCGACCGGCGAACGTTGCGAGCGGTCCTCGGGTGCCAGTTCGGCCAGGCTGCGTCGGCAAAGAGCACCCCGAGCTGCTCCACGGTCCGGTCCGCGCGGAAACGGCGGTTCGTCTCGAACGGCTGGGTCCGGTCGCTACCCAGCCCGGTCATGTCGACCGGTGGGACGCCGTCGACGATCCACTGGGCGATCAGGCTCCCCACGCCGCCACTCAGGATGATGCCGAGCGAGTTCATGCCGGCCGCGACGAAGAAGCCCCCGAGTTCCGGCGCTTCGCCGAGCAGCGGGCCGATGTCTGAGGTGAAGCTCTCCGGTCCACAGAACATCGTCCGGACGCCGGCCTCGTGCAGCGCAGGAACGCGATCCATCGCCCGGGCCAGGTAGGGCCCGACGCGCTTCCAGTCCGGCGGCAGGCTGGCGAATGCGACATCACCCGGGACGCCGTCCAGCGACCAGGGTCCAGCCACAGGCTCGAACAGGCCGACGAGGATCCCGCCGCCCTCCTCGCGGTAGTAGCCGTGCCGGTCCGGTTCCTCGACGACCGGCAGATCAGGGTGCGCCCAGGGCACCGAGTCGGTGATGAGGTAATAGTGTTCCGCCGCCTGGAGCGGCACCGACACCCCGGCCAGCGCGCCCACCTCGCGGCCCCACATCCCGGCCGCGTTGACCACGTACTCGGTCCGGATCGTGCCCCGGTCCGTGACCACGCCCGTGACCCGGCCGCGGGCGCTCGTAAAGCCCGTCGCGGCGACACCCTCCACGATCCGCGCGCCGCCCAGCCGGGCGCCTTTCGCGTAGGCCATGGTGAGGTCGGCGGGATTGACGCGCCCCTCGTCGGCGACGTAGAAGGCACCGAGGACGTCGTCGGTCCTCGCCTCCGGCCAGAGCTTGCCGAATTCACGCGCCGACAGCTCCTGGTTGTCGACGCCGTATCCGCGAACGAACGCCGCTTCGCGCCGAAGCGCTTCCAGCCGTCCGGGCGTCGTTGCCAGGTGCAGGTGGCCGATGGGGCGGAAGCCGGTCGCCTGGCCGGTCTCGGCCTCGAGCGAGGTGCACAGGTCGCGGGTGTAGCGGGCCATCCACAGGAGCGCCTCGGTGGCGCAGCCCGCCGACGTCATCAGCCCGGCCGCGTGCCAGGTCGTCCCGGCCGTCAGCTGCTTGCGTTCCAGCAGCAGGATGTCGCGCCAGCCGAGCTTCGCCAGGTGATAGGCAACACTGGCACCGATCACCCCGCCGCCGACGATGACCACCTGGGCGTGCTCAGGCAGCGTGCCGGTGACGTTTCGCGTGCTGGTTCCCTGCGTCACGTTTGTGTCTGTGCTCATATCGACATCACCTCGCGTTCGTCGGTGGTTCGGTTCGACGACGATCCGCGCATCCGTTCCCCGCTCGGGTCGTAGAGCGGGGCCTCGACGACCACGGCGCCGCGCCGTTCGCCGAGGATCTCGACCTCCAGGCGAGTGCCGACGACGGCGAGGGCGATCGGCAGGTACGCCAACCCGATCGTGGCCCCGACCGCATGCCCCGGGTGGGCGGCGCGCAGGTAGCCGACCAGCTCGCCGGCCGACATCAGCGCTTCGCCACCCCGCGGGAAGAGCGTGTCCCCACTATCGAGGTCGATGATCAGGCACGCGAGCGTCTGGGTGATCCCCTGGTCGCGCTGCCGGACGAGCGCATCGCGACCGATGAAGTCGCCCTTGTCGAACCGGACGAACCGCTCCAGGCCGGCCTCGAGCGGTGTGTACTGGGACGTGATGTCGACACCCCACAGGCGGTATCCCTTCTCGAG
>JBBEBL010000087.1:4003-5621 GCA_040882345.1 Chloroflexota bacterium
TCCGCTCACCTCGTACTTCGCGAAGCTCGTCATGTCGAGCAGGCCGGCCCGCTCCCGGACCGCGCGGCATTCAGCGATCTCGTAGGGCAGCCAGCCGGGACGCCGGTACGTCGGCTCGTCGCCGCGCGGCTGGCCGTCGGGGACGAACCACATCGGACGCTCCCAGCCGTTCCGGGCGCCGAAGACCGCGCCCCGCGCCGCCAGGCGGTCGTACAGCGGATCGGTCTTCAGAGGCCGGCCGGCCGGCAGCTCCTCAAACGGGTAGGGGATCGCGTACTCGCGCTCGTAGACCTCGCTCGCCCGGGCGATGACGAACGGGAGGGCGGCGGCGTGCGGCCCGAACCGGCGGACATCGAGCTCCCACATGTTGTCGGCCGGCTCGCCCTCGACGATCCACTCGGCCGCGTTCCGCCCCGCCCCGCCCGCCTGGACGATCCCGTAGCTGAAGCCGGTCAGGACGAAGAAGTTCCGCAGGCCCGGGACCCAGCCCATGAGGGCATTGCCGTCGGGTGTGTAGCTCGTCGGGCCGCACAGGAGCTGCTTCAGGCCGGCCGAGGCGAGGCCTGGGAGGCGGGCCTGCGCCAGCGCGACGACGGACTCGATCTGGGGCAAGTCCGGGGCGAGGAGCTGCTGGCCGAACTCGGGCGGGATGCCGCGCGCCGACCAGTTCTTCGGGTTCCGTTCGTACGGCCCGACGATGAGGCCGTTCGCCTCCTCGCGGACGTAGAACGAGGCCTCGACGTCACGGACGACCGGCATCTCGCGGTGGGGCGGCACGAGGGCCGGAATCGCGTCGGTGATGAGGTACTGGTGCTCCATCGGCACGATCGGGAGGTCCACCCCGGCCAGCTGACCGATCTCGCGGCCCCAGATCCCGCCGGCGTTGACGACGATCCCGGCCCGGACCGTCCCGGCATCCGTCACCACGTCCCACTCGCCGTTCGGCAGCTGGTGGAGCGCCCGGACCGGCGTGTGCCGCTGGATCTCTGCGCCGAGGTCACGAGCACGCCTCGCCATCGCCTGGGTCACGCTCGATGGGTCCACATAACCGTCGGTCGGGGTCCACGCGCCGGCGAGGACGCCGTCGAGCGAGAGGATCGGGCAGAGCCGAGCGATCTCGTCGGGCCCGATGATCTCGAAGGGCAGCCCGGCGATCCGGGCGAGACCCTGCTGGTCCCGGTACTGGTCGAGTCGCTCCGGGACGGTCGCGAGGCGGATGCTGCCGACCTCGTGGAAATCGACGGCCTGGCCGGTCTCCGTCTCGAGCTGCTTGTAGAGCTCGACGCCGTACATGAGCAGCCGGGTGATGTTCAGGCTGGAACTGAACTGGGTGCACAGGCCGGCGGCGTGCCAGGTCGAACCGGCCGTCAGCTCGTTCTTCTCGATCAGGAGCGTGTCGCGCCAACCGAGCTTGGCCAAGTGATACAGCAGGCTGCACCCGACGACACCGCCGCCGATGACGACCACCCGTGTCTGGGTCCGCATCGCGTACAGACTCCTCATGCCATTGGATCGACTGGTCGTGCTGGCAGATCAGCGACACGGCCGGCGGGAGATTCCGGATGGCCGCGGGAACCACTTAATAATCGAGTGTTATGATGGTCCTCCCATACGGGCA
>JBBEBL010000088.1:0-4307 GCA_040882345.1 Chloroflexota bacterium
CGGATCGGCGGAGGAGCGGGCGGAACCGCCGGCGAATTCGTCGGGACGGTCATGCGGTGACAGGATTCCCCGATCCGGTCACTGGGTGACCGGCACGGGGCCGCCGATCAAGCCGTTCGAGGCCCTGTGCTACACTCCGCCGCGGCCCGGGACCCCCGTGCCACGATGATCAACGCCCGCTCGGCCACCCCGAGTGGAGCTCACACGCGAAGGCCCCGGTCGGGGCGGTGCCGGCACCAGCCGGTCCCCGACGACGACATGGCCCCCGCGGAGGAACGAACCGAACAGGAGGTCGCACCCCGTGCCCACCATCTCGATGCGGCAGCTGCTGGAAGCCGGAGTCCACTTCGGCCATCAGACCCGCCGCTGGAACCCCAAGATGCGCCCGTTCATCTTCGCGGAGCGCAACGGGATCCACATCATCGACCTCGCCCAGACCGTCCAGCGGCTGGAAGTCGCGCTGGACGCCGTCCGTGACACCGTCGCTCGTGGTGACCAGGTCCTCTTCGTCGGGACGAAGAAGCAGGCGCAGGAGCCGATCGTGGCCGAGGCCACGCGCGCCAACATGCCGTACGTCCAGAAGCGCTGGCTGGGCGGCATGCTCACGAACTTCACGACCATCAAGAAGCGCATCGGCCTGCTGGAGCAGCTGGAGGCGCGCCAGGAGAACGGCGACTTCGAGCGGATGAGCAAGAAGGAAGCCGCCAAGCTGATCGAACAGATGGTCAAGCTCCAGGGCACGGTCGGCGGCATGCGCAAGATGAAGCGCCTGCCCGGCCTCGTGTTCATCGTGGACCCGCACCGCGAGCGCATCGCCGTGACGGAGGCCAACAAGCTGGAGATCCCGGTCGTCGGGACCGGCGACACGAACGTGGACCCGGACGAGCTGGACTACATCATCCCGGCCAACGACGATGCCATCCGGGCCATCCGCCTGCTGTGCACGCTTGTCGCGGAAGCGGCCATCGAGGGCGCCCAGCAGCGCTCGACACGCGCGGTGGAGCCTGAGGCTGCCGAGGCCGCCGCGGCCCCGCTGACCGGCGAGGAGGAAGAGGTCCCCGGCGCGTCCGACGCGCTCGTGGCCGCTCTGGCAGGTGGCGCGGCCCTGACCTTCGAGCCGGATGCCGATGACGACGACCTCCTCCCCGGTGACCGGGTGGCTCGCGCCGAGGCAGCCGTCGCCGAGGCGGCGACCGCAGCGGCCGAGGCCACGCCTGAAGAGATCGCCGCGGAGCTTGAGCGCGAGGCTGCGGAAAAGGCCGAGGGCGATACCCCCGGTTGAGCCACAGCGCCGCGGGAGACCGCCGGCGCTGGCGCCGGTGACGGCGGAGGAACACGGGAGCGCGCTCACGGCCGATCGCGCAACGCGCCGCGCGGCCTGCACGAATCCATCACCCGCCCGCGCCTGGCGCAGGCGGGAGCACAGGACAGGAGCACACACGACATGGCGGACATCACGGCAGAGTTGGTCAAGGAGCTGCGCGAGCGGACCGGAGCCGGCTTCATGGACTGCAAGAAGGCCCTCACGGAGGCGAACGGCGACCTGGATCAGGCCATCGTCATCCTGCGTGAGCGGGGCCTGGCGGCGGCCGCCAAGAAGGCCGGTCGCGATGCTCGCGAGGGACTCGTCTCCAGCTATATCCACACGGGTGGCCGCGTCGGCGTCCTGATCGAGGTCAATTGCGAGACGGACTTCGTCGCGCGGACGGATGAGTTCCAGAAGCTGGTCAGGGACCTCGCCGTGCAGGTCGCCGGCCTGGCACCGCTGTACGTGGACCAGGAGCGCATCCCGGCGGAGGCGCTCGCGGCGAAGCAGGCCGAGTTGCTGCAGGACGAGAGTGTCCAGAAGAAGCCGGAGAACATCCGGCCGCAGATCGTGGATGGCCAGCTCAAGAAGTGGTACTCACAGGTCTGCCTCGTGGACCAGCCGTTCCGCGACGAGGAGCGTACGGTGGGTGACCTGATCACGGAGAAGATCTCGACGATCGGGGAGAACATCCGCGTTCGCCGATTCACGCGTTACGCGCTCGGGGAGGAGCTGTGACGGACCCGGCGACCTCCACGGCCGCCCCGGAGCCCGCGGTTCGCTACCGGCGGGTCCTGCTCAAGCTGTCCGGCGAGGCCCTGCTGGGTGATCGCCAGTACGGCGTGGATCCCGCGTTCTGCGCGTTCATCGCCAGGCAGGTCGCGGAGGTCCACCGGCTCGGGGTCCAGGTCGGGATCGTCGTGGGTGGAGGCAACATCTTCCGCGGCATGGCGGCGGCCGCCCGCGGAATGGATCGGGCAACGGGTGACTACATCGGCATGCTGGCCACGGTCATGAACGGCCTCGCGCTCCAGGATGCGCTGGAGAGGGCCGGCATCGCCACGCGCGTCATGACCGCCATCGACATGAACCAGGTCGCCGAGCCGTATATCAGGCGGCGGGCCATCCGCCACCTGGAGAAGGGGCGCGTCGCGATCTTCGTCGCCGGCACCGGCAACCCGTACTTCACGACGGACACGGCGGCCGCCCTGCGGGCCGTGGAGATCAACGCGGAGGTCCTGCTCAAGGCGACCAAGGTCGACGGTGTCTACGATGCCGACCCCATGGTCAACCCGGACGCGCGGCGCTACGCTCATCTGGAATACGCGGACCTGCTTCGCGACCAGCTCAAGGTCATGGATGCGGCCGCGGTCAGCCTGTGTATGGAAAACGACCTGCCGATCATCGTCTTCGACCTCAACTCAGCCGATAACATCACGCGCGTCGCGGCCGGTGAGCCGGTCGGGACGACCATCTCGAGTGCCGTCCCGGCGCCCGAGGGAACCGGAGGAACGCCGGCATGAGCAGTGAGATCCTCGCCGAGGCGGATCACAAGATGGCGCGCGCCGCGGACGCCATGGAGCGCGACTTCCAGGGGATTCGCACCGGCCGGGCATCGACCGCCCTGGTCGAGCGGATAATGGTGGACTACTACGGCACCCAGACCCCGTTGAACCAGCTGGCCGGGATCAGCGTGCCGGAACAGCACCAGATCGTGATCCAGCCGTGGGACCGCGGGGTCCTCGGGGCGATCGAGAAGGCCATCACCAAGAGCGACATCGGCCTGACGCCCAACGTGGACGGGACCGTGGTCCGCCTGAACATCCCGCCGCTCACCGAGGAGCGTCGCAAGGAGATCGTGAAGGTCGTCCACAAGCGTATGGAAGAGGCGCGCGTGGAGATCCGCAACATCCGTCGCGATACCGCGGATCAGCTGAGGAAGGAAGAGCGCGACGGGGCCGTGGGGGCGGACGAAGCGCACCGGCACCTGGACGTCCTCCAGAAGACGACGGACCGCCACATCGCCGATGTGGATCACCGGGGGGCCGTCAAGGAGCAGGAGGTCCTGGAGGTCTAGTGGCCCGCGCACCGTTGGCCCGAGCTCCGCTCGCCCGGCCGACCGACGCGCCCCCGATCGCCCATGCGGCGGCCGGTACGGCTGGTGAGCCGTTCCTGCCGGCCGACGAGCTGCCACGCCACGTCGCCATCATCATGGACGGCAACCGGCGCTGGGCTCGCGGCCGCGACCTCCCGGAACTGGATGGCCATGCCGCGGGCGTGGAGGCCATCCGCGAGATCCTGCGCCATGCCGTGCGCCGCGGTGTGCCCGTCCTGACCCTGTACGCGTTCAGCCGCGAGAACTGGGCTCGCTCGGATGACGAGGTGACCGGCCTGTTCGGCCTGCTGGAGGCGGCCATCCGGAGCGAGACGGACGAGCTGCGCCGGCAGGGCGTGCGGGTTCGACTCCTGGGCCGGATGGACGAGCTCCCAGCCGCCACGCGCGCGTCCATCGACAGCGCGCTGGAGGCGACCGCCGGCGGTGACCGACTGCTCCTGAACATCGCCTTCAACTACGCCGGCCGGACCGAGCTGGTGGACGCGGTGCGGCGCCTGGTGGCAGACGGCACGGCAGCGGAGACGATCGACGAGGCGGCCGTCAGCGCCGCGCTGTACACGGCCGGGCTGCCCGATCCGGACCTGCTCATCCGGACCGGCGGCGAGCAGCGCATCTCCAACTTCCTGATCTGGCAGTCCGCCTACGCGGAGCTGTACTTCTGCGACGCACTCTGGCCGGACTTCGGGCCGGACGCCTTTGACGCGGCGCTCCTCGAGTTCGCCCGGCGCCAGCGCCGGTTCGGCCGCTAGGTCCGGTCGGGGCCGCCCGGATGCGCCAGCGAGCCCTCACCGCGGTCGTCCTCGTGCCCGTCCTGCTCGCCATCCTGGCGATCGGAGGCACGGTCCTCGCCGCCGGCATCGCGATCGTGACGGTGCTCGCCGCCCG
>JBBEBL010000088.1:4407-5580 GCA_040882345.1 Chloroflexota bacterium
GCGATCCCGGCCGGTGCGCCGTTGGCCGTGCTGGAACCGGAGCGCGGCTGGATCCTGCTCCTGGTCCTCGCCGTTTGGGCCTACGACACCGGCGCCTACCTCGTGGGCCGCCAGTTCGGGCGGGCCCGGTTCCTTGAGCACATCTCGCCGTCCAAGACGTACGCCGGGCTCGTCGGCGGCGTGGTGGCCAGCACCGCGGTCGTCGCGGGGCTCCTCGCCGGCCTGGGCCAGGAGTCATGGCACGGCCTCATCCTGGGTCCGCTGGTCGCCCTCGCGGCGCAGGCCGGCGACCTCGCCGAGTCCATGCTCAAGCGCGCGGCCGGGGCCAAGGACTCCGGGACGCTGATCCCGGGCCACGGTGGCATCCTGGACCGCGTGGACTCCTTCCTGTTCGCCGCGCCGGTCGTGACGCTGTACGTGGTCGCGTTCCTTGCCTGAGCCGCGCCGGATCGTGCTCCTGGGGTCCACCGGCTCCATCGGGACGCAGACGGTGGACGTCATCGCCGCGCACCCGGACCGCTTCCGGGTGGTGGCCCTCGCGACGGGCGTGAACCGGACGCTCCTCGACGAACAGGCCCATCGGCTCGGGGTCGCGACGACCGCGCTCGGGGCGGACGCCGACGGCCTCGCGGCGCTGGCCACCCGGGATGACGTGGACATGGTGGTGGTCGCGACCGGGGGCGTCGTCAGCCTCCGACCGGTCCTCGCCGCCCTGCGGGCCGGGAAGGTGGTGGCCACGGCCAACAAGGAGACGCTGGTCGCGGGCGGTCACCTGGTGATGCCGGAGGCGCGCGGCCTGGCCACGAAGGCGGCCGCCGTCTCGCCCGCGGATCCGTTCGCCAGCCCACTGGCCTGGGTGCGCCCCATCGACTCGGAACATTCCGCCATCTGGCAGTGCCTGGTGGGCGAACGGATGTCGAGCGTCGCCGCGCTCATCCTGACCGCGTCCGGAGGCCCGTTCCTGGACGCCACGCCAGCGCAGATCGCCGCGGTCACACCGGCGCAGGCCCTCAAGCACCCCACCTGGACCATGGGAGCCAAGATCACCATCGACTCCGCCACCCTCGCCAACAAGGGCCTGGAGGTCATCGAGGCGCACTGGCTGTACGATGTCGACTACGACGCCATCGAGGTCGTCATCCACCCGCAGAGCGTCGTCCACTCCGCCGTCCG
>JBBEBL010000089.1:0-1033 GCA_040882345.1 Chloroflexota bacterium
ACGGCCTGCCGACGTTCACCGCGGGTGAAGCGGCATCCGGAGCGGCGGATCGGTGAGGCCAACGTTCGCGGACGGTGAACCTGCCGGCGACGACGGGGTGGCGGCCGTCCGCGTCCGCGACCAGGGTCAGCCGCCTGGCCCGCGCCCGCCCGTCCCGCGGATGAACCGGCCGCGGCGGCTGATGGCGTGCGTGGCCAGGGCGGCAACGCCCATCGCCACGATCGCGCGCTCAGCGGTGGGCATGGGGCGCACCGCCCCGAGGAACTGCTCCGCGCGCGCCCGGTCCACGACCCGCAGGACCGCGTGCCCGCGCGGCGTCAGGCGGAGCACACGCTGCCGCCGATCCTCCTCTTCCGACCGTCGCTCCACGAGCCGGCGCTTCACCAGCCCGTCGATGAGGCGGCTCGTCGCCGAGGGGGACCGGTTGATGGCCTCGGCGAGCTCGCCGACCGTCAGCGTGCTGCCGTCCGCGAGGACGTAGAGCGCGGCGAGCTGCGTGAAGCCCAGGCGCAGGTCCCCGAGCTGGCTCGCGAACCCGATCACCAACTCGCGCCAGAGGGCGCGCCCCATCGCCACCCGCTCGCTGATCTGGCGGACGTTCTGGATCCGCTGGCCCGCGGCGAGCACTGGCGCCGACAGGTCCGCCTCGAACCGCCGGGCGATGGTCCGGGCGGGCGCGGGTCGCGACGTCGTGCGGTGTGGCCTGGTCTCGTTCATGCGTGCAAGGATGCACGGGAATCGCGCCCCGCGCTGGCCGCCGGCGATACGCTTCGCGTCGATGTCATCGATCGCCTTCGTGTTCCCCGGCCAGGGCTCGCAGTCCGTGGGCATGGGCCGGGATCTCGCCATGTCCTCCCCCGCCGCCGCGGCCGTCTTCGCCGCAGCTGACGCGGCCCTCGGCGAATCGATCAGCGCCGTGGCCTGGGACGGCCCGGCGGAGCGACTGGACCTCACCGAGAACGCCCAGCCCGCGCTCCTCGCCGCGTCCATCGCCATCCTCGAGGCCGTGCGCGAACGATGTACCGCCGCGGGG
>JBBEBL010000090.1:0-3763 GCA_040882345.1 Chloroflexota bacterium
TGATCGCCGTCGTCGTCTTGCCGACGCCGCCCTTCTGGTTGGCGATCGCGATCACGTTGGTCACCGGGGCATCACCTCGAATCACTCGGCCGGGCGGGATACGCCGCGATGGGGGAGGGCGGGAGTGCTGGTCATGCTACCCCAGCGACACCCTCATCGGGCACCCCGGTTATCCACACGACACGGGAGTTGTTCACCGAATCCGTGGATAAGTGGACGTCACGTGGGCCGTGCCCTGTGCCTGCGCCGCACGACTATCATTGACCTGTCGTTGCGCAAAGACATGCTGCCGGAGGTGATCGCGGTTGCCGACCAATGACGAGCGCCTGGCGCGTCTCGAACGGATGCGAGCTGAATCGCTGCTGGGCGGCGGACCGGTCCGTGTCGAGCGCCAGCACGCCTGGGGAAAGCTCACGGCGCGCGAGCGCCTGGATCTGCTGTTGGACCCGGGATCCTTCGTGGAGATGGACGCGTTCGTGACGCATCGCGCCACGGAATTCGGTCTGGCCGACCAGCACGTACTCGGCGACGGGGTCGTGACCGGCCACGGGACCATCGATGGCCGACTGGTCTTCGTGTTCAGCCAGGACTTCACGGTCTTCGGCGGATCGCTGTCAGAGGCGTACGCCGAGAAGATCTGCAAGATCATGGATCTCGCGATGAAGGTCGGTGCGCCGGTCATCGGTCTCAACGATTCGGGCGGTGCGCGCATCCAGGAGGGCGTGGCGTCCCTGGGCGGCTACGCGGAGATCTTCCTGCGCAACGTGATGGCTTCCGGGGTGATCCCGCAGATCTCCGTGATCCTGGGCCCGTGCGCGGGCGGGGCCGTCTACTCGCCGGCGATGACGGATTTCACGGTCATGGTGGAAGGCACGAGCTATATGTTCGTCACCGGTCCGAACGTCGTGAAGACCGTGACCCATGAGGAAGTGGACTCAGAGTTCCTGGGAGGTGCGACGACGCACACCACGAAGAGCGGGGTCGCCCACCTGGCCGCTCGCGACGAAGCGGATGCGCTCGATCAGGTCCGGCGGCTGCTCGCGCATCTGCCGCAGAACAACCTGGCGGATGCGCCCGTCGGAGCGACCACGGACCCGTCGTCACGGATGGACCTGGAACTGGACACCGTCGTGCCGGACGATCCGTCGCGGCCATACGACATGCACGATGTCATCTCGCGCATCGTGGACGACGGCGCGTTCCTGGAGATCCAACCCGGGTGGGCGGCCAACATCCTCATCGGCTATGCGCGGCTCGGCGGGCGCAGTGTCGGGATCGTCGCGCAGCAGCCGGCGGTCCTTGCCGGTGCGCTGGACATCGACGCGTCCGTCAAGGCTGCCCGGTTCGTCCGGACATGCGACGCATTCAACGTCCCGTTGGTCACGCTCGTTGATGTCCCGGGGTTCCTGCCCGGGGTCAGCCAGGAGCACGGCGGGATCATCAGGCACGGCGCCAAGCTGCTCTATGCATATTGCGAGGCGACCGTGCCCAAGGTGACGGTCATCACGCGCAAGGCCTACGGCGGTGCCTACGACGTCATGAGTAGCAAGCACATCCGGGGCGACATGAACTTCGCCTGGCCAACCGCGGAGATCGCGGTGATGGGCGCGGCGGGCGCGGTCAACATCATCTTCAAGGATGCGATCGCGAACGCCCAAGATCCGGCCGCCGAGCACCGGCGTCTCGTCGAGGAGTACGAGTCGGAGTTCGCCAACCCGTATATCGCCGCATCGCGCGGCTACGTTGACGAGGTCATCCATCCGTCGGAGACGCGGCCTCGCCTGATCCGCGCGCTGGATGTCCTGGAGGGGAAACAGGACACGAACCCAAGGAAGAAGCATGGCAACATCCCGCTCTGAGGCGCGCCCCGGCGCGGCTGCGTCCGGGCTGTCTTTGCGCACGGACACCGGCGACCCGCAAGGCTCGTCACCGATGGGGGAGCCACCGTTTCGCCGGGTCCTCGTCGCGAACCGCGGGGAGATCGCGGTGCGCATCATCCGGGCCTGCCACGAGATGGGCATGGAGGCCGTCGCCGTCTATTCGGACGCGGATCGCGCGGCGACGCACGTGCGACTCGCGGATGCGGCGGTCCGGCTTGGTCCCGCGGCTCCGTCCGAGAGCTACCTCCTGATCGACGCGGTGGTCGAGGCGGCCGTCAAGACCGGATGCCAGGCGGTCCATCCGGGGTATGGATTCCTCGCAGAGCGGGCGGCCTTCGCGCGAGCCGTGGAGGACGCCGGCCTGGTCTTCGTCGGTCCACCGTCCGGTGCTATCGATGCCCTGGGCGACAAGCTGCATGCGCGGCGCACCGCCCGCGAGGTGGGTGTCGATGCCGTCCCGGGAACGCTGGAGCCGGCGCCCGTGGACCGGCCGGATCGGCTCGCCTCCATCGTCGCCGAGGCCGACGCGGTCGGATACCCGCTGCTGGTCAAGGCGGCGGCGGGCGGTGGCGGGCGCGGGATGCGTCGGGTCACCAAGGCCAGCGAGCTCCCGGCAGCACTCGTCGCCGGCTCCAGCGAGGCGGCCAACGCGTTTGGTGACGGTTCCGTCTACCTGGAACGGGAGATCAGCCCGGCCCGCCACATCGAGGTCCAGTTGCTGGGAGACGTCTCTGGCCAGGTCGTGGCCATCGGCGAGCGTGACTGCTCGCTCCAGCGCCGGCACCAGAAGTTGGTGGAAGAGGCGCCGGCGCCGGGTCTGACGACAGACGAGCGACGACATCTCCACGAGATGGCGGTCCGGGTGGCGACGGCCGCCGGTCTGCAGAACGCCGCGACCGCCGAGTTCCTGCGCGCTCCGGATGGGGCGTTCTACTTCCTGGAGGTGAACACGCGGCTGCAGGTGGAGCACGGCGTGACGGAGCTGGTGTCAGGCCTCGACATCGTTCGCGAGCAGTTCTGGCTGGCCGCCGGGGCCCCACTGTCCCTGGCGGCTCACGCCGCGGCTGACGCCGCGGCCGATCCCCAGGGCCACGCCATCGAGGTCCGCATCTCCGCCGAGGACCCCGGGCGGGACTTCGCGCCGACCCCCGGCCGCGCCACTCGCTGGCTGATGCCGTCCGGGCCGGGCGTCAGGGTGGACACGGCTCTGGAGGCCGGCGACCGCGTCCCGGCCGAGTACGACAACCTCATCGCCAAGGTCATGGTCCACGCCGGCGATCGCCCGGCCGCCATCGCCCGACTGCGCCGCGCCCTGGACGAGACCGAGATCGGTGGCATCCAGACGACCCTCCCGTTCCACCGGTTCGTGGCGCGCGACCCGAGTTTCCTCGCCGCCGAGCTGTCAACGGGCTGGGTCGGGGAGCACTGGGACGGGCCGGCCTCCCTCCGAGACGCCGCCCAGGCGGCGCGGCTTGCCGCGGGCCTCGACGCCCTCACGAGGGGCGGGGGCAGTATCGGGACGGGGACGGACGTCGGCGGCATCCGGCCTCACACTGACGGCACCCGGGCCCAGGCCGCTGGCGAGGACACGTGGCGCCGTGCCGGCCGGGTGCGCGCCGCCGACCGGTGGCCACGATGACCCGCGCCATCGACCCGCGTGCCGTGCGCGTCGCGATCGCGACATCCATGGCCCACGTGGACCTCGCCCCGATGGTGGTCGAGCCACCAGAGATCCCGGTCGTCCCGGCGCCGCGGACGTCCGGGACCGGAATCCTGGGCGGCGTGACGGAGCGTCCGGCGACCAGCCCCCCGACCCTTGCTGACGGCAGCGGCAGCGGCAGCGACGGCGACGGCGACGGTGACGGCGACGGTGACGGCGACGG
>JBBEBL010000090.1:3863-5559 GCA_040882345.1 Chloroflexota bacterium
GACGGCGACGGTGACGGCGACGGTTTCGTCCTCGTGGACGATGCGCCCGTCCGCGCCTGGTTGGAGCACCTGGACCGCGCCCGAGCGGACCTGCATCTGGACGGGGCGCGACGGCGGGTGCTGCTGGGCGATCCATCGGCCGCGGGTGACGGCCGCGGCTTCGTCCGTCGCGAGGTCGTCGTGGATGGATGGCGGATCGAGCTGGAGATCGAGTCGGAACGCCGTGCGGCACTCCGGGACCGGGCGCGCCGCGGCCGCGAGGCGTCTGGCCATGGCGGTCCGACGGAGGTCCATGCCATCATCCCGGGACGGATCCTGGGCGTGTCCGTCGTCCCGGGCGACGGCGTGGTGGCCGGTCAGCAGCTCCTCGTGGTGGAGGCGATGAAGATGCAGAACGAGCTTCGCGCCCCGCGCGACGGCACCATCGCCCGGGTGGCGGTCGCCCCCGACCAGACGATCGAGATCGGCGACCTTCTGCTGGTCCTGGAATGACCCGCCCCGTCCGGCCCATCGGGGAGGGGAGCGACCCCGACCGCGATCGCTGGCGCGCGACGCTCCGCGACCGGGCGCGCCAGTCGGCGCCCGAGCGGCGAAGCCCCTTCGAGACGTCGTCTGGCATCGAGATCCGCGACCTGTACACGCCCGCCGACATCGCGGCCCTGGACGAGGACCGCGACCTGGGTCGACCAGGCGAGTACCCGTACACCCGGGGCGTGCAGCCCACGATGTACCGCGGACGGTTCTGGACGATGCGTCAGTACGCCGGGTTCGCGACCGCGGAGGAGACCAACCGCCGCTTCCGGTACCTCCTGGACCAGGGCCAGACCGGACTCTCCGTCGCCTTCGACCTGCCGACCCAGATGGGCTACGACTCGGACGCGCCGGCGGCCGAGGGTGAGGTCGGGCGGGTCGGAGTGCCGATCTCCAGCCTCGCCGACATGGCGGTCCTCGTGGATGGCCTCCCGCTGGGTGACGTCAGCACGAGCATGACCATCAACGCCACGGCGCCGATCCTGCTGGCCCTGTACGTCGCCTCGGCCGAGGCCCAGGGCGTGGAGCGTGCCCGGATCGGCGGGACGACCCAGAACGACATCCTCAAGGAGTACATCGCCCGCGGGACGTACATCTTCCCGCCGCGCCCGTCCATGCGCCTCGTGACGGACGTCTTCGAGTTCTGCGCCGCGGAGCTCCCGAAGTGGAACACGATCTCCATCTCCGGCTACCACATGCGCGAGGCCGGGGCAACGGCGGCCCAGGAGCTCGCGTTCACGCTCGCCGATGCGATCGCCTACGTGGATGCGGCCGTCCAGCGGGGCCTGGACGTGGACGCCTTCGCCGGTCGCCTGTCGTTCTTCTTCGCCGCCTGGAGCGAGCTGTTCGAGGAGGTGGCCAAGTTCCGCGTCGCGCGCCGGATGTGGGCGACGATCATGCGCGAGCGCTTCGGGGCGACCGACCCGCGCTCCATGCTGTGCCGCTTCCACGTCCAGACCGCCGGCTCGTCGCTCACCGCCCAGTCGATCGACAACAACGTGGTGCGGACCACGATCCAGGCCCTCGCCGCCGTGCTGGGCGGTGCCCAGAGCCTCCACACCAACTCGCGGGACGAGGCCCTGGCCCTACCGACGGAGGAGGCGGCCCGCCTGGCCCTGCGGACCCAGCAGATCCTGGCCTACGAGGCCGGCGTGACCGAGACGCC
>JBBEBL010000091.1:0-5524 GCA_040882345.1 Chloroflexota bacterium
GGCGAGGACGTCGTGCTAGCATGGCCTGAGGCGTCACCCCGTGACGCTGCCGCAAGAGAACAGGCGTTCGACTCGATGGATCGCTTCGACAAGTTCACGGACCGGGCGCGCAAGGTCCTGACACTCGCTCAGGACGAGGCGCAGCGGTTCAACCACAACTACATCGGCACGGAGCACCTGCTCCTTGGCCTCGTCCGCGAGGGCGAGGGCGTGGCCGCGCGGGTCCTCGAGAACATGAACGTGGAACTGCCGAAGGTGCGGACGGCGGTCGAGTTCATCATCGGCCGTGGCGATCGGCCGGTCGTCGGCGAGGTCGGCCTCACGCCGCGCGCCAAGCGCGTCATCGAGCTCGCCATCGACGAGGCGCGCCGCCTGGGCCACAACTACATCGGCACGGAGCATCTGCTCCTGGGGCTGGTCCGTGAGGGCGAGGGGATCGCCGCCGGCGTCCTCGAGTCGCTCGGGGTCAACCTGGACAAGGTCCGCCACGAGGTCATCCGTGTCCTGTCGCAGAGCTCGTCCGCCGGCCCGGCGCCGGAAACGAAGCGTGCCAGCAAGACGCCGACCGTGGACCAGCTCGGGATCAACCTGACCGACGCCGCCCGTGCGGGCAAGCTGGATCCGGTCATCGGCCGCGAGAAGGAGATCGAGCGGGTCATCCAGATCCTGGGCCGCAAGACGAAGAACAACCCCGCGTTGATCGGGGAGCCCGGCGTGGGCAAGACGGCCATCGCGGAGGGCCTCGCCCACCGGATCGTGGCGGGCGACGTGCCGGACATCCTCCTCAACAAGCGCGTGCTTACCCTCGACATCGGCTCGCTCGTGGCGGGCACGAAGTACCGCGGCGAGTTCGAGGAGCGGCTCAAGAAGATCATCGAGGAGCTGCGCAACACCAACGACGCCGTCCTGTTCATCGATGAGCTGCACACGCTCGTCGGAGCTGGCGCGGCCGAGGGCGCGATCGACGCGGCGAACATCCTCAAGCCACCTCTGGCCCGCGGCGAGCTCCAGTGCATCGGAGCGACCACCCTGGACGAGTACCGCAAGTACATCGAGCGCGACGCCGCCCTCGAGCGACGGTTCCAGCCGGTGATGGTGGAAGAGCCGACCATGGAGCAGACGGTCGAGATCCTCATGGGGATCCGCGAGCGCTACGAGCAACACCACAAGGTCACCATCACGGACGAGGCTGTCAAGGCCGCGACGGACCTGTCCATCCGCTACATCACGGATCGCCATCTGCCTGACAAGGCCATCGACCTGATCGACGAGGCGGCCTCTCGCGTTCGACTGCGCCACGCCTCCGCGCCGCCCGCGCTCCGCGAGGCACAGAAGGACCTGGATCGCGTCACCAAGGAGAAGGACGCCGCGATCAACAACCAGGAGTACGAGGAGGCCGCGACCCTGCGCGAGGCGGAGGCGACGGCCAAGGAGAAGGTGGACACGCTCCGCGGCGAGTGGCAGGCACAGGTCGCGGGCGATCAGCCGTCGGTCGGCGAGGAGGAGATCGCGCAGGTCGTCGCGATGTGGACGGGCATCCCGGTCACCCGGATCTCCGAGGCGGAGTCGGAGCGGCTCCTGCACATGGAGGACGCCCTCCACGGTCGGGTCATCGGCCAGCAGGAGGCGATCGAGACGATCTCCAAGGCCGTGCGTCGTGCCCGTGCCGGTCTCAAGGACCCCAAGCGCCCGATCGGCTCGTTCATCTTCCTCGGACCGACCGGCGTCGGGAAGACGGAACTCGCCAAGGCCCTCGCCGAGTTCATGTTCGGCAGCGAGGACGCCCTCATCAAGATCGACATGAGCGAGTTCATGGAGCGCCACAACGTGTCGCGTCTCGTCGGCGCCCCTCCGGGCTACGTCGGGTTCGACGAGGGCGGCCAGTTGACGGAAGCCGTCCGGCGCAAGAGCTACGCCGTAGTCCTGCTCGACGAGGTCGAGAAGGCCCACGCCGAGGTCTTCAACCTCCTGCTCCAGATCCTGGAGGACGGTCACCTGTCTGATGCCAAGGGCCGGCGGGTGGACTTCCGCAACTGCATCATCATCATGACCAGCAACCTGGGTGCGAAGCAGCTCCAGACCAACTCCAGCCTGGGGTTCCGGGTCCAGGGCACGACGGACGAGGCGCGCGCCGAGAGTTCCTACGAGCTCATGAAGGAGAAGATCGCGGCGGAGCTGAAGAACAACTTCCGCCCCGAGTTCCTCAACCGCATCGACGCGACCGTGGTCTTCCGGTCTCTGACCGTGGACGAGATCGCCAAGATCGTGGACCTCATGCTGGAGCGGGTGCGCGATCAGCTGCGGGCCCAGTCGATGTCGCTGGAGGTCACCCAAGCGGCCAAGGAGCACATCATCAAGCTCGGCTACGACGTGGCCTACGGGGCCCGGCCGCTGCGCCGCGTCATCCAGAACATGGTGGAGGACGTGCTCGCCGAGCACCTCCTCCTGGGCCGCTACGAGCCGGGCACGACGATCCTTGTGGACCGGGACCCCGAAGCGGGCCTGGAGATCCACGCGGTCGAGGCACGCGAGCCGGTCGAGGCCGTCTGATCGTCCCGCCCCACAACGCGAGGTAGGCGTGGCGAAGTCCACGAGCCGGTTCGTCTGCCAAACGTGCGGCGATTCCTTCCTGCGCTGGGAGGGGCAGTGCCGCTCGTGTGCGGCCTGGAACAGCCTTGTCGAGACCGTCGTCCGCGAACCGTCCGGACGCCAGCGCCCGCGGCTGATGGGCGATGGCCCCGAGGCCGCCCCGGTCGCGCTGGCGGACATCGGCGAGGCCGACGTGCCTCGACTCCCCACCGGGATCGGCGAGCTGGATCGCGTGCTGGGAGGCGGTCTCGTCGCGGGGTCCCTCGTCCTGGTGGGCGGGGAGCCGGGGATCGGCAAGTCAACGTTGCTCCTGCAGGTGGCCGCGGGCCTTGGCCAGCCGGTCCTGTACGCCACCGGTGAAGAGTCCGCTGCCCAGGTCCGGCTGCGAGCCGGCCGCCTCGCCCTGCTGGATGGCGGGCCGGGCCGCCTGGTCGAGGTCCTCGCGGAGCACGATATCGGCCGGATCGTGGAGGCGGCGCGCCGGATGCGACCCGCGGCCGTCGTCGTCGATTCCATCCAGACCGCCACCGTCGATGAGCTGGACGGGGCCGCCGGCAGCGTCGGCCAGGTCCGCGAGTCGACCGTCCGGCTGATGGACTTCGCCAAGGGTGAAGGGATCGCGGTCATCCTCGTGGGCCACGTCACCAAGGACGGGTCCATCGCGGGCCCCAAGACCCTTGAGCACCTCGTGGACGCGGTGGTCTCGGTGGAGGGCGAGCGCTACGCCGCGCTTCGGCTGGTGCGGGCCGCCAAGAACCGGTTCGGATCCACGGAGGAAGTCGGGGTCTTCGAGATGGCCGGTCACGGCCTGCTGGAAGTCGCCGACCCGGCCCGGGCGTTCCTGGCAGACCATCCCGAGCCGGCGCCCGGCAGTGTCATCGCGCCGACCCTGGAGGGGAGCCGCCCGCTCCTCGTCGAGGTCCAGGCGCTCGTGGCGCCGGCCGGCTACGGCACTCCGGCTCGCAAGGCCAGCGGCCTGGACCCCAATCGCCTGGGCCTGCTGGTGGCCGTCCTTGGGCGTCGCGCCGGGATCGCCCTGGGCACTCACGACGTGTACACGAACCTGGCCGGTGGACTCGCCGTCGGCGAGCCCGGCCTTGACCTGCCCATCGCCCTCGCGCTCGCCTCGTCGCTGCGCGATCGCCCGGTGCGATCAGACGCGGTGGTCATCGGCGAGGTCGGGCTGCTCGGCGAGCTCCGGCCCGTCACGGGCCTGGAGCGGCGCCTGCGCGAGGCGGCTCGCCTCGGATTCGGCGCCGCCATCGTGCCGAGCGCCGGTCGGGGCGCCGCGGCACCAGAGATCGTCGGGATGCGGGTCCACGAGGTCGCGACGTTGCGTGAGGCCGTTGAGGTGGCGCTCGCGAGCCCGTCCGACCATCGTGGCGATGCGCTCCCGGCGATGCTAGGCTGACCGTCCCTTCGAGCCGTTCGTCGGGCGTGGCGCCGGGTCGAGTCATCAGAGGACGTCGTTGATCCGCTATATCCGAGTGCTTGGAGCCGCCCTTGGCGGGCTCACCGGGCTCGTGCTCGCCGGTGTGGACGGCGGGCTGTTCAGCGAGTCCGAGTACGCCGGCGCGCTGCTCGCCACTTGGGTCATCGCGTGGATCGTCGTCGGCTTCGCGCTCCTGCCGTACCTCACCGTGGTGCCGGCCACGTGGCTGATCCTACGCGTGGAGGAGCTATCCACCGCCGAGTTCGTGACCGCCGTCGCTGGCCTGCTGCTGGGCCTGCTGATGGGCCTCCTGCTCGGGTTCCCGCTCGGGAACATCAACGATCCGTTCGGGACATGGCTCCCCCTCGGGGTCTCGCTGTTCCTGGGTCTCGGCATGCTGGGGCTCACGGTGGCCAAGCGCAAGGACCTGGTCGTCGCGGCCGAGGCGATCGGGCTCATCCGGCCCGCGACGCGCGATGGTGACGTGAACGTTCGGCGAGGCGACCCGCATATCATCGTGGACACCAGTGCCATCATCGATGGTCGGATCGCGGAGATCGTGGAGTCCGGCTTCATCTACGGCACGCTCGTCGTTCCGCGCTTCGTGCTGGACGAGCTGCAGCACATCGCCGACAGTTCGGACACGCTGCGGCGCAATCGCGGCCGGCGTGGCCTGGAGATCCTGTCGCGCATGCAGAAGGAGCCAGGGACGCCGGTCGAGATCGTGGAGGACGCCATCCCCGACGTGGCGGAGGTGGACGCGAAGCTCGTCGCGCTGGCCCTGTTGCGCAGCCGGGTCATCCTGACCAACGACTTCAACCTGAACCGAGTGGCAGACCTCCAGGGCGTGCGAGTGATGAACATCAATTCGCTCGCCAACGCGGTCAAGCCGGCCGTCCTGCCGGGCGAGGAGCTGCGCGTCAGGGTGATCCAGGAGGGCAAGGAGTCGGGCCAGGGCGTCGGCTTCCTGGACGATGGGACGATGATCGTGGTGGAGGGCGGCGCCCGCCACATCGACCGCGAGCTGGACGTATCCGTGACGCGCGTCCTGCAGACCGTCGCGGGACGGATGATCTTCGCCCAGCCTCGTCTCGATTGAGCGCGCCGGCACGACCCGCCGTCGCGGATGCCATCGTCGTCGCTGCCGGGTCGTCGCGCCGGATGGGCGGCATGGACAAGCTGGCATGGCTGATCGCCGGGCGCCCTCTGCTGGCCTGGACGCTGGATGCCATCGCGGCGGGGCCGGCGGTCGGAGCCATCGTGCTCGTCGTGGCGTCAGATCGCCGGGACGAGATCGCCGCCGCGTCGTGGTTGCCGTCCGCCGTCCTGTCTGTGACGAGCGGCGGTGAGCGACGCCAGGATTCCGTGCGGGCCGGGTTCGAGGCCCTGGAGCGCGAGGTCCCGGATCCAGCCGGCGAGCGGGTCGTGCTCGTCCACGACGGGGCGCGTCCCGTCGTGGACGCTGCGCTCATCGGGCGAGTCACGGACGCCGCATCGCTCCAC
>JBBEBL010000092.1:0-1025 GCA_040882345.1 Chloroflexota bacterium
ATCGAGAAGTTCACCGTCCTCCGTTCCCCGTTCATCGACAAGGACTCCCGGGAGCAGTTCGAGATCCGCACCCACAAGCGGCTCGTGGACATCCTGGATCCGTCGTCGAAGACGGTGGACGCCCTGATGCGACTCAGCCTCGCGGCTGGTGTCGACATCGAAATCAAGATGTAGTGCGATGAGCATCGGATTGATCGGAAGAAAAGTGGGGATGACCCAGGTGTTCCAGGACGACGGCACGATGGTGGCCGTCAGCGTCCTGGCCATCGAACCGAATACCGTGACCCGCCTCCGGACCCCGGATCGGGACGGCTACACCGCCGTCCAGCTCGGGACGGACGTGGTCAAGAAGCTGAACAAGCCGCGGGCCGGCCAGCTCAAGGACCTGCCCAGCGTGGCGACCGTCCGCGAGTTCCGGGTTGACGACGTCGGCTCGTACGAGGTGGGCCAGACGCTGGCCATCGCGGACCTGTTCGCCCCGGGTGACGAGGTCGACGTGACCGGCGTGTCCAAGGGCAAGGGCTTCGCCGGCCACATCAAGCGCCACAATTTCCATCGTGGTCCCAAGACCCACGGCTCCGACCACCATCGCGCGCCCGGCTCCATCGGTCCCGGTACCACCCCGGGTCGCGTCTACCGCGGCCTGAAGATGGCCGGCCACATGGGCGACGAGCGGGTCACCATCAAGAAGGTGCGCGTCGTGCGCACCGATCCCGACCGCAACCTGCTGCTCGTGAACGGGAGTCTCCCCGGCGCGCGCGGGTCGCTCATCCTCGTGAAGAAGGCCTGACGATGCCGTCGACCACCCTCTATGACCGGACCGGCAAGTCGATCGGCGACGTGGAGCTCAGTGACGAGCTCTTCGCCGCCCCGATCAATGCCGCCGTGCTCCACCAGGTCGTGACCGCCCAGCTGGCGGGCCGACGAACGGGCACGCACGATACCAAGACCCGCGGCGAGATCCGTGGCGGCGGCAGGAAGCCGTACCGCCAGAAGGGCACCGGCCGCGCCCGCCAGGGAACCGT
>JBBEBL010000093.1:0-5490 GCA_040882345.1 Chloroflexota bacterium
GGTGTCGGCCGCGCAGAATTCGCGTGATGTCGACCGCCGTCCGCCTCCTCAATCGCCTCAGGGTCGCCCGCGCCGAGCGCGACCTGTCGCAGGGGGAGCTCGCGCTGTCCGCCGGCGTCAGTCGTCAGACGATCAGTTCGATCGAGACCGGCCAGTACTGTCCCTCCACCCTGCTCGCGTTCCGACTCGCCCAGGTCCTGGGCGTCCGGGTCGATGAGCTCTTCTGGCTTGAAGGAGATACCCGATGATGAACCACCTCGTGTCGCGCGACGAGCGGGAGTCCAGCGTGGACCACCGTGGCGATCGTCTCGCGTACCTCGTGCTCTCGTTCGGCCTCCTCGCGATCGTGGCCTACCGAAGCTTCGCCGAGGGTGCGGCGTCCTGGGACCTGTTGGCGTTGGTTGTCCTTGGTGGCGTGGTCGGCACGGTGTACCGGCTGTCTCAGCGGGCGGTCTCGCGGGAGTGGGCGATAGTCGCGATCGGGACCGGAGCCATCGCGCTCGTTGTTGGTGTGATCGTCATGCTCGCGACGAGTGCCTAGGGACGAGTCGAGCGGGATCCAGTGCCGCTGCCTCAGGTTTTAGGCTACTTGGGCCATTGAGCACGGCGGTTCGATACCTCGACATCGTGCGCAGGTCGAGCGAGCCGGAGGAGCGGAGGGGATGAGAGCGGTTATCCACGACCGGTACGGGCCGCCTGAGGTATTGCTCCTCGAAGAGGTCGAGCGGCCAGTACCGAAGGACGACGAGGTGCTGGTCAAGGTGTACGCCTCGACCGTCACGCGGTCGGACACAGGGCTCCGGAGCGCCGAGTATTGGTTCACCCGCGCGTTCACCGGCATTCGCGGGCCGAAACAACGGATCGCGGGGATGGAGCTGGCCGGGGTCATCAAGGCGGCCGGCGCCGCCGTGACCCGGTTCCGGGTGGGCGATGAGGTGTTCGGGATCCGCTCGGGCGCCAACGCCGAGTATGTCTGTGTCCGCGAACGCGGCGTGCTGGCGCACAAGCCCGCGGACACGACGTTCGAGCAGGCGGCCGCGGTCCCCGACGGTGCCTGCACCGCCCTGGCGTTCCTGCGGCAGGCCGGGCTCGAGCAGGGCCACCGGCTCCTGGTGTACGGCGCGTCCGGGTCCATCGGCACGGCGGCGGTCCAGCTGGGCAGGCACTTCGGGGCGGACGTCACCGCGGTGTGCGACGCCAGGCACCAGGATCTCGTGCGGTCCCTTGGGGCCGGCGCCGTCATCGACTACCGGCGGGAGGACTTCACCGCGAACGGCCTCACGTATGACATCGTCCTCGACGCTGTCGGACAGCTCTCGGCCTGGCGATCGCGACGGTCCCTCAAGCCGGGCGGCGTCTACCTGACCGCGGGATCGGCCGGCTCGCTGCTCGGGGTCCTTGTCCTGTCACTGCTCACCCGCCTGGTCGGCTCCAGACGGATCAAGCTGGGGATGGCCGAGTACCGGGGTGAGGACCTGCGCTTCCTCAAGGAGCTCATCGACCGTGGCGGCTACCGGGCGGTGATTGATCGCAGCTACCCGCTGGAAGATGTTGTCGAGGCCCATCGGTACGTCGACACGCATCAGAAGACCGGCAATGTCGTCCTTGACGTCCGGGCAACCCAAGTCGGCCCTACGAGCCAAGAGGGAGGCTAGTCCCGGGCGAGGACGACACGGATGCCGAGCCCGATCAGGACCATACCCATGACCCATCGCATGGCGCAGGCCACCCGCGGGCGCACTACGGCGCTGCGTGCCCTCGCCACTACCTCGACGACGAGCAGGAGCCAAGTCAGGCCCAGGACGCCGAACACCCCCGCCAGCGCGAGGAGACGAACGGGCTGATCCATGCCCGGCTGAACGAACTGCGGAAGCAGGGTCAGGAAGAAGATGCCGAGCTTAGGGTTCAGGCTGGCCGACAGCCAGCCTAGCGTCCAGGCTCGCCGGATAGTCAGGCGCGCGCCTCCCGTCCGCCCAACCGCCGATGGCTGGCGGTGCCGCAGGGTCAGCATCCCGAGGACGACGAGGTACACGCCCCCAGCAACCTTGATCGCGGTGAATGCGATAGCGGACCTTTCCAGGACGGCGGCCAGGCCCACGGCCGCGGCGATCGCCCACGCGGCGATCCCGCAAGTGATCCCAAGGACCGTGCCCACGCCGGCGCGCCTGCCGGTGATGAGCGTGTTGCGTACAACGAGCGCCATGTCCGGTCCCGGGCTGACAACGATGAGCGCTGCCACCCCGAGAAATGCCAGAGAGGACGCGTCAATGATCACAAATACAGCCTCGCCGTTGCGTCCGCGAAGATTTGCGGCGACGTGCCTCCGCTAGCTGCCCACAGTGGCATTGTCGGCGACGGCAGACTTCGGCACCTCGATGCCACGGACCAGCAGCCACAGGCCGCCGGCCACTTCGGCGATGAGGATGGGCACCGAGGCGTACGGGACGAGCCAGGAAGCGTCCGGCACGAGGAGGATTCCGATCCACAGCGCCGCATAGCAGATGGAGCCGAAAAGGCCGACGGCCGCCAGAGCGCGTGGGATGTACCGCGAACGCAGGAACAGGTAGAAGAAGGCGATCGATCCAAGACTGAAGAAGATCGCTGCCACTTCCGCCGTGGCCACCCCGTTGAGGACATCAGCGAACGCTTGCCACTCCCCGACCGCCAGCCCGTCGCCTGCGGCCGCCATCGCCCTCAGCTGCAACACACCGAACGAGAGGGCGAGACCCATACCTCCGATCGCCGATTCGCAGGCCCGCAACAAGAGACCGACGAGCGCCAGGTTCCGGTCCACCGGCCTGACCGTGACGTACAGGGCGACCGCAAGCAGGACAGTCGAGAGGGACCCGATCAGCGCAAGGACGAGACCGAGGCGAAAGAGCGGCTCCGACGCCACGATCTGCGCCGAGCGATCCGCGAAGTCCAGCCCTGGACCCACGCTCGACGTCACGATCAACCCGGCGATGCTGCATCCGAGGACGATGAGCAACATGAGTCCCGCGAATCGCGCGTAGGCGCGTTGGGTGTCCAAATCCGTGCGATCGGTCATGCCATTCCTCCGTTTGCGAGATCAGGCAATCGCCCCGGGCGCGGACCACTCATGTCGTGACAACGACCTTGCCTTGCGTCCGGAATGTCTCGAGGTGGCGGACCGCGTCGGCGATCAGGGCAAGCGGATACGTCTGCTCGATATCCGGTGTGATCGACCCCCCAGCGAGCAGGTCGCGGAGCGTCTCGAGGTCCGCGTGATCGCGCTGTGAGTAGAAGAAGACGATGCGCCGGCCACGGATCCGCGACCCGATTCGCACCTCGACGATCCACCCGATGATCCGGAGCATCGAAACTCGCCAAGACCCGACGATCACGATCGTGCCGTTGGGCCGTGTCGCCCGGGCGAGTGCCGACATGGGTCGGTCGCCGGCAACGTCGAGCACGAGGTCGTAGCGATCGGGCACGGCGAGGGCATCGGTTTCCCTGGTCCGTGCGTCGCTGTTGAAGACTCGGTCGACGCCCATCGCCCGGACGCGGTCGAGATTCCAATCCCGGGTCGTCGCCGTCACCTCCGCGCCGAGTGCTTTCGCAAGGCGGGCCCCGAACCCTCCGACGCCACCCCCGGCCCCGGTGACGAGGACACGCTGTCCCGCTTGCAGGTCTCCATGCCGACGGAGACCTTGCAGCGCCGTCTGTCCGGCGACCGGGACCGCGGCGGCCACCTCATAGCTCACGCTCGCCGGCTTCGCCACGGTCCCTTCCGCCCGAACCGCTACGTACTCAGCGAATGCACGGATGGAACTTCCGAACACGGCGTCCCCGACCTTGGGATCGGTCACACCCACGCCGACGGCGACGACGTCCCCAGCGAAGTCGTGGCCGAGCCCGGTCTCCTTCGGCCGGCGGAGTCCGCCCATGAGGCGAGACAGGAGGGGTGCCCCGCGGAGCAGGTAGTGGTCAACCTGGTTGAGCGATGCCGCGCGTACCTTCACCAGGACCTGGCCGGCCTCGAGGCGCGGGACGTCGACCGTCCGCAGCTCGATGGCTTCTGGACCGCCGTATCGCGACCGAACAGCCGCACGCATCGTTGACGGGATCAAAGCAGAGCACCTCACACTACTTGCGGACGCCTATGCCACGCCTTACGCTATAAGGACACGACGGTAGTGGTACGCCGTAAGGCTGTCAAGAGGTGAGGCCACCGTTGAAGACCGGCACTACCCCCGGCAGGGATCCGATCGTGCTGCGGGCACCCCTCAGCCGTGAACGCGTCATCAGCGCCGCGATCGAGCTGGCCGACGCCGACGGGCTCGCAGCCCTCTCGATGCGGCGCCTCGCCAACAGCCTCGGCGTGGAGGCGATGTCGCTCTACTACCACGTGAAGAACAAGAACGAAGTGCTCGGCGGCAGCCTCGAGCGGGTCCTGTCGGAGCTCGAGCTGCCGCTTGCGAGTACGCCATGGAAGCAGGCCCTTCGGACGATCGCGCTGTCGGCCCATGCGGTCCTCGATCGCCACCGATGGGCGGCCGCTCTGCTCATGACACCCGGCGTATCAAGTGATACACAGGTCCGCTGGATGGAAGGGGTGCTCGCCGCTCTCGCGAGGGCGGGCCTGCCGCCTAGTCTCGCGGATCACGCGTACCACGCCCTCGACAGCTATGTCATCGGGTTTACCCTCTGGGAATCCAGCATCCCGTACTCGGCAGCTGAGATTGAGGGCCTGGCCAAGGAGTTCCTCGCGACCATGTCAGTCGACGAGCTCCCGCACACGGCGGAGCATGTGCGGTGGCACCTCACCAGCTCCGGCGACGAGGGTGGTCGGGCGTTCGAAGCCGGCCTCGACATGTTCCTCGACGGGTTGGACATGGCGCGGGCCGGCGGGTCGGGATCGTGACCCTCGACTTCTGGATCGCCACGCTCGTGGTGGTCGCGACGCCAGGAACCGGCGTCTTGTACACCGTGGCCGCTGGGCTGTCGGGAGGCCGACGAGCGAGTGCGCTCGCGGCCGTGGCGTGCACTCTGGGGATCGTCCCTCACGTGGTGGCCGCGATCTCGGGGCTCGCGGCCTTGGTCCACGCCTCGGCACTCCTCTTCGATGCCTTGAAGTTCGCGGGCGTCGCGTACCTGGTCTATCTCGCATACGGGACGCTGCGCGCATCCGACCCACTCTTGGCAGACCGTGCCGACGCAGGCACGAGCCCGATGGCAGTCCTGCGCACCGGCGTCCTCATCAACTTGCTGAATCCGAAGCTGACGCTGTTCTTCTTCGCGTTCCTGCCCCAGTTCATCCGGACGGACGCCGACCCGCTGCCGCAGATGCTGACGATGAGCGGCGCGTTCATGGCCGCGACCCTGGCCGTGTTCGTGGTCTACGGTTTCATGGCGGCGGGCGTCCGGGCACAGGTCCTTTCAAGGCCCCGGGTCCTCACCTGGCTCCGTCGCGCCTTCGCCGCCGCGTACGTCGGCTTGGCGGTGCGTCTCGCCGTTGAACGGCGCTAA
>JBBEBL010000094.1:0-1020 GCA_040882345.1 Chloroflexota bacterium
GATCACGCGGCGGTACAGGTCGTTGAGGTCGGACGTGGCGAAGCGGCCGCCGTCCAGCTGGACCATGGGACGCAGGTCCGGCGGGATGACCGGCAGGACGGACAGGATCATCCAGTCCGGCCGCGTGCCGGACCGCCGGAACGCCTCGATCAGGCGGAGTCGCTTGATGGCCTTCTTGCGTCGCTGTCCGGAACTCGTCCGCACCTCGATGTGAAGCGAGCGAGCCAGTTCCTCCAGGTCCATCCGGCTGATGATCTCGCGCACCGCCTCGGCGCCCATGCCGGCCCCGAACACGCGGCCGCCCTTGGCGCCCGCGCCGTAGCGCTCGTCAAGGAGCCGGTACTCGGTCTCCCCGAGGGTCTGCATCGGCTTCAGGCCTTCAAGCTCGTCGCGAAGCTTCTTGAGCTCGTCCTTGAGCCCGGCCGCCTGAGTGGCGAGCTCGTCCTTCTTGGCCAGCAGGGCATCCTGGAGGCCGGCCTCGAGGTCCGCGATCTGCTGCTCCACGGCCCGGGCCTCATCGGCCTCGCGCTGCTGAAGCGTCGCCGTGACCTGTTCCGTGAACTCGCCCACGACCTTGCGCAGGCGCGCCGTGGCGTCCTTGCCGCCCTTGTCGCCGGCTGCGACGATGACCTCACCAGTCGGCGCGAAGACGATGGTGTCGGTCGCGGCCTCCTTGCCGAGCTCGGCGAGGGCCGCCTCGGTCGCCTGCGCTGCGGCCGCGACCTCCTCGGTCTGGACGGCGCGCTGTGACTCGAGATCGGCCTTGGTCGCGGCCAGGTCGGCGCGCAGCTGGTCGGTCTTCGGGGCGATCTCTGCCCGCAGCGACTCCTCCATGGCGGCGAGTTCCTCGCCGGCCTTGCCGCCGCGGCCGCCGGCCTCCTCCTCGATCGCGGCGAGGGCCCGCTTGCGCGCGTCCTCGTCCACGTGCGTGACGATGTACAGCGCGAAGTAGAGGATGCGCTCCAGGTTGCGCGGGCTGATGTCGAGCAGGATGCCCAGCCGGCTCGGCGTGCCCTTGAA
>JBBEBL010000095.1:0-5449 GCA_040882345.1 Chloroflexota bacterium
CACGCACAGCCACACCCACCGGGTGGGCGTCGCGCTAGGGGTCGGTGCGGGGCGGGGCGAGGCGGCGCGGCGGGTCGTGGGCCGGGAATCGCATGTAGAGCTGTGGCCTCTGCCGGGGACGCAGATGCCGGCGCATCCGTTGCGGATAGAGCTGTGGCCTCTGGGAAGGGCCGAATCGGCGTGGCCTGGGCCGAATCGGCGCATTCCGTAGAAGCACGGCCTCTATACGCGAATCACGCGGCGCGCGGGGCAGAACGACAGCGCGAGGGTGGTGGGCGACGCGGCGCGACCGCGGCCCCGCGTCTGGACCTCAGGGGTGACAGACCCCGGCCTCCAGCAGATCGCCGAGCGAGGCCGCGACCGCCTCCTCGTCCTGACCCTCCGCGGTGATCCAGACCCGGTCACCCGTCCTGATGCTGGAGCTGATCAGGGCCAGCATGCTGCGCGCCGACGCAGGCATCGACGCCGACGCGATCGCCGCGGCCGCGCGTCGGGTGCTGGAGGCCCAAGGGCACCAGGCCGGCTGATGGTCAGGCCGCCACGGCCGGACCGCGCTCCTGCCCACCTCTCGCGATCAGAGCTGTGGCTTCTACAGGAGTCGCGGATCCGACCGGATCTGTCGCGTTCAGAGCTGTGGCTTCCGGGAAGGCCCCGAATCAGGGCAACGTGGCTCGACTCGTCGACCCGGAGAGCCCGTGGCTCTAGGCGCCATCGGCGAGGTCGGTCGCGACCCGATCAGTCGATGGCGGGATTCTCGTCGTCGAGGCCCGGCGCGACGCCGCCCGTGGTCTGGTAGCAACCATCGGCCTTGCCCGGGGTTCCGGCATCCGGTCCGTGATGGGCTGATTCCAGGCCGTAGGCCGCGGGACTACCGCCGCAGCTGACCCCGTTGACGAACGGACCGTGGAGTTGGCCGTTGGCGATCACTTGATCCTTCGGCCCCGCCGTGTGCGGATGGGCCATCGCCGACCCCACCATCGCGAGCGTGAGGGCCATGGCGCCCAATGCGGCCAGTAGGGTCTGTCGCGGTCGAGACATCGGATCCTCCTTCAAGCCTGGCCGTCACGGCCAGCTGGATGAACGGTTCAAGGACGCGGAACGCACGATCGGGACCGATCACCGCGGACGCCGCTTCCGGCGCACCCGCACGGTCGAAGAGCCAGCCATCCAGGACGACGCCCGTGATCTCGCGATCACGGACGACCATCACGTTGGTGACTCCAAGGCGCGCGAGGCGGTCGGCCGCATCGGGACCGACGGAGATCCCGTCGTATCCATCCACGAGCACCACCACCATCGCCACGCTCGTCCCTCTCCACGCGATCCGTGCCTACCGCACGACCGGTGGAGCCTAGGCAGCGCCCTTGCGCGGTTTCATCGGTGAGTCCACCTATTCCTGGAGCCTCGTGGTCGAGGTCTCGACCGCGCGGAGAGCGTCGATCGCCGCGAGTTCCGTCCGGTTGCGCAGGTCGAGCTTGCGCAGGATGGTGGAGACGTGGTGCTCAACGGTGCGACGCGAGAGGAAGAGTCGAGCGGCGATCTCCGGATTGCTCATGCCGGTGGCCACTGCGGCGGCGACCTCGAGTTCCCGCGCGCTGAGTACTCCGATCCCGGGACCGGTCTGGCCAGCGCGCTTCGTGCGGCGCCAGGTTCGCGCCCCAAGCCGGCGCCCTTCCTGATCGGCGAGCCGGGCCTCGGTCAGCGCACCCATCGCCGCCGCCTGTCTTCCGGCCTCACGGAAGCCCTCGAGCGCCGCCGCTCGGTCGCTCGACTCGGCCGACCGAGCGAGGTCGATGCGCGCCCAGACCGCTTCGATCCGGTATCCCATCGCGGCCATCGCGGTCACCACCTGGGACAGCGCGGACGTCGCGGCCTCGGACCCGCCGACCCCGGCGAGACTGCTGATCCAGCGGCGCGTGGTGTCCTGCACGGGGGTCAGCGGACCGCTCGACTCCTCCGCCTCCAGGAGCACGGCCGCCTCCTCCGCCCGTCCGATGCGGGCCAACGCCTCGGCGGAGCGCAGTCCGAACTCGGCGGCGCACCGTGGGCAACCGGCCTCATCGGCATCGATGCGGCCGGCCGTGACATGGCGGGCCACGTCGGCGGCCATCGACGCACCGCCGATCCGGGACAGCCAGAGCGCGAGGAGTTGATGGGTGCTCAGCCGATAGTGTGGATCCGGCTCCTCAAGCACGTCCTGCTCAAGGCTGGCCACGGCCGCCTGCCAGTCGCCGGTCGACAGCCGCACCTCGCGGACCGCCCGGATCGGCCGCACCTGATGGATCATCGGCCGTCCCATCCGGTCGTAGAGCGACTCCACCTCATCGGCGATGGTTCGCGCCTCCTCCACGCGTCCGAGCCGCAGGAGGGAGAGCATCGCCCCCGTGCCGCTCTCTACGGCCAGCATCGGCAGCGTCCGCGCTCGCGCGCCGGTCCATGCTTCCCCGTATCGGCGGGCCGCCTCGTGGATCCGACCCAGGTGGCGCATGGCGACACCACCACGGTGCAGGGCACGCAGATAGGCGTCCGTGCCCCGGCTCGGCGCGTGGTCGATCATCTCGTCCGCGATCCTGTCGAGCTCGTTCAGATCCTGGGTCTGGAGCGCCCCATCAAAGGCCGCCTCGAGCGCACGAAGGAGCGCTCCGCCGAGCCGATCACGGTCCTCGTCGCCGATGTCGTCCTGGGCGATGGCCTCGCGGGCGGCCGCGGCCGCGGCCCGACCAGCGGCCAGCCCGTCCGTCGCCCGATGCTCCGTCCAGAGCATGACCGCCGCCTCCTCCGCCATCGCCTCGATGGCGACCCACGGCGAGTCGGACGCGCGACGGGCCCGATCCAGGGCCGCCCGTGCGGCCGTTGCGAGACCAAGGGCGTGCGCGGCACGAGCCGCCCCGAGTGCCGACCGCGACCGCACCATCGGGTCCGAGGCGCGGTCGAACGCCCGACCGTAGTGCGTCAGGGCGGCGGTATGGTCGCCCAGGTCCGCGGCGATCTCGGCGATACCGATGTCCAGGTCCGTCAACGAGGCGTCGAGGGGATCGATGGCATCGCTGACGTCGATCAGGGCCTCCAGTCCCTGCGCGCCGAGCCACCGACGACCCGGTGACCGGACGATCCGAATCGCGACCGACGATGGCACCTCCCCGGCCGCCTGCCGATGCTCCAGGGCCGACCACAGGAGCCCGACATCCTCACCAGCGTCCACCAGGAGCATCGTTGCGACCTGACCGTGGAGCTCCCTCTGGGTGTCGGCGGGGATCTGATCGACCACGGCGGCGCGGATCAGGTCGTGGGCGACCTGCCTGGCCGTCGCTGGGCCGCTGACGAGTCCGGCGGACCTGAGCCGCTCGGCGACCCCGGTGACGCGACCAGGATCCCACGAGAGTCCGGTCCCGAGGTCCCCATCGGCGCATGGCCGGGCCGCCACGGCGAGCAGGGCCAGCAGCAGCGCTTCGTCTGGATCGAGGTGGCGGAGGCGGACCGCGGTGGCTTCCTGGATGCTGCCGCGCCCGGACCGGGTCATGGCCGTGATCCAGAACGGCGAACCTCCGGCGATGGCCCATAACTCGAGCGCGCGCGTCGGATCCACCCCGGGAATCAGGGACCGTACGAGTGCCGTCCCGGCGGCCTCGTTCAAAGGATCCAGCGTGACGACGCAGGAGCGCTCCGGATCGGCGATGAGCCGCGTGAACGCGTCCAGGACCTGGGAGACCTCCGGCGTAGGCCGACCCGCGGCGAGGATCGTCAAGTTCGACCGTCCGTGCTCCGCCGCCCGCAGGAGGTAGTGATAGAGCGCGACCGAGGTCGCGTCCATCCATTGCAGATCGTCCAGGGTCACGAGGACGTCGCCTCTCGCCGAAAGCGCCTGGAAGGCGGCCTCGAAGAGGCGGACCGGCTCGAACCATGGTCGATCCCGCTGGCCGTCCGCCGACGACTCGGTCGGGATGCCTTCGGTGGCCGCGATGAGGGGGCGTGCCGCCCCGAGCGGTACGGACCGCTCGAGTTCGTACCCCACCAGCGAGATGCGGACGTCGGCGTCGAAGACGCTCGCGGCCTCCTGGAGGAGGCGGCTCTTGCCCATGCCGGCGGCCCCGATCACGAAGGCCGAGACCGGCCGACCTGATGCCGCGCCGGCCGCCGCGACAGCCTCCAGCGCAGCCAACTCGCCGGCGCGTCCGACCAGCGTGGCCGACATGTCCGGTGGTGGTCAGGTCTCCGCGGCGGGAGACGCTGGCTCGGATGGGGCCGCGGCCGGTGGGGCGACCGGTGGCGCAGGGGCGGTTCGCTCGGCCGGTCCCACGGGCTCCAGGTCGATGGTCCGGACCTGGCGGGTCTTGCCGGCCTCCGTGCGGACGACGGCCTGGGGGATGACGCCGGCGACGAGCTTCTCGATCACGGCGATCTCACCCGAGTACAGGCCGCTGCCGGAGATGCGTACGCGACCGCCGACGGCGAGGCCGGTCCGGCCCTTGCCGGCGTTCAGGTCGATCGTGGCGACGGTCGGTCGGACGTAGGGGGGATCCGTGGGGAGACCGCTGGCCGGTGCGGGCCGATTGGCGGTCTTGGCCGGGGGATAGTTCACCTTGCGTTTTCGCACTGGCTCTCCTGTAGCGGGTGGAGCGGGATGGTCACGGACGACCCGCGGTCCGGGACGCCGTGCGAACCATCGCACATCCGCGCAAGGGGGGCGCGCGAAGCGGTGGGGCCCTCCGGATCAGTCAGCCGCAGCCTTGCGGGTCCGGCGTGTGGGTGCGTCCGCCTCGGGCGATGCGTCCGGACCGGCGCCGACGCCCTCTGCGGCCTCTGCGGCCTCCGTGGCCTTCGCCCGGATCTCGGCCAGCTGCGCGTTCATGGATCCCTGGATCTCCCGCGTCCGCGCCTCCAGCTGATCACCGACCTCGCCCAGGCGTCGCTCCACGCGGTACTGATCCCGAAACCGTTCGCCCGAACGCGACATGTACCAGGCGGCGGCTCCCGCCGCGACCGCGACACCGGTGATGACTCCGCTCACGAATCCCATGTCGATCTCCCCAGCGAGTCTATGCGTCCCCCGAGTGTATCTCTGAGCCCGGTCGGGTGACCGCCGGCCAGGTCACGCGCGCGGGCGGGCCGCTCTCGAGTAGACGAGCACGGTCCGCTCGTAGGTGATCACCGGCTCATCGCGCTGGTTGCGGCCGGTCGTCCGGACGCGAACGAGGCCCTGGCCGGGGCGGGACTTCGACGGTCGGACCTCGAGCACCTCGGAGCTGGCGTACAGGGTGTCACCGGCGAATACCGGCGCGGTCAGCTTGACCTCGTCCCAGCCGAGGTTGGCGACCGCGTTCTGGCTCACGTCAGGCACGGACAGGCCGGTGACGATGGCCAGGGTCAGCGTGCTGACGACGAGCGGCTTCCCGAACTCGGTCCGGCTGGCATAGTCGGCATTGCTGTGGATGTCATGCGGGTTGTTGGT
>JBBEBL010000096.1:0-25749 GCA_040882345.1 Chloroflexota bacterium
ACTTCGCGTACTCCACGGCGCGCGTCTCGCGGATGACCGTGACCTTGATCTGGCCCGGGTAGGTCAGCTGGTCCTCGATCTTCTTGACGATGTCGCGCGCGAGCCGACTGGCCGTGAGGTCGTCGATCTCTTCCGGCCGGACCAGGATCCGGACCTCGCGGCCGGCCTGGACGGCGAACGAGCGCTCCACACCCGTGAAGCTCTCGGCGATGGCCTGGAGGTCCTCCAGGCGCTTGACGTACGTGTCCATGGCCTCGCCGCGGGCTCCGGGTCGTGATGCGCTGATGGCATCGGCGATCTGGACGATGGGCGCTTCCAGGCAGGCGTACTCCACTTCCTGGTGGTGGGCGGCGATCCCGTTGATGACCTTGAAGGGCAGGTTGTGGCGCTGGGCGATCTGCGCCCCGATGGCGGCGTGCGGGCCCTCCACCTCGTGATCCACGGCCTTGCCGATGTCGTGGAGCAAACCGCCCATCTTGGCGACCTGGACGTCCGCGCCGATCTCGGCGGCGATGACCGCGGCCAGGTGACTCGTCTCGACGACGTGGTTGAGCACGTTCTGGCCGTAGCTGGTCCGGTACTTGAGACGCCCCAGCAGCTGGATGATCTCGGCCGGCAGCCCCGGGACACCGGCTTCATAGGCGGCCGTCTCGCCGGCCTGGCGGATGACCAGCTCCACCTCGGCGCGGGCCTTGGCGACGACCTCCTCGATGCGGCCGGGGTGGATCCGGCCGTCGGCCAGGAGCTTGGTCAGGGCGATGCGAGCCACCTCCCGGCGGACCGGGTCGAAGCCGCTCAGGATGACCGTCTCGGGGGTGTCGTCGATGATGAGGTCGATCCCGGTGGCCTGCTCCAGGGCCCGGATGTTGCGACCTTCGCGCCCGATGATCCGACCCTTCATCTCATCGCTGGGAAGGTGGACGACGCTCACCGTGTGCTCGGCGGTGTGGTCTGCGGCCACGCGCTGCATGGCCGTGATGACGATGTCGCGGGCGCGATCCTGGGCCTCCTCGCGGGCCCCGCGTTCGATGGCGCGGGCGATCTTGACGGCGTCGTGCTCGGCCTCCGCCCGCACGGCGTCCAGGATCATGGCCTTGGCGTCGTCGGCACTCAGGCCGGATACGCGCTCCAGCGCGGCGATCTGGTCTGCGGTCGCCTTCGCGAGGTCGTCCTTGGCTCGATCCAGGTCGCGCTCGCGCTCCAGGAGGTTCCGGTCGCGCTGCTCAAGCATCTCCGTCCGTTGGTCCAGCTGCTCATCGCGCTGGACGAGACGTCGCTCCTGCGCGGCCAGCTCGTTGCGCCGGGCCCGGGCCTCGTCCTCAGCCTCGCGCCCAAGGCGCAACTTCTCGTCCTTCGCCTCGAGGATGAGCTCCTTCTGGCGAGCTCGCGCCTCCGCCTCGATGCGGCGCGCCTCGGCGTGCGCCGCCTTCATCGACTGGGATGCCCACATACTCCGCACGAATGCGCCGAGTACGACTCCACCGGCCGCCGCCACGAGGGCGACCGCCGCAAGGACCGGTGCTTCCATCTCGTCCTCCCATCCGGACCGGATCGTGCGGCCGGACGTTCCACGTATGCGATGGCGCGATCGCGACGAGGCGTGCCCGATGGCCCCCGCTCTCGAGGGTCGAACACCCCGTCCGTCCCTGACGGCGAGGGCCTCGACGGTCATGATCGGCCGTGTCTGACTCGGATGCGTCCGCGATACGGACGCAGGTGTGACTGGGGCGTAGCCTACGGCCGACCGCCCGGGGGGTCAACCGAGAGCGCTTGACGGGTCGTGTCCACCACGACGATGGACGACGAGGATCGCGGCGGTGGCCGCCAGAGCGGCTCCGAAGACACCGAGCGCGCCGGTCACCGTGTTCATCACCTCAGGCGCCACGATGAGGGTCACCGCGAGGAACAGCATCACCATGCCGGCCACCAGCTTGAGAACGCGGCCGTGGTGCTCCTGGAGCTTGGTCGCGCGCAGGGTCACCAGCACCGCGCCGAAGACGAGCAGCTCGTCGAGCAGGTAGATCAGGAGGTAGAGGCCCAGTAGCCCGGCGAACTCGCTGCCGCCGACGCCGCGCTCGGCGAGCATGCCGCTCCACAGCATCGGGAAGCCGGCGGTACATGGCATTTCCATCAGCGCCACGCCGGCGGCCAGGACCACCGTGCCGCCCAGGACCGGCAGCAGCCGTCGCCGGCCGTCGATGAGGTCGCGGCTGTCACGGTAGATGCCCGGCTTGAAGCGGTCCGGGATCGAGAAGCTGGGGCCGCGGCCCATCCAGAAGTAGTCCTTGATGGCCACGGCCGCGAACAGCAGCACCAGGATGGCCACTGCCGTCTGGATGACGCTCAGGTGACCGGCCCAGCTGAGGACGCTGGCGATGCCCGCGATGAACAGCGCGTACGCCGTGGCGGTGACCAGCAGGAACGTCACGCCCACTGCCGCGATCCGTCGCCGCGATCCGGAGTGGATCATCATGGCCAGCAGTACCGACAGCACCCACAGCGAGCACGGGTTGAAGCCGTCGACCAGCGCGATCAGGGCGGTGCTGACCAACAGCGACTGGTCCGCGAGGCGAACCTCGCCCAGGAGCGGCAGATCCAGGCTCGTGCCGCGCTCCTCGTTCTGGGGCAAGGCACTGGGCGGCGGCGCGCTGGGTGCGGGAGCCAGTCGCTCCAGCTCGGTCAGAACGGTGGCCGCGATCTCTGCCGCGATCTGGTCGTTGAAGCCGATCCAGGCTCGGCCTGCCACGAAGGTGGCGGGGACGCCGTTGGGCTCTACGCCATGCTGTGCGGCGACGGCGAAGAAGAGCCGCCGGTTGGCCTCGTCGTACCACACCTCGTAGGCGTCGACGCGTACCTGGGGATGGCGCTGGGTCAGGTCATCCAGGAAGACATGCTCGGCGGCGCAGTGCGGACAGCCGTCGCCCCAGAAGAAGGCGATCTCGACCTCGTCCGTCTCGGTGGCCATGGAAGCCGCGGGGAGGGCGCCGGCGACCGCAGTCAGCAACAGGACCCACACCATCACGAGAAGAAGACGGGGCCAGACCATGGGTCAACTGTCGGCGTGAGCAGCTCGCTCCGATAGGGCCGGATGACCTATCTGCCCCCCGGATCCGCACGTTCGGAGCACAGAGCTGCCGCTTGGTTGAATGCGTGATGGGCGGCGCACGCTTCGGTGGCATGAGCAGACTCCGGCGGTGGAGTTCGCCGTTCAGGCGCTCGACCGAGGGTTGCGGGACAGCGCCGGCGAACTCGGTCACCGGCGCCGTGTGGTCGTGAGCGTCAGCCGCCCCCGGCGCGACCCTTTCCCTGGCTCTGTGCCGCGGTGGCCTTGCTCTCGCTGGCCTTGCTCGCAGCCCGCTCCGCCTTCGTCGCATCGCGCTCGGCCCTGGCTGCCGTCCGCTGCTCGGTACGTTCCGCGGTGGCGGCCGTCCGTTCGCTGACCCGTTCGGCTTGCGCGGCCTGGCGCAGGAGCGTCGCGGCATCCTTGGCGGTCTTGACGGCGGCGCTCACCGCGCCACCATGGTTGCAGTTCTTGCCGCCCACGGCATCCGACTCAGCGACCAGGGACACGTACTGCCCGAACCCGCCCGGGACACCCAGGACGGCGGGATCGAACGTGGGGGCAGCGACCTCCTCGCATTCCGTCGCCTCGACGGGCAGGGCTTCGTCCGCCTCGTCCGCCTCGTCCGCATCGTCGGACCCACCGGCGACCGGGCTCACGTACCCGCCGTGGTTGCAGTTCGCCCCGCCGGTCCACGGGCTCTGGGCAGCCTCGTCCACGGAGACGACGCCATCGCCATCGACATCGACCGCCGCGAAGGCGACCGCTTCGGCATCCGGGTCCGGAATGACCTCGGAGTCGCAGTCATCGTCGACACCATCGCCGTCGGCGTCCTCGAAGGTGCGCGTCGTGTCGATCTCGGCGATGGGATCGAACTCCTCTTCGGACGTGGGACCGGCCGCTGTCGTGAGCAGGCTGGCGCCCATGACGGCGCCGCTGAGCGCCATGACCAGGAACGCCGCACCGGCTCCTGCGAGCCATGTCGTGCGCAGACGCGTGAACATACGTGCTTCTCCTCGCCCCCGGGAGTCGTGGTGGTGTCCGGCGGATCGCCGGCTGGATCAGGACCTCTGGCGAGTATCGATCAGAGCCTGGCGGCCGACGAGCATGACCTTCGTCCGGCGGGACGATCCGCTTGGCCCACCACCGTGTCGGGTGCGGAGCCGTGCGGGGAGGTATCGAGCCGTCCGGGGCGGTGCACGCCGCCACCGCGGAGTGGCCCACGCCGCCTCGTCGGGGCGTCAGTCGGTGTCGGGGTCCGAGCGATCGATCACCGTGGCGGCCACCTCGCGGCACGTCTCCGGATCGAATCCGTTACGGGCCAGGAGCGCGTACGCGCGCTGTCGCCGCTGTCGCGGGTCGGTGACGCGCGCCAGCGAGCGCGCGTGTTTCTCGAGGAGTCGTTCCGCGGCCGCCAGGTCCGGCGGCGTCTCGCCCTCGGCCGCGCGGGCCTGCAGGACACGGTCCACGATCTCGCGGTCCAGGCCTTTGAGGCGCAGTTCGTCCCGCATCGCCCGCTCGCCACGCGGCCGCGCCCGGTCCCGGGACTCCACCCAGGCTCGGGCGAATGCCTCGTCGTCCAGCATCCCGAGTCCTGCCAACCGGGTGATGGCCGCCTCAACGAGCTCCGCCTGGTAGCCCACGCTTACCAGCCGGCGCCGGACCTCGACGACGGACCGCGACCGAGCCTCCAGGAATCGCGCTGCGGCCTCCAGCACGACCGCCGGGTCATCCACCGCCGCCCGGCGAGCCTTCCGCTCCGCGAACGACTCGCGACGCGGCCGAGGTTGGCGGGAGGACGCCTCCGGCGTCACTGCGCCTCTTCGATGCCCTCGACCGGGATGGTCACCTCGTTGATCTTGCCCCGGATCCGCCGGTCGATCTCCGCGGCGATCTCCGGGCTGCCCTTGAGGAAGTCCTTGGACGCCTCGCGTCCCTGACCGAGGCGTGTCTCGCCGAAATTGAACCAGGCACCGGTCTTGGACACGACGTCCATGGCCACGCCCACGTCCAGCAGGCCGCCCTCCTTGGAGATCCCCTCGCCGTACATGATGTCGAACTCGGCCACCCGGAACGGCGCCGCGACCTTGTTCTTGACGACCTTGACGCGCGCCCGGTTGCCGACCGACTCCGTGCCGGTCTTGATCGTCTCCACCCGACGGATGTCCAGCCGGACGGAGGCGTAGAACTTCAGGGCGCGCCCGCCGGGTGTCGTCTCCGGGTTACCGAACATCACGCCGATCTTCTCGCGCAGCTGGTTCGTGAAGACCAGGGCGGTGTTCGAGCGGCTGACGGCACCGGTCAGCTTGCGCAGCGCCTGGCTCATGAGGCGCGCCTGGATGCCGACGAACGAATCGCCCATCTCGCCCTCGATCTCGGCGCGCGGCACCAAGGCCGCCACGGAGTCCACGACGACACAGTCGATGCCTCCGGAGCGGATGAGGGTCTCGGTGATCTCCAGGGCCTGCTCGCCGGTGTCCGGCTGCGACACGAGGAGTTCATCCACGTTGACACCGCAGGCCCGTGCGTAGGCCGGGTCCAGCGCGTGCTCCACGTCGATGAAGGCCACGACCCCGCCACGGGCCTGGGCCTCCGCCAGGACGTGCTGACACACGGTCGTCTTGCCCGACGACTCCGGACCGAAGATCTCCGTGACCCGACCGCGCGGGATGCCACCCACGCCAAGAGCCAGGTCCAGCGCGATCGAACCCGTCGGGATGAAGTCGACCGCCTGTCGCTCGGACGACCCGAGCTTCATGATCGCCCCGCGCCCGAATTGCTTCTCTATGGTGGCCAGGGCGGCATCCACCGCCTTGCCCCGCTCCGCCAGGGATCGCTCCGCCGCCCGCTCTTCTGTCATCGCCATCCGCTCGTCACGCTCCTCATCGATCGGCTGGATCGATCAGCGGCGCGGGCCATGGTGGCATCCGACCGGTCGATCAGCCCTCTTCCGTGTCGTCCTCGACGACGACTGGCTTTTCCTTGCGAGGCTTCCGGATGACCTCCACGTTCTGCGGCGGCTCCGACATCGGGGCCAGGCTCGGCTGGGCGAGCTTGGCCTTCTTCTTCTTCTTGGCCTCTTTGCTGGGACGGTCGCGCGATCCCATGGTGTCGCCTCCGCGTCGAGATGCAGACTATCGGACGACCCTTCACGCGGACTTGTCCGTCACTTCACCGGCACTCGACCGACCCGCGCGGGAACGCAGGTCAGGCATGTCGGCGGGGAACGAACCGGCCCGGATCGAGGCTCGGATCCTGGCCATGAAGTCTAGGGTGAAGGTCAGGTTGTGACAAGTCGCGAGACGGTACGCGAGGAGCTCCTTCGCGCGGAACAGGTGAGCCAGATAGGCCCGCGAGAACCGGCGGCAGAGGAGGCATGGACAGTCGTCCTGGACCGGCTCCGGGTCGTCCAGGAACCGGCTGTTGCGGAGGTTCAGGCGCCCGCCGGGGATCCACAGCTGACCGTTCCGTGCGACCCGTGCCGGCAGCACGCTGTCGAACAGGTCCACGCCCCGGTGGACGGCCGCCAGGAGGTCCGTGGGCGACCCGAGACCCATCAGGTAGCGCGGCCTTGGGTCGTCCGCCAGCAGCGGCACCACGACGTCAAGGGTGGCGTCCCGCTGGGCCGGCGACTCATCGCCGGCGAGGCCTCCGATGCAGATCCCGTCCACCGGCAGGTTCGCGATGAACGTCGTGGACGCCGCCCGCAGGTCCGGCTCCAGGCCGCCCTGGATGATGCCGAACAGCGCCTGGTCCGGCCGGGTGTGGGCGTCCACCGACCGCTCTGCCCAACGGTGGGTGCGCTCGGTCGCGTCCGCGACGACCTCCCGGGGAGACGACGGGAAGACCGGCTGGTCGAAGGCCACGGCGACGTCCGACCCGAGCGCCTCCTGGACGGCGATCGCGTGCTCCGGTGTGAACCGGTGGACGGATCCGTCGATGTGGGACCGGAATGTCACCCCGTCCTCGTCCACGACGCGCAGGTCGCCGAGCGAGACGACCTGGAACCCGCCCGAGTCGGTCAGGATGGGCCGGTCCCAGTCCATGAACCGATGCAGGCCACCGAAGCGCTGGATGCGCTCATGTCCCGGCCTCAGGTACAGGTGGTACGTGTTGGCGAGGATGATGGACGCCCCCGCGTCCCGGACCTCCGCCGGTGACAGCGACTTGACCGTGGCATTCGTGCCCACGGGCATGAATTGCGGCGTTTCCACCTCGCCATGCGGCAGCACGAGGCGGCCCGCACGGGCGCGCGTCGAACCGTCCGATGGGGGCGCCACGTCCACCTCGAAGCGCGTCGAGACGGAGACGAAAGGACCGCTCACGCCTCCGGCGCCACGGGTTCGTCCCACAGCGACGGCATCCCGGGGTCCACCCGGCGCGGCGGCGGGATCTCGTAGCCGAGGGCGCTCAGGTGAGCCCGCCCGAGGTCCGTGGCGATGCGCCCCTGCGGCGTTCGGTCGATGAAGCCCAGGCGCAGCAGGAACGGCTCGTGGACATCCTCGATGGTGTCTGTCTCCTCCGACAGCACCGCCGCGAGCGCTGCAACGCCGACCGGCCCGGAAGCGAACTTCTGGACGATCGCGGCCAGCAGCTTGCGATCCGCCGAGTCGAGGCCCTCGTCATCGATCTCCATGCGGCGCAGGGCGTCCCGTGCCGTCGCTTCGTCCACCCTCCCGTCCCCGTGAACCTCGGCATGGTCTCGGACGCGCTTGAGCAGTCGATTCACGATGCGCGGCGTCCCTCGACCGCGACGCGCGATCTCCCTGGCGGCCGCCGGCTGGATATGGACGCCGAGGATCTCCGCCGACCGATCCACGATGGACGTGAGTTCCGGGTCCGTGTAGAAATCGAGCCGGAACGTGGCCCCGAACCGGTCACGCAACGGGGAACTGATGCGGCCCGCGCGGGTCGTCGCGCCGACGATCGTGAACGGCTTCAGGCTGAGCCGGAGGCTGCGCGCCGACGGTCCCTTCCCGATCATCACGTCCAGCGCGTAGTCCTCCATCGCGGGATAGAGGATCTCCTCCACGGCGCGGTTGAGACGATGGACCTCGTCGATGAACAGGACGTCCCGCTCGTCAAGGGAGGTCAGGATCGCGGCCAGGTCTCCGGCCCGCTCCACCGCCGGGCCCGAGGTGTAGCGCACGTTCACGCCGAGCTCGCGGGCGACGATCGTGGCGAGGGTCGTCTTGCCGAGGCCGGGCGGTCCATACAGCAGGATGTGGTCCGATGCCTCTCCCCTGGCCTTGGCCGCCTGGAGCAGGACGGACAGGTTGGCCTTGACCTCCGCCTGCCCGATGTACTCGGCGAGCGACCGCGGCCGCAGGCTGCCCTCTATGACGAGGTCCTCTTCGTCCTCCACGTCGCCGGACAGGATGCGCGAGACGTCGTCCACCATCGCGGCGGAGCGTAGCACATCGGCGTGCCATTTCGCACGGATGTTCTACGCGTGCGAACTCCCACAACGCCGCCAGGGCCTGCCGTCTACCATGCCGGCATGCGCCTGTCGCGGCGATCCGAGTACGGCCTCCGAGCGCTGGTGGACCTCGTCCGCCACGACGGGTCCGGCCCGGTCGCCCTCGCGACCCTCGCCCTGCGCAACAACCTGCCGTCCAAGTTCCTCGAGCAGATCATGGCCACGCTCAAGCACGGCGGGATCGTGCGCACGACGCTGGGATCGCACGGTGGCTACGCCCTGGCGGCAGATCCCGGGACGGTGTCCATCGGCCGCGTGGTCCGCCTGCTGGACGGAGCGTTGGCTCCCCTCCCCTGCGTCTCGCTGCGCTACTACGACCGCTGCTCGTGTCCCGATGAAGCCACTTGTGCCCTGCGCGACGTGATGATCGACGTGCGCGACGCGATGCTGGAGATCCTGGACCGGGAGTCCCTGACCCAGCTCGCGGCCCGCGAGGGCCAGGCGTCCATCGACCCGCGCGGCCGCCACGCCGACGCGCTCGCTGGCCGCCGACCCTGACTTCAGTGAGCCGATGACGGACGGGGTCCTGTTGCGCCTCGCGGCCTTCACCACGGACCCGGCCGGCGGCAACCCGGCCGGGGTCTGGATCGGGAGCGTCCTGCCGCCGGCGGACGAGATGCTGGCGATCGCGGCGGAGGTCGGCTACTCCGAGACCGCCTTCCTGGCCCCCGACGAGGCCGCAGGAGCGGCGACCGCCCCTCACGCCTACCGCGTCCGCTACTTCAGCCCGCTCGCCGAGGTGCCGTTCTGCGGCCACGCCACGATCGCCAGCGGCGTCGCGCTCGCAGGGCGCGGAGCTCCCGCGGACCTGCATCTGCGCACGAACGACGGGATCGTTCGCCTCCACGTCGAGAGCGGTGCGAACGGTGCGCCCACCGCGACCCTGACCTCCGTGGCGCCGCGGGTCAACGAGGCCCCGCCAGCTCTGGTGGAGGGCGTGCTGGGCTTCCTGGACTGGCATGCCGACGAGCTGGACCCCGGCCTCCCGCCGGCCATCGCCTATGCCGGCGCGTGGCACCTCGTCCTCGCGACCCGGACGCTGGACACGCTCGGGCGCATGTCGTACCCGTTCCAGCCCATGCAGGCGCTCATGCTGGAGCACGACCTGACCACGATCCAGCTCGTCTGGCGCGAGCGGTCAGACCGATTCCGGGCCCGCGACCCGTTCGCGGTCGGCGGCGTCGTGGAGGATCCGGCGACCGGAGCTGCTGCGGCCGCCCTGGGCGCGTATCTCCGGGACCGAGGTGAGATCACGGCACCCGCGTCGTTCGAGATCGTGCAGGGCGTGGAGATGGGCCGTCCGAGTCTGCTCCGCGTCTCCATCGTCCCGGACGAACCGGGCATCCGAGTTTCCGGGACCGCCGTCGCGATCTGATCCGTCAGTCGCGCAGCAGCGTGCGCAGGGCCGCCTTGACCCGATCCTCAAGGGTCCCGCCGATCGCGGAGTCGGCGAGCGCGGCTCGCGACGCGTCACGGGCTTCACCCAGCGAGTAGCCCAGCGCCTGCAGAGCCGCCACGACCTCGCCCTCGGCCGCGCCCAGGCCGCCGACGCTCCCCGCGGCCGCCACGCCCGCGGCCGCCACCTTCTCCTTGAGTTCGAAGATGACCCGCTCGGCGAGCCGCTTGCCGATCCCGGGGATGGCCACGAGGACGGCCTGGTCGCCGGTCATGATCGCGAGCTGCAGGTCGGCTGGAGGCCGGGAACCGACGATCGCGAGGGCCACCTTCGGGCCGACACCGTTCACCGTGAGGAGGAGGTTGAAGAACCCGAGCTCCTCCGCTGTCCGGAAGCCGTACAGCGCCTGCTGGTCCTCGCGCACCAGATGGTAGGTGTGGAGCTTGAGCCGCCCACCGGCCGTGGCCGTCGAGAGGATGGCCGGCGCGGCAAAGACGCGGTAGCCGATCCCACCCACCTCCAGGACGAGGGCGTCGGCGCTGATCGCCCCGACCACGCCATCCACGGAGGCGATCATCGGGCGCCTACGACGCGTTGCGCTTGGCGGCGCGCTTGTGATCCCGTTCGGCGGCCTTCTCGCGGACGAGCGCCTCGCGCACGGCTCGTTCGTAGCCGTTGGCGCCGCGGGTGATGGGGGCGATCGCCGCGCGATCCACCACGGCCGCTGTGGCGGCGCCGATCACGTGCTGGGTATTGGCCGCCCAGACGGCGATGGCCAGGGCGTCCGCTGCGTCGTCCGGCCGAGGCCGCTCAGCCATCCCGAGGACCATCTGGACCATGCGCTGGACCTGCTCCTTGTCCGCGGCCCCGTAGCCCGCGATCGCCGACTTGACCTCGCTCGGCGTCGCCTCGCGCACGGGCACCCCGTGTTGGGCCGCGGCCAGCAGGACCACGCCACGGGCCTGGCCCACCCCGAACGCCGTCTGGACGTTCCGCGAGAAGAACAGCCGCTCCACGGCGACGACCTCCGGCTGGTGCGAGGCGATGAGCTCGTCCACCAGGGCGTGGATGGCCAGGAGCCGCTCGGGGAGCGAGACGTCCGGCGAGGTCTCCAGGCAGCCGTGGTCCACTTCGCGGACGCGGCCCGCGACCGCGTCCACGATCCCGTATCCCAGCGCCGCGGTCCCGGGATCTATCCCCAGGACGATCACCCGGCGACCTCCGCGAAGACTTCCTCGGGGATGTCGAAGTTGGCGGTCACCCGCGACACGTCGTCGAGGTCCTCCAGGAGTTCCACGAGGCGCAGGGCCTGGCGGGCCCTGGACGCGTCCAGTTCCACGGTCTGCTTCGCGATCATGGTGGACTCGGCGGATTCGACCGGGACGCCTGCCGACTCCAACGCCTGCCGTACCGTCTCGAGGTCGGCGGGCGAGGTATACACCTCTATGGTTTCGTCGGAGTCCGTGTCCACGTCCTCCGCCCCGGCATCGATGGCGGTCAAGGCGACCTCGTCGGCATCCAGCCCAGCGGTCCGCGGGACGCTGATCAGGCCGCGCGGCTCGAACTGCCAGGCCACCGCACCGCTGCCGGCGAGCTGGCCCCCGGACTTGACGAACATGGACCGGACCTCAGCCGCCGTGCGATTGCGGTTGTCCGTCTGCGCCTCCACGAGGACCGCGACACCGCCCGGACCATAGCCCTCGTAGACGATCTCCTCGTACTGCTCCGCCTCGCCACCGCCGGTCGCCTTGTCGATCGTCCGCTTGATGTTGTCGGACGGCATGTTGACCGAGCGCGCCTTCTCGACCGCCAGGCGCAACCGGTAGTTGGCGTCCGGGTCGCCGCCACCCTGCCGAGCCGCCACGGAGATCTCCCGCGCGACCTTCGTGAACAGCGCGCCGCGCTTGGCGTCCGTGACGCCCTTCTGGCGCTTGATCGTGGACCACTTGCTATGACCTGACATCGCGGGCCGGAGTATAGCCGACTATCATGGATGGACCGCCCCGAACGCTCGCCCACGACCCGGTCGCAACCCCGCACTGGAGGATCGTCTGACCCGATGACGATGAAGACCGTCGACCTCCCCCACCTTCGCAGCGTCGTGCTGGCCGGCCACGCCGGCGCGGGCAAGACGACGCTGGCGGAGCAGCTCCTGTTCAAGGCCGGAGCCATCCCGCGACTCGGCCGAGTGGACGACGGGACCGCCCACCTGGACTTCGAGCCGGAGGAGCAGAAGCGGCGCGAGACCCTGAGCCTCGCGGTCGGCACGTTCGAGTACGACGGCACGCGCATCTCGCTCGTGGACACGCCCGGCTACCCGGACTTCGTCGCGGAGGTGGTCCAGGGCTTCGATGCCACGGACGGCGCGATCCTGGTCATGGATGCCTCCGCCGGCGTGGAGGCCGGCCTCGAACAGGCGGTCGCCCTGGCCCGGACCACCAACACCGCGACCTGCTTCCTGATCAACAAGTGCGACCGCGAGAACGCCGACCCCACGGCCGCGCTGGACGCGCTGCGGGCCGCCTTCGGGAACAAGATCGCCGCCATCCAGCTGGCCATCGGCGCGGCCGACTCCTTCTCCGGCTACGTGGATCTCGTCCATCGCAAGGCATACCGCTGGGACGGCCACGACGAGGTGGAGATCCCCATCCCGGACGACCTGGCGGACGAGGTGGCCCGCCGTCGGGACCAGCTCCTGGAGGCCGCGTCGGAGGCGGACGACGAGGTCATGGTCAAGTACCTCGACGGGGCCGAGATCTCCGACCAGGAGCTGGAGATCTGCCTGCGCAAGGGCGTCAAGGACAGCGTCCTCGCCCCGGTCCTCGTCGGCTCGGCAGCCAAGGGGATCGAGCTTCGGGGTCTGCTGGACGCCATCGTCCGCTACCTGCCGTCGCCGGCGGACGAGCCCCCGGCCCGGGTGACGGACCGCTCCGGCGCGACGGTCGAGGTCGCCCCGGACGAAAACGGACCGCTCCTGGTTCGCGTCTTCAAGACGACCGCGGATCCGTTCGTCGGCCGCCTGACCTACCTGCGCGTCCTGTCCGGGACGCTGCGGTCGCAGGCCCACGCGTGGAATACGGCGCGCGACGAGGACGAGCGCATCGGCCAGCTCCTGCTGCTCCACGGCAAGGAGCAGGAGCCCATCGGCGAGCTCAAGGCCGGTGAGATCGGCGCGGTCGCCAAGCTTGGCGTGACGGAGACCGGCGACACCCTGTCCTCCAAGGAGCACGGGTTCCGACTGCCTGCCCTCGACTTCCCCGCCCCATCGCTGGTCGTGGGCATCGAGCCCGTCTCCAAGGGCGACCTCGACAAGATGGGGCCCGCCCTCCAGCGGATGCTGGAGGAGGAGCCCACTGTCCGCCTGGAGCGAACGTCGCTCGGTGAGCAGGTCCTGGTCACGATGGGCGAGGCCCACACGGCGGTCATCATCGAGCGGCTCAAGCGCAAGTTCGGTGCCGCGGTCGCGACCCACACCCCACGGGTCCCGTACAAGGAGACCATCCGCGGCACGACCAAGGTCCACGGACGCTACAAGAAGCAGACCGGCGGGCACGGCATGTTCGGGGATGTCTGGCTGGAGCTGGAACCCAATCCTGACGGCGGGGTCGTCTTCGACGAGCGTGTCGTGGGCGGAGCGGTCCCCAAGGGCTTCTTCGCCGGCGTCGAGAAGGGCATCCGCGAGGCGGCGGCAGAGGGCGTCCTCGCCGGCTACCCCCTGTCCGACTTCAGGGCCACGCTCTACGACGGATCGTTCCACCCGGTGGACTCCAATGAGCTGTCGTTCAAGATCGCGGCGTCCATGGCCCTCAAGGACGGCGTCCAGCAGGCGAAACCCGCACTCCTGGAGCCGATCATGGTCGTCGAGATCCGCATCCCGGACGCCTACATGGGCGAAGTCAACCGCGATCTGAACGGGCGGCGCGGCCGATTGCTGGGCATGGACTCCCGCGACGGCATGCAGGTCATCACCGCGAACGTCCCGCAGGCAGAGCTGTTCTCGTATGCGACGGAGCTTCGATCGCTGGCCCAGGGCCGCGGCTCGTTCACGGCGACGCTGGATCACTACGAGGACGTCCCCGCCCACATCGCCGAGAAGGTCATCCAGGAGCACCGCAAGGCGGTCGAGGCGGCCGGCGGTCACGGCGGCGGCCACTGACCCTGACCCTCCCGTGGTCAGCCTGACGCGCGGGCTCAGGCCTCCAGCGCGTCCTCCAGACGCAGGCGACCGTCGTACAGGGCGCGGCCGATGATGGCCCCCGCACAGCCGATCGTTCGCACGGCCGCGATGTCCCCTTCGCTCGAGATCCCGGCCGAGGCGATGATCGCGCCCCGTCGGTAGGCCGTCAGTCGCTCGTAGAGGTCGAGATCGGGCCCGGCATGGGTGCCGTCGCGGTCGATGGCCGTGACCTCGAAGATCCGGACCCCGGCACCGGCGAGGGCCTCCAGCGCGGCATCCACGGGGACGCCGCGGGCTCCGTCCTGCCAGCCGTGGCCGCGGGCGAGCCCGTCCCGCACGTCCAGCGCCACCGCGATCCGGTCCGGACCATGGGCGGCGATGAGCCCGCCGGCGAACGCGGGATCCGCGATGGCCGCGGTCCCGATGACGGCCCGGCTCGCCCCGGTCGCGAGCGCATCCGCCACCGCGCTGGCGGACCGAAGTCCGCCGGCGACCTCGACCGCAAGACGCGTCCCCACCGCGCGGACGATCGCCTCGATGACCTCGCCGTTCGACGATGCACCGTCGCGGGCGGCATCCAGATCCACCACGTGGAGCCACCGTGCGCCGGCGTCGGCGAACTCGACGGCGACCGCCACCGGATCGTCCGAGAATGCCGTCTCGCGGGCGAAGTCCCCCTGTTCAAGGCGGACCACGCGTCCACCACGCAGGTCGATCGCGGGCAGGATCTGGAAGTCGCTTGTCACCCTCGCCTCATCGTGGTAGCGTTTTAGCACGCTACTACGATAGCACGGCACCACGAGGGGATACGAGGCATGGCCCAGGACTGGCGAACGCCGGACGCAGAGGCACTCTTCGATGCGATCCTCGCGCTCGATTCGCGCGACGAGACGGAGCGCTTCTTCCGCGACCTGTGCACGCTCAACGAGCTGCGCGACATGGCCCAGCGCTGGGCGGTGGTGCGCCTGCTGCACGAAGGCAAGCACTACGCGGAGATCTCGCGCCTCACCGGGGCGAGCACCGCCACGATCACCCGGATCGCGTCGTGGCTCCATCACGGAGAGGGTGGCTACCAGGGGATGCTGGACAAGCTCGGGCGGGCAGGCGGACGATGACCGAGCGCCTGCGCCTCGCCGTCCCGAACAAGGGGCGGATGGTGGAGCCGACCCTGCGCCTCCTGCATGACGCCGGGCTCGTGTTCGAAGAGCACGACCGGAGCCTCGTGTCGCGCGTCCAGAACTTCGACCTGGACATCCTGTTCGTCCGCACCAACGACATCATCGAGTTCGTCGGCGACGGCGTCGCCGACCTCGGCATCACCGGCATCGATCTGCTGACCGAGACCGGCGTCGACCTGCCCCGGATCCGTGACCTGGGCTACGGCCGCTGCCGGCTCGCGGCGGCGGTTCCCAACGACAGCCCGGTCCGGACGGTTGACGACCTTGGCGGCCTGCGCGTCGCGACGGCGCACCCGAACACGGCTCGTCGCTTCTTCGCGACAGAGGGCATCGAGGTCTCGATCGTGCCCATCTCCGGGGCGGTCGAGGTCGCGCCACGCCTGGGCCTGGCCGAGGGGATCGTGGATCTCGTGTCCACCGGCTCCACGCTGGTCATGAACGGCCTGCGCCAGGTCGGCGACGTCCTGGCCAGTGAGGCGATCCTGGTCGCGAACCCCACATCACAGCGCGAACGCGCGGCTGACCTCGCCGCCATCGACACGATGCTCAGCGCGGTCATCGCCGCGCGGGGACGCAAGTACCTGATGATGAACGCACCCGCGACTCACCTTCCCGAGCTCGAGGCGCTGCTGCCGGCCCTCGAATCGCCGACCATCATCCCGCTGGCCCACGAGGGTATGGTCGCGGTGCATACCGTCGTCGGCGCGGACGATGTGTGGGGCCTCCTGCCGCGGCTGAAGGCGGCTGGAGCGTCCGGGATCCTCGTCCTGCCGATCGAGAAGATCGTCCCGTGAGCACCATCACGTCTCCGGCCTCGCTCCGGTTCCGGCGCCTTGACCTGGCGGCGGCGGCGGGCGGCGACCCTGAAGCCATGGCGCATCGTCGCGACCTGGTCCGCCGCGGCGCGGTGCCGGATCCTGCCGTGCGGGACACCGCTCGCGTCACCCTGGCCGACGTCCGCGACGGTGGGGATGCCGCCGTCCGCGACGCCAATGCTCGCGTGGGCGGCGGCCGTGCGGATGGGAGCCTCGTCATCGGCGCGGCGGAGCTCGCGGCCGCGCGCGATGCCCTGGCACCGACCGTGCGCCGGGCGCTGGACGCGGCGATCGCCAACGTGGAGCGCTTTGCCAGGACGCAGCGGCCGGTATCCACGACCACCCTCATCACGCCGGGCGTGGAGATCGAGCGCCGATGGTCGCCGCTGGCCAGCGTGGGGGCGTACGTCCCCGGCGGATCGGCACCCTATCCGAGCTCGCTGGTCATGACCGTCGTCCCGGCCCGCGTCGCGGGTGTACCCCGGGTGGTCGTCGCGACGCCGGCGGACCGCGATGGCAACGTGCACCCGGTCCTGCTGGGCGCCGCCGGGTTGCTGGACGTGAACACCATGATCGTTGCCGGCGGCGCCCAGGCCATCGGAGCGCTGACGTACGGCCTGCCGGAGGCCGGGATCGAGCCCGTGGACCGGATCGTCGGCCCGGGCAACGCGTGGGTGACCGCGGCGAAGATCGAGGTCTGTGGCGAGGTCGGCATCGACCTGCCCGCCGGGCCGTCGGAGGGGCTCGTGCTCGCGGCCCCACCTGCGGATGCCCGCCGCGTCGCCATGGACCTCATCACCCAGGCGGAGCACGGCCCGGACTCGCCGGCCATCCTCGTCACGACGGACGCCGCCTTCGCCGATGCCGTCGAACGGCACGTGGAGGACCTGCTTGCGGGTGCGCCACGACGTGCGATCCTGCTGCGGTCGCTCGGGGAGCACGGCCGGATCGTCCTGGCGCCGGATCTCGCGGCGGCGATCGACTTCACCAACGACTACGGCCCGGAGCACTGTTCCGTGGACGTGGAGCCCCTGGAGGACGTGGTGGCACGGATCCACAACGCCGGGTCGCTGTTCGTTGGGCCGTGGGCGCCGGAATCCGCCGGCGACTACGCGACTGGCGCCAACCACGTCCTGCCGACCGGTGGGCTGGCGCGCTCCTCTGGCGGCCTGGCGGTCGAGAGCTACGGAAAGTTCGTGCAGGTCCAGCGGATCACCCGCGAGGGCCTGCTGAGCCTCGCCGACACGGTCGCCACCCTCGCGGAGGTAGAAGGCCTGACGGCCCACCGCGATGCCGTCGTCCGCCGCTTCGACACGGACGAGGAGCCGACCCGATGAGCCCGACCCCGGTGACCTTCACGCCGCCGGACGGTCCTGCCTCCTATAGCTGGGAGGCGACCGACGAGGAGGTGTCGGCCCGCTACGGCATCCCGCCAGAGCAGGTCGTCCGCTTCGACCTCAACACGTCCCCCGCACCTCCGGCGATGGTCGCTCGCCTGCTGGAGGCCGGCCGGTTCGAGACCCCGCTGTCCGAGTACCCGCCATCCGACTATCGGCGCCTCGTCGAAGCGGCCGCCGCACGCTACGGCGTCGGCACGGACGAGCTCGTCGTGGGCGCGGGTGCGGATGAGATCCTCGACATCATCGGCAAGGTCTACCTCCCGGCTGGCGGCGCCGCGGTCATCCCCGTGCCGAGCTACGCGATGTACCGGGTCATCACGGAACAGCGCGGCGCCCGGGCGGTGGCCGTGCCTCGGCAGGGGCCGGACGCCGGCTATGCGATGGACGTCGATGCCGTCCGGGCCGCCGTCGCCGATGCGCAGGTCGTGTGGCTGTGCAACCCCAACAACCCGACCGCGCTGCCGGAGCCGGAGGGCGCCATAGCGGACCTCCTCGGCGGGATCGCGGCGGACGCCGCGGCCGCGGGCCGATCACCGGCGATGGTCGTCCTGGACGAGGCGTACGCCGAGTTCGTGGACCGCTCCCTTGTGGACCTGCGGCTCCGTTTCGGGAACCTCATCGTCGTGCGCACCGCCAGCAAGGCATACGCGCTCGCCGGGCTGCGCGTCGGGTTCGCCGTCGCCCGGCCGGACGTCGTCGCCCGGCTCAACCCCGTGCGGCCGCCCGGTTCCGTCTCCACCGTCTCCGTCACGATCGTCACTGAGGCCCTCCTGGACCCGACGATCGCTGCCGCGAACGTGGCCCGCGTCGAACGCGAACGCGAGCGGCTGCGAGCGGGCCTGGCGGGGATCGGGTGGCGCCCGGGCCCGTCCGTGACGAACTTCGTGCTCGTGGACTTCGGTTCCGTGGAGCGGGCCGCCGCGGCTGCGGAGGGCCTGCTGCGGCGCGGACTCGTGCCGCGCACGTTCCCGGCCACGCATCCCCTCGCCGACCACCTGCGCCTGACCGTCCGCGCGGACGGGGAGGATGACCGGCTGATCGCCGCCGCTCGCGACATCGACCTGCCACCGGAGGAGACGACATGACGACCCCCCTCGGCGCGGTCGAGGTCCAGGACCGGACCGGCCGCCGCGTGAGCCTCACCCGCCGCACCCGGGAGACCGAGATCTCGGTCACCCTGGACATCGATGGTTCGGGGGCGTCGACCATCTCGACGGGCGTCGGCTTCTACGACCACCTCCTGACGTCGTTCGCGCACCACGGGCTATTCGACCTGACCATCAAGGCCACGGGCGACCTGGAGGTCGACGAGCACCACACGGTGGAGGACGTCGCCCTGGTCGTGGGCGCGGCCTTCGCCGAGGCGCTCGGCGACCGTGCCGGGATCCGGCGGTTCGGTGACGCGGCCGTGCCGATGGATGAGTCCATCGCGACGGCGGTCATGGACATCGGGGGCCGCCCGTACGCGGTCATCGACCTCCCGTTCCGCGGCGAGCGGGTGGGTGCGCTGCCCCTCCAGCTCATCGAGCATGCGTTGGAGTCCTTCGCGCGAACCTCCGGCGCAACGCTCCATCTGCGTGGGACAGGGCGCAATGACCATCACCTCGCCGAGGCCGCCTTCAAGGCCTTCGCGCGGGCGCTCCGTATCGCCTGTGAGCCGGATCCGCGCCGGTCGGGTGTGGCGTCCACCAAGGGGTCGCTGGGGTGACGTCACCCGTACGCGTGGCCGTCGTGGACTACGGCGCGGGCAACCTCGTGAGCATCCAGCAGGCATTCACGCGGATCGGTGCCCGGGTGTCGATCGCGCGCGAGGGTGCGGCGATCCGCGACGCGGACGCGCTGGTCGTGCCGGGGGTCGGCGCGGCGGCTCCGGCGATGTCCCGACTGGAGCGCCGCGGGCTGGTCGCACCCATTCGCGACTGGATCGCCGACGACCGGCCGTACCTTGGGATCTGCCTTGGCCTGCAGCTGCTCTTCGACGGGAGTGACGAGGACGGGGCGCGCACGCTCGGGGTCCTCACCGGTCGCACCGTGCGCCTGGAGGACGCGCCGACGCTGCCGCACATCGGCTGGAACCAGGTCGAGCGGCGGCGCGATCACGCCCTGTTCACCGGCATCGCCGACGGGGCCGACTTCTATTTCGTCCACTCGTACGTCGCGGCTCCGACCGACGACCGGCTGATCGTGGCCACGACCGGGCACGGCCGTCCGTTCGTCTCGGCGATCGCGCGCGGGCCGCTGCTCGGCGTGCAGTTCCATCCGGAACGGAGCGGTGACGACGGCCTTCAGCTGCTGGCCAACTTCGTGGACCTCGCGGCGGCCGCCCGGATCGCCGCCTGATGCTGCGCCGCCGGGTCATCCCGTGCCTTGACGTCGCGAATGGACGGGTGGTGAAGGGCACGCGCTTCGTGGATCTCACGGACGAAGGCGACCCACCGGAGCTCGCCGAGCGCTATGCCCAGGAAGGCGCCGACGAACTGGTCTTTCTGGATATCACGGCCGCCCCGGAGCGCCGGGGTACGCTGCTGGACATCGTCGAGCGGACCGCTCGCCGGGCGTTCATCCCCCTGACCGTCGGCGGCGGCGTGCGGACCGTCGTCGAGATGCGCGACGTCCTCCGTGCCGGAGCCGACAAGGTCTCGCTCAACACGGCCGCGGTCGCCGATCCGGCGCTCGTTCGTCGGTGTGCCACGCGGTTTGGGCGCCAGGCGGTGGTCGTCGCCATCGACGCGCTGCGCCGACCAAGGGCGGATGGCGGACTCGACTGGGAGGTCGTGGTCAAGGGTGGCCGCGAGGCGACCGGCCTCGACGCGGTCGAATGGGCGATCCGCGTCGCCGACCTTGGCGCCGGCGAGCTGCTGGTCACGTCCATCGACCGCGACGGCACGGGTAGCGGATTCGACGTGGAGTTGCTGCGAGCCATCACCGAGCGCGTGGAGGTCCCGGTCATCGCGTCGGGCGGCGCCGCCGGGCCGGAGGACTTCGTGGCCGCGGTCCTCGACGGCGGCGCGGACGCCGTCCTCGCCGCCTCCATCTTCCATCGACGGATCCACGCCATCGCGGAGGTCAAGGCCGCCATGGCCCGAGCCGGGATCCCGGTCCGCCTCGTGCCGGAGGTCGCGGCATGAACCGGTCCGTGGCGTTCGCGGCGGACGGGCTCGTGCCGGCGGTCGTCCAGGATGCCACGGACGGGCGGGTGCTGATGGTCGCCTACATGGATGCCGAGGCCCTGGCCGCGACCCTCGAGACCGGCCAGGTGCACTTCCACAGCCGCTCGCGTGGCCGCCTGTGGCGCAAGGGCGAGACCTCCGGCAACGTGCTGCAGCTGCGGTCAATCGCGCTGGACTGCGACGGGGACGCGCTGCTCGTCAGCGTCGATCCTGCCGGTCCCACCTGCCATCGCGGGACGCGCTCGTGCTTCGACCCGGACGGCGCGCCCGGCGAGCCCCGGACGCAAGGGTTCGCGTGGCTGGAGGCACTCTGGGCGACGATCTCGACACGAGCGGCCGAGCGTCCCGCCGGCTCGTACACCACGTCCCTCCTGGACGGCGGCGTGGACGCGGCGGGACGCAAGGTCGCCGAGGAGGCGACGGAGGTCCTGATGGCCGCCAAGGACGACGCCGTGGCGTCCACGGACTCGACCCGCGCGGCCCTCGCCGGCGAGGTGGCTGACCTGCTGTACCACGCCCTGGTCCTGCTCGCGGAACGCGACCTGGCGCCGACGGAGGTCATCAGCGTGCTTCGGGCACGCCACCAGGACTGACGGCCGGACCTACGGCCCGACCTTCCGACCGATCTCGCGACGGCGCTTGCCGATGCGCACGTCCAGCCACTCCCCGGCGATGGGGGCCGGGACGGCGGCCGCATCCGTGATCCGCTCCCCGTTGATCGTCAGGCCGCCACCGGCGATCATCCGGCGCGCTTCGCCGCGCGACGTGAACAGGCCGCTGTCCGAGAGCATGACCGCGGCCCCCGCCGCCAACGCGTCCGTGGTGAACGTGAACCCGCCGGTGGAGGCGTGGAGGGACGCCAGGACGGCCGGGTCCTCCAGGCCCCCAGCCGCGAACAGCGCCTCCGAATCGCGCAGCGCGGCGGCCAGGGCCGCGTCGCCATGGGTCCGGGCCGTGATGTCGCGCGCCAGGGCCCGCTGCGCGGCTCTACCCTCCGGCCGGGCAGTCACCTCCGCGTCCAGGGCCTCGATCTCGTCACGCGAGAGCTCCGTGAACCAGCGCAGGTAGGTGCCCACGTCCCGGTCGTCCGTGTTGAGCCAGTACTGGTAGAAGGCGAACGGCGTGGTGCGCTCCGCGTCCAGCCAGACGGATTCCCCGGATTCGGATTTCCCGAACTTCGTCCCGGAGGGCGAGAGCAGCAGCTTGTAGGCGAGCCCGTGCGCCGGCTGGTCGGCGGCCTCCTCGCCCACGCCGGCCGTGCGCCGGATCAGCTCGAGACCGGCCGTGATGTTGCCCCACTGGTCGGCGCCGCCCATCTGCAGCTCCACCCCCATGGTCCGGTGGAGGTGCCAGAAGTCGTGGGCCTGCAGGAGCATGTAGCTGAACTCCGTGAACGACAACCCGCGCTCCAGGCGGGTCTGGACGGAGTCCTTGGCGAGCATGTACGGGACAGTGAAGTGCTTGCCCGTGTCGCGCAGGAAGTCGATCAGCGACAGCTCGCCCAGCCAGTCCAGGTTGTTGACCATCACGGCACCACCGGACCCGGGCGCGAAATCCAGGAACCGCTCCAGCTGGCCGCGCAGGGCGGCGACGTTGGCCTCCAGGGTCGCGCGGTCCAGCAGGTTCCGCTCCGCTGACCGACCGGACGGATCGCCGATCATCCCCGTCCCCCCGCCCACGAGCGCCACCGGACGGCCGCCGTGGCGCTGCAACCGGAGCAGCCCGAAGATCGGGATGAGGTGTCCCACGTGGAGCGACGCTCCGGACGGGTCGAACCCGTTGTAGCCAGCGATCGGCGATCCGCTGGCCAGTCTCGCGGACAGCCCCGGCGTGATCGTCTGCAGGATCCCTCGCCACTCGAGCTCCGCCAGGAGGCCGGATCCGACCTTCGAGGGAGCGTCGTCCGTCACAGGGCGGCCGCGCGAGCCGTCACGAACCGGGAGGCCGCCGACGAACGTTCGTTCACGGACCCTATGCTATCGTGCGGACCTAGATGCAGACCACTCTCGCGCGTCGGCAGCGCCATCGGCGCGCCATGCAACGCCGACCACAAGGTCAGGGCGGGGCCATCATCCGCCGGATCCTCATCGCCATCCCGATCATCGTGGTCCTGCTCGCCATGGTCACGGCCGGGACCGGAGCGCTGTTCACGGTCGCCGCGTACAACTACTACGCGCAGGGCCTGCCGGACCCGGAGGAGGCGCTCGCGAACCTGGACTTCGACCAGCAGACGCTCGTCTACGACCGCACCGGACAGGTGGAGCTGGCGCGACTGGGCACGCTCAAGCGCGAGGTCGTGGCGTTCGCCGACATCCCGGGCGAGATGCTGGACGCGACGACGGCGATCGAGGACAAGGACTTCTGGGTCAACGCCGGCTTCGACCCGCTCGGCATCATCAGCGCCGGCCTGGACACGGTCTCCGGCCGCCCCCGCGGCGCCTCCACGATCACCCAGCAGCTGGTCCGCGCCCGGCTCCTGCCAGCGGAGGCGTTCGAGGGCTCCACGTACGACCGCAAGTTCCGCGAGATCATCCAGTCCATCCGCCTCACCCAGGCGTACCCGGGGGACACGGGCAAACAGGAGATCATCACCGCCTACCTGAACCAGAACTTCTACGGCAACAACTCGTACGGGATCAAGGCCGCGGCCAAGGGCTACTTCGGCAAGGAACTGAAAGACCTGACCCTGGCCCAGCACGCGATCATCGCCGCGATCCCGCAGTCGCCGACCAAGTTCGACCTGCTTCGCAGTGCCCAGGAGATCTGCCTGGAGCCGGTCGACGAGGGCGATGAGTGCCCCACGATCCAGCTGGAGGTGCCGCCGACGAGCGAAGTCGTCCTGCGCCGCAACTACATCCTGGACCTGATGAAGACGCGCAGCCCGCTCACCGGCGACAAGCACACGGTGGCCGAGTACGACGCCGCCAAGCGCGAGCGGGTCATCATCAAGGAGCAGGTCTCCGCGACGTGGAGGGCCCCGCAGTTCGTGTGGCAGGTCCGCAAGGCGCTCGCTGAGATCCTCTGTCCGGACGACCCCACCGATTGCAAGGAGGTGGACACCGGCGGGTATCGGGTGACGACGACCCTTGACTGGGAGATGCAGAAGACCACCGAGCGCTACGTATACGCGGCCGCGCGGGCGCCGCATGCCAAGGATACGCGGGCCGTCCTGGAGTCGCGCAAGATCCCCAAGCGCCACTGGGACTGGATGCTCAACCTCCGGGGCAAGAACATCCACAACGCGGCCGCCGCGGTGATGGACTACCGGACCGGCGAGGTGCTCGCCTACGTGGGTTCGGCGAGTTACACATCCAAGGGCACCAAGAAGTTCCAGCCGCAGTTCGATGTCCTGGCGGATGGGTGGCGCCAGCCCGGATCATCAATCAAGCCCATCGACTATCTGGTGGGGATAGATGATGGCGCGTACACCGCCAGCACGATGTTCATGGACGTCACCACGGATTTCGGCGGGAAGTTCATGCCGACCCAGGCGGACAAACTGGAACGCGGTCCCGTCCGCCTCCGCAGCGCGCTCCAGTTCTCGTTGAACATCCCCGCCATCAAGGCCACGCTCATCAGCGGCCTTGACCGGGTCTTCGAGCGATCACAGGACTTCGGCCTCGCCTTCGAGCCGTCGAGGGTCGCGGTCACCTCCATGGGCATCGGGACCCTGGAGACCCACCCGATCGACATGGTCACGGCCTACGCCACCATCGCGAACGGCGGGGTCAGGATGGACCGCCAGACCATCCTGTCCATCACGGACGAGGACGGGAAGCCCGTCTGGCCACTGGACACGACGAAGCGGGAGGGCGAGCAGGTCGCATCCCGGCAGGCGGCGTACATCATCACGGACATCCTCGCGGGCAACACGGATCCCAAGATCAACCCGTACTGGGCGGACTGGGCCGTCTACGAGGACGGCAAGCGTCGGCCGGCCGCGTACAAGACCGGCACGACGAGCAACAACGTCGACGTGCACGCCTACGGCTACCTCGCGCCACCCAAGGACAAGGCGGCACCCGCGCTGGTCGTGGGGGTCTGGATGGGCAACAGCAACAACGATCCGAACAAGGGCAGTCTGTCGCTGGACTCGTCCGCGCCCCTCTGGTCCGCCATCATGGCCGCGGTCAGCAAGGACATGCCGATCGCGTCGTTCTCGGCGCCGGACGGGCTCAAGACGGCGACCGTGGACGCGTTCACCGGACTCAAGCCCGGGCCGTTCACGACCAAGACCGTCAAGGAGCTGTTCATCCCCGGCACGGAGCCCACGGAGCGCGAGACGATCAGGGTCGCCAGGGAGATCGATGAGGCATCCGGCCTGCTGTGGCAGGACGGCTGCGTCGGCCCCAAGGTGACCCGTGGCTTCTTCGACCTCTCGGAAGTCGAAAGCAACTGGCCCAACTGGCAGAAGGCGAACAAGAACTGGGCCGCTCGCGCTGCCAAGGGCACGGGCGTCCGCGGCACCTCCAAGGGGACCCGGACTTCGTACTTCTACAACAATGCGTTCGCACCCTATGGACGAACGTGGGGAGCGCCATTCGCGCCGACCGCCACCTGCCCGCTGGCACCTCCGCCGTGCGGCGTGGAGTTCCCGGATCCCGACCCGTCCGATGGCATCCCGGCCCCGACCCCGATCCCCTGCCCCACGCCGACACTGGATCCGGATGGGCCGCCGGGCGGCGGTGGTGGCGGCGGCGTGACACGCCCCAGCCCCAAGCCGACGAAGTCCCCCAGACCCTGACCGCCGCGGGTGACCCCCGCGCCCGCCTCAGAAGGTCACGATCGTCGCACCGTCGCCGCCCTCACCGCGTTCTCCCGCGCGCACGGACTTGACCAATGGATGGCCGGCCGCCTCCGACCGGACGGCGTCACGGAGGGCGCCCGTGCCCATGCCATGGATGATCGTGACCGAGGGCAGCCCGGCCAGCGACGCATCGTCCACGTAGCGGTCCAGGGCCTCCAGGGCCTCCTCGACCCGGGCACCCCGCAGGTCCAGCGACGAAGCCACGGAACGCGGGCGGGACACCTGCACCACCGGCCTATTCCCATCGGCCGGCCCCGTAGCCGCGA
>JBBEBL010000096.1:25849-28110 GCA_040882345.1 Chloroflexota bacterium
GCCGCGCGCACCGCCTCGTCGCGTTCCCGACGAGCCCGACGACGCTCCTCCAGCGCCGCTCGCAGGGCATCCGTCGCTCTCGTCTCGGCGATCCGGGCGCGCTCCAGGGCCTCGCTCGTCTCGCCCTCCGTGGCGCGGATGGACGCCAGCGTGGCCTCGAACGAGCGCTGGGCTTCCGTCAGTCGTGACCGCGCGTCGGCGACGATCTCGCCCGGCAGGCCAAGGCGCTCCGCGATGGCGAAGGCCTGGCTCCCGCCGGGCAGGCCGATGGTCAGCCGGTAGGTGGGCGAGAGGGTGTCAAGGTCGAACTCCACGGCGGCGTTGCGGGCCGCAACCGTGGTGTGCGCGTAGGCCTTGAGCTCCGCGTAGTGCGTGGTCGCCGCCACGATCGCGCCGGCCCGGATGAAGTGATCCAGGAGGGCCTGGGCAAGCGCGGAGCCCTCCGTGGGATCCGTTCCCGCGCCGAGCTCGTCGAGAAGGACCAGCGTGCCGGGTCCCGCCGAATCCACGATCGCCGTGATCCGCCGCAGGTGTCCGGAGAACGTGGACAGCGACTGCGCGATCGACTGCTCGTCACCGATATCGGCAAAGACGTCCGTCCAGATCGGCAACCGGCTTCCTGGCGCTGCCGGCACGTGGAGCCCTGCCTGGTGCATGAGGCTGAGCAGCCCGAGCGTGCGCAGGGTCACCGTCTTGCCGCCGGTGTTGGGACCGGTCACGACCAGCGCGGTGTAGCCGTCACCGATGCGGATGTCGATGGGCACGACCCGCCCGGCCAGCCCTGGGTGTCGGGCCGAGAGCAGGATGGCTTCCGGCCGATCGGCGGTCTCGGCCCGGGTCCCGTCCATGTCCGCGGCCAGCGTCGCCCTGGCGGCCCACAGGTCGAACCGGGCGAGCGCATCCAGGGTCTCGCGCAGGGCCGGAGCGTTGGCTGCCACGAACGCGGACAACTCGTCCAGGATCCGGGCGACCTCCTCGGCCTCGGCGACCTGCGCCTCCCGCCAGGCGTTGCCCAACTCGACGGCCACGAGCGGCTCGATGAACAGGGTCTGGCCGCTCCCCGACGCGTCGTGGACGATGCCCTTGACCCTGGCCCGGGCCTCCGACTTGACGGGGACCACGTAGCGGCCGTTGCGCAGGGTGACGATGGGTTCCTGGAGCGCGGTGCCCAGCTCAGCGCCGACGAGGGTGTCCAGCCGACGCCGCAGGCGGTCGTAGGCGACACGCACCGCAGCCCGGAGTCCGCCGAGGCGAGGCGAGGCGGTGTCCAGCAGCTCCCCCATCGGGTCGAAACTGCGGGCGAGGGTGCTGCGCAGAGCCGGCAGCGCATGGAGGTCCCGGGCGAGATCCCGCAACAGCGGCCGACGCTCGTCGGCAAGGGACGTCGCCAGGCGCGCCGTGGCGTCCAGCGTGTCCGCGATCTCCAGGAAGTGGGCGGGCTCCAGGCGCCCTCCGCGGACGGCGCGACCCACCCACGGCTCGATGTCATGGGCGCCACCGATGCCCACGCCCGCGCGCTCTTCCAGCAGGCTGCGGGCCTGGTCCGTCTCATCCAGGCGGCGGGCCACGATGACCGGGTCCACGGACGGCTCCAGCGCCTCCGCCAGCCGTCGTGAGGGCGGGAAGGACGTGGCAGCGGCCAGTCGTTCGCGGATGAGCGGGAACTCCAGCAGGACCTGCGAGCGCGCATCCATCCGTCGGCTACCCGCGAGGCCCCGACACGGACGGGTGGCCGGCGACGGCGAAGCGCCACGCACGGCCCGCCCAGGCCGGACCCGCGTAGGCCACCCCGACGCGGGGCGAGACCGTGACCGTGCTGTCGGGGACGGAGCCGCCCACCTCCAGGCGCATGGGCGACCCGGGGTCGCACAGATCCGTGCCGGTCCATGTCCGGTCGATCCCGAAAGCCGCCGCAACCAGCCCGGGGCCGCTGGCGATCCGCTCGTCCGGGGTGGCGGCGATGCGGCGAATCGTGGCCGGGGCTCCCGTGGCCGTCCGCGCCGCCCGTCGCCGCGCGGCGACGGTCAGTCGATCCGCCCGCATGCGGTCGATGCCGATCAGTGGTTCAACGGCGCGCACGAGCACGGCCGCGGCCTGGCCATCCGGTCCGGTCACCACGTTCAGGCAGTCGTACATCCCGTAGACAAGGTACACGTAGGCGACGCCGGCGGGTCCGAACATCACCGCACTGCGTCCGGTCCGACCGAAGCGGGCGTGGGACGCGAGGTCGTCCATCCCGCCGTAGGCCTCCACCTCCACGA
>JBBEBL010000096.1:28210-33608 GCA_040882345.1 Chloroflexota bacterium
CCGGGGATCAGGAAGAACGTGCCCAGGATGACGATGGCCGCACCAAGGATGATGGCCCCCTGGAGCAGGCCCAGGAGGCCGCCCAGGAATTCGTCCACGAAGCGCGCCTTCTCGAACAGCGGCTGGGGCTTGTAGAACCCTTGCGCCACGAGCGCGAACGCCAGCGCCGCGGAGACGAAGATCGTGCCGAACCCCACCATGAACGAGTACTGCTTGGGGAACTGCGTCCAGTTCGCTCCCAGGAAGCTGCCCAGCGGGTCCGCCACGTTCGCCGCGAAGTAGAACGAGAACAGGATGGAGCCGATGCCGATGAGGCGGCGGATGGTGCCCTGCGCGAAGCCGAGCACGAAGAAGCCGGCAAAGTACAGGAAGAGCAGGAGGTCCACGGTCGTGATCCCGCTGATGAACGCCCCGAGGTCCACCGTGTCCCCTCTCGTAGGTGCGAACCACGGCCGGACGGCGTGTGGCGGGCGCAAGGGTAGCAGCGCCCGTCGTGGACTCGCAAGGCATGCGAGCACGCGGTGGGTGGTGGGGTCCGGTCAGGTGCGGATACGACCCCCGACGTCCGCCGCGACCCCGGCGGTGATCGCCTCCATCGCCGCGTCCACCTCCGCCTCGGTGAGCGTGCGATCAGGGGCCTGGAAGGTCACCCGGTAGGCAAGGCTCTTCTCGCCGTCGGCCAGCGGTCGCCCACGGTAGACGTCGAACAGGGCGACGTCCCGCAGCAGTGACCCACCATGGCGCTCCACGGCGGCCACGACATCCGCCGCTGGTCGCACCTGCGGCACCACCACCGCGATGTCCCGGACCACGTCCGGATAGCGGGACGGCGTCTCCCCGCGCGGTACGGCGGGTGCGCCGCCGACGAGGCCCGCGATGGCCACCTCCGCCACGATGATCCGCTCCGCGCGGAGTCCCAGCGCGTCACGGGTGCGCGGGTGAAGCTCCCCGACGTGCGCCGCCAGACCGGCGCCGGCTGTCGCCCGGGCGGCTCGCCCGGGATGCAGGTTCAGGTCGTCGGCGACCGGGACGTACCGGACGGCGGGCAACCCCAGGCGGCTCGCGACGAGCTCAAGCACGCCCTTCGCGTCGTCGAGGTCGAAGGCGCGGCCCGGCTGATCCCAGGTCGGGACCGCCGCCCAGCCCGTGAGCGCCAGGCCCAGGCGCCACCATTCGGTGGTCCGCTCTCCGTCCAGCCGTCCATAGCCCTTGCCGATCTCGAACACGGCGATCGATTCGGCGCCGTGGCGCTCGTTGGTGGCGACGACCTCCAGCAGGCTGCCGATCACGCTCTGGCGCATGACCGAGTGCTGGCTGGACAGCGGGTTCGTGATGACGATCGGCGTGCCGACGGGCTCGCCCTCGCCCGCGACCGTCACGTCTGGCGCGGGGAACCGCTCCACCATGGCCGGCGACACCAGGGCGAGGGTCACCGCCTCCGTCAGGCCGGCGCCCGCCAACATGGCCCGGACCGCGTCGCGCAGCCGGAGCGGGTCGTGCCGATGGCCGGGCATCGGCGTGTGCGGCAGGATCGCCGGGACGCGTTCATATCCATGGACCCGGGCCACCTCCTCCGCCACGTCCGCCTCCACGGCCAGGTCGCGCCGCCAGGTCGGGACGGTGGCCAGGAGTACCTCGCCGTCCGGAGCGTCCACGACCAGGGGCTTCGTGCCCGCGGCCACCGTGACCGCCGTCCCGGGCTGAGCGCTCATCGTCGTGATGCCGACGCGGGCCAGCAACTCGACCTGCTGCCCTGGGTCCAGGCGCGTTCCGAGAAGGCGGTTGATGCGAGCCGGTCGGAAGGCCACCTGGGCGGGCTCGGGCTCGCGCGGGTCCGTGTCCACCACGCCCGCCGCGACGTCGCCGCCGGCCCACTCCCCGATCAGCCGGGCCGTTCGGTCCGCGCCGAGACGGGCGAGCCGGTGCTCCTGGCCCTTCTCGAAGCGCAGGCTTGCCTCGGAACGGAGGGCGAAGTGGAAGGCCGTCCGACGGATGCTGACCGGATCGAAGATGGCGGACTCGATGATGACGTCCGTGGTCGTCGTCGAGATCTCCGAGCTCGCGCCGCCCATCACACCGGCGATGGCCAGCGGTCCGTCGGCGTCGGCGATGAGCAGCGTGTCGGGGTTCAGGTCGCGTACGACGTGATCCAGCGTCTCCAGCCGCTCCCCGTCGCGGGCCAGCCGGACGAGGAGCCGGCCGTCGCGGATAGCCGCGGCATCAAAGGTATGGATGGGCTTGCCGAGCTCCAGCATCACGTAGTTGCTGACGTCCACCACGTTGCTCACGGGCCGCTGGCCGGCAGCGATGAGGCGCATCTGGACGAGCTCCGGGGATGGCCCCACCGCCACTCCGTGGACTCGTCGTCCGACGAAGCGCGGACACCGTTCCGGGTCCTCCACCTGGACGCTGAGCACCTCCGCGATCGGCGTCGAGCCCTCCACCGGGTCCGTGTCCGGGAAGCGGACGGGTGCGCCCGTGACGGCCGACACCTCCCGCGCCAGCCCGATGAGGCTCAGGACGTCGCCGCGGTTCGGCTTGACGTCCACGTCCAGGACGATGTCCCCGTAGAGGTCCACCAGGGGGACCCCGAGCGGCGCGTCGCCGGCCAGGATGAGGATCCCATCCCCGTCGGCGGTCAGGCGGAGCTCGTCCCCGGAGCACAACATGCCGTTGCTGACGATGCCCATCTTCTCCGTGCGCTCGATCCGTCGATCGCCTGGAAGGACCGCCCCCGGGAGGGCCACCGGCACGCGCTGGCCCGGGGCGATGTTCGTGGCACCGCACACGATCTCCAACGGCTCACCTTGGCCCAGCGTGACCGTGGTGAGGGACAGCCGGTCCGCCCGCGGATGCCGCTCGACGGTGAGGAGCTCGCCGATCACGACGTTCTGCCAGTCGGCACCCCAGCGCTCCAGGTCCTTGACCTCCATGCCCAGCAGCGTCAGTCGCTCCGCGAGCTGTTCCGGGGTGAGGTCGATATCGACGTAGTCCCGCAGCCAGGACAGGGGCACTCTCACCGGAACTGCCCGAGGAAGCGCAGGTCGTTGTCCATGTACAGGCGCAGGTCGCCCACGCTGTGGCGGAGGTTGGCGATGCGCTCCACGCCCATGCCGAACGCGAAGCCCTGGTAGCGCTCCGGATCCAGGCCGCCGTACTGGAGCACGACCGGGTGGACCATGCCGGCCCCAAGGATGGTCATCCAGCCGCTGCGTGAACAGGCCGGGCAGCCGGAGCCCCCGCATACGATGCACTCCACGTCAAAGGCGACGGACGGTTCCGTGAACGGGTAATAGCCGGGACGGAAACGGGTCCGCTTGTCTGCGCCGTACATCGCCCTGGCGAACTGGTCCAGGAGGCCCTTGAGGTCGCCCATGGTAGTCCCTTCATCCACCATGAGCCCCTCCACCTGGAAGAATTCGCTGGCGTGGCTCGCGTCGATGGCCTCATAGCGGAAGCACCGGCCGGGCAGCAGGGCCCGGATGGGTGGCTGCTCCTGGTGCATGACGCGGATCTGCCCGGGCGACGTGTGGGTCCGCAGGAGGTGGCCTTCCACGTCCACATACAGGGTGTCCCACAGATCGCGGGCCGGGTGATCCGGCGGGATGTTCAGCATCTGGAAGTTGCGGACGTCATCCTCGATCTCCGGGCCCTCGTAGACCACGAACCCGAACTGGCCGAAGATGTCGGCGATCTCGGCGATGGTCTCGTTGATGGGATGGAGCGTGCCTCGCCGGATCGGTCGGCCGGGCGTCGTGACATCCACGGCCTCGGCGGCCAGGCGTGTTTCCAGCTCCGCCCCGTGCAGCGCCGTGCCCCGGTCGGCCAGGGCCGACTCGATGTCTTCGCGGATGGCGTTGGCGACGGCGCCCACGCGCGGTCGATCCTCCGGTGGCAACGCCCCGATGCCGCGCAGGATCGTCGTCAAACGACCCTTCTTGCCGAGGACGTCCAGGCCGAGCGCTTCGACGGCTGCTGCGTCCGGCGCGGCGGCGGCGGCCGAAAGCGTCTCGTCGCGGAGCGCCTCCAGGTCCCGGGTCAGGTCAGCTAGATCCACGGTCCTCCTTGGGAATCACGAACCCCCGACCGCTGGCTTGGTCGAGGGTCGGCGATGGACGGTGCGAGGGCCGTGCACCCGATCCCGAGCGCATGGCCCGGGCTTCAGGCGCCCTTGGCGAGCTCGACGATCCGGCCGAAGGTCGCGGCATCGCGGATCGCGAGGTCGGCCAGGATCTTGCGGTCGATCTGGACGTCCGCCTGCTTGAGCCCGTGGATGAACTGTCCGTAGGTCAGCCCCTGCTCCCGCGCGGCGGCGTTGATCCGGATGACCCACAGCTGACGCATCTGGCGCTTGCGCTGCTTGCGGTCGCGCGTGGCATAGGCGAGGGCATGGAGCAGCGCCTCGCGAGCCGGCTTGATCAGCCGGGACTTCGTCCCCTTCCGGCCCTCGGCGGCCTTCAGGAGTCGCTTGTGTCGCTTGTGGGCGGTGACGCCCCGCTTGACTCGTGCCATGAGAGACGCAGGCTCCTAGAGGTACGGCAGCAGGCGTCGGACCTGCTTGGCATGCTCGCGCCCGATGACCGACACACCGGCATAGCGGCGGGTCCGCCTGGACGACTTGATCTGAAGGTGGTGGCCACTCCAGGCGTTCACGCGGATGACCTTGCCGGAGCCGGTCACGCCGATGCGCTTCTGCGCCGCCTTGTGGCTCTTCATCTTGGGCACCGGGGCCTCACTCTCCTGCTGGCACCGGCGCGGCCGCCGGGGCTGGTTCACTCGTGGGGACCGCCGCCACATCGCCCGACTCGGGAGCGGGTAGAGGTGCTGTCGCGGCCGTCGTCTTTGCTTTGGTCTTCGTCTCCGTGGCGGTCGTCGTGGCCGCCGCCGGCTTGATCTCCGCTTCCGGCTTGGCTTCCGCCGCAGCGGTCACTCGCTCCGGCACGTCGGCCGTGTCCGTCGGCGCGTCGGCCGGGGTCTCCCCCGCCGCGTGCTTCCGTTCTGGCGCATCGTGGCTCTTGGGCTTGTGGGTCGATGCCATCGTGATGTGCATCGACTTGCCCTCCAGCAGCGGCGTCCGTTCCGCCACTCCGTGGTCCTTGACTCGCTCCACGAACCTCGCGATGAGGTTCCGGCCGATCTCCGGGTGAGTCAACTCCCGGCCCCGGAAGCGGACCGTGACCTTGATCCGGTCACCATCCCCCAGGAACTCGACCGCCCGATTGACCTTCGTGTCGAAGTCGCCGGTGCCGATCTTCGGCGTGAGGCGGACCTCCTTGAACGTGACCGAGCGTTGCTTGCGCTTGGCTTCCTTGTCGCGCTTCGTCAGTTCGTACTTGTACTGGCCGAAGTCGAGGAACTTGACCACCGGGGGCTGCGCCATCGGGGCGACCTCGACGAG
>JBBEBL010000097.1:0-33416 GCA_040882345.1 Chloroflexota bacterium
AGCGTTCGGTGCGACGATCGGGTCTGCCGCGGGTCTGGTTGTCATTCTTTGTGCCGCCGCTCGGCGTATCCGCTTCAATTCGCAGCGAGCACCGCTCTGATCAAGCGGTGCTTGGTCACGTGGTCTGAGCGGCGCACTCGCCGCTCAGAAGCTTGAAGCGGGACATCGGCACGTCCCTCCGTTGCGAATCCCAGCCTGAGGACGGCAGACGTGCTGCGCGGCGGGTGGCGACGCTCTACTTCTTTGGCGGTCGGGAAGGCGCCACAGGCATCGGGTCGTAGCCTCGACGCGTCGGGTTGAACGGTCCGGGTGAGGCCGGGCGCGCAGGTGGTTGTGCGGGCCTCGGCGCCGGACGCGGACTGGGGGCGGGTCCTCTTCGTTCTGCCATCGAACCTTCCTTATACGTTGCTTCCCGCGAAGGCGAGGAGAAGTCCCACGCCCAAGATCAGACATGCGACGCCTGCGTAATTCAGGTGCCGCGTCGTCGATGTCCAGCGGTCGGCCGCCGTTGGTTCCTGACCGGAATCGATACGTGCGACCTCACCTCGAAGGCTCCAACGGCTCGTTACGAACGACATGAGTACTGAGAGGAGGCTCACCACAAGCACTGCCCACGCACCGAGGAGCAGACCCGTTCGATTCGGACGCGGAACGATGTCCTTGACGAAGACGAGGGAGAGCGCAAGAGCTCCGCTGGAAAGCGCCATCACCGCTCGATCGAGATCGCGCGACGCCTGATGGTCGGCGCGGACCAGCCAATCTCGCCACTCTGAATAGTCATCGGGTGGGTTCGCCATGCTCTCGACCATAAGCCCCGGGTGTGACATCACCACGGACGACTCCGGGGAGATCCCCTCTAACGGCGCCTTGGCCGCCCCTGGCTGTCCGAGCCGCAACAGAACCACGGATCCCACCGCGATGCTGGTGCTCCTGTGGAAACTAACTGTCGAAGACATTGACGTTGGCGCGGCGGAGCCGAGAGCCATAGCCGCGCCGCCGTTGGAGTCTCCACACGGTCAGAGTTATGGGATCGGGACCGTGCATGATGGCCATGAGGGGTTCCGGCGCCCGTGCATCGGCATGGTCTCGGATTCGGCGCAAGGTCTTACGGTCGGCGTTGCTGAGTCGGTCCGATCCACCAGGGTGGGAGTGCCAGTCACCCAGGTACGTGATTCGGCGCCTGGACTCGCGGTAGCGGCGGGAAATCGCACGCTCTTGGTACTGCAAGTCCGGAGCGAACATGGCCCGCCGATGAGTAGCAGCCGGACCGGGACCGATGATGTGAGTGACGACGATCGTGTCCTCGTTGTCACCCGTGTATCCCATGATCACGCCTCCGGTTTCGTTCGGCGCTGTCCGCGCGGCTTCCTTGATCATTCGTTTCCGCGCGGCTGCTGCGATCCAAACCGTCAGCTTCCGCATTGGCGACACGCTGGATGGGGGTCGAGTTGGTACTTGTGGACCTCCACGGTCGGTGTCCCGTCAGGCTCCCGGAGATTGATAACTGCGACGTCCCAAGGGGTGTCCGGGTACGCCCCGGATGTGCCCCGGCTGAGCGTGGACACGGCCGTTCGAACCGCGAGGAGCGAAAGGAACTGCAGGTCGAAGTTCGCACCCGTGAACGTGGGATCCGCGCATCCGGCCGGTTGCGTCTCTCCAACAGGGTCACTGTGCGGAGCCGCGAACGTGCCGTCTTGATAGTGATGCTCAATGCACACCCAGCATCCGGAGCGGTCGGGCAACACTCGTGCTACTGCGCCACCCCACGCACCCGGAGTGGCCCACACATGCACATATGGGACCTCTCGCTCGCGTGCGAGATCCGAGAGGACATGCCAGACGCCGGGCTCGGCGGTTGCGTCGAACACCAGGTCGATCCCCTCCAGGATCGTGTTGAGCATTTCGAGCTGAGAGGGTTGGTGATCGTCGGTCGGGAGCCTCGGCGCACCGACGCGCATGCCGTGCCCAGTCACATTGGTGTACGGATAGTTCGAGCTCACGAACCCGAGGACGGCCTCGGCCTTGAAGTACCCGACGGCTGTCATGCCGAGAGGCCACCGCACGGTGTTTCCGGCCTCCACTATGTCGGAATCAACAACCCGGAGGTCGCCAACACCAGCGCGGGCGAACTCGAGCGCGGCCGGCGCGCCGAGCGCGCCGAGCCCGAACAGCGCGACCCCACGCTCGGATAGCCCGCGGAGTTCGGGGACACGGCCGGTCAGATCGCTCGGTCCGGCTCGAGAGGCAACCGCCAAATAGTGCTCTCGCTCCTCGGGTACCCGAGGTCTTTGTGTATTGCGCTGACGGCGCTGGCTGCGCGTGCGTTTGGAACTCATCGCGGCAGCGTCGCTCGTCGTGTCCGTGCCCGCACGAGGAAGAGCCAGGAATCACCCTGTTCACGCCAACGCACCTCTTCTTGCACCACTCCGCCGATGACGTCGAGCTGCACGCCATGCGGTTGACACCAGTGAGGCACAGCCAGGTCGGCATCGACTCGTACGAGCTCTTCAAGCAGTGCGTCGGGATCGTCGCGGGAGGGTGCAGCCTCGAGCCGCGCCCAGCGCCCTTCAAGCGTCACCGGGAACTGTCGTGCCAGACGAGCATCCGCTTCGCCGATCACCGCCCCGCGGGCGTCGCGAACGCTCAGCACCGCCCCGCGCAAGATTTGCGGTTCGATAGACGTTGGCTCCGCGCCGAGTGCCATCGTGCCTCGATCGCTAGCGAGGTCCCAAGATCCGTCGATGAGCACGACCGCGTGGGGGCGGTACGTGTAGTACGACGTGAGCGGCTCGCCCTGGTGCTCCTCAGTATTCGCGGCGACGTCGGTCGCGGGATCGGAAGCCGTCGCGACTACTAGCGGCAATCGATCACGCAAGAACTCGGCGAGGGAATCGGTGACGTCCCAGTTGTCGGTGCCTCGGCCGATGAGACACAAGGCACGGCTGAACGGGTTCTGATGTCGACCGAGGTCGAGCGATGGCGCCTGGAGCTCAAACCGGAAGTACGGGAAGAGATCCGGGTAGCTCGCGACGACCTCGACGCGCTCGCCATCCACCTCGACCTGCACCGTGACCCGAAAGATGCCGACCCGCTCTGCCGCATCGTCGACCTCGTGCTCAAACCCGGCGTCGGCGAGGGCCTTGAGTTCAGCGTCGCGCAGCCCAGGAAAGCGCTCCCACCAGGGCGTGAGCGTCACCCGACCGGTCGAGGCCTCGGCGGACGTGGGGGTCGCTCGGGACCAGGCCGATCGGGTGGTGGCGGCGGACGGTCGGGGGGCTCTGGGCGGTCGGGTCGATCGGGTCGATCGGGGCGGTCCGGACGCGGTTCGCTCATGCTGGTTCTCCTCTTCAAAGCCCCCAGGGCCACCCCGGGTCGCGACTTCCATGGATGTGATTCTCGCGCTTCGATTAGACCGAGTAAAGCGAATATTTCAGAAATTGCGAAACTTCTGGAACGCGGCAATGCTGGTCTTCGTTGAATAGTCCTGGTAGGTAGATACGTAGCCCTAGCGGAGGGGTAAGCAGCCATGGCGCCGGCAAGTGTGATCACACGCGAGTTGCGGGTTCCCGATTCGGTCGAAGCCGAAGCGGCCCAAGATGTCGTCGAGCTGCTGAGCGGATCTGGCTACGCGAGGATCCGCGTCGTTGGCCCGCGGACCGGAGGCGGCCCTGACCTTGATGAGGTCGAGCTACCCCCCTACATCATCGATTTCGTGGCTGGAGTCCTGGGAGAAGTCGCGCAGGGTAATGCCGTCACGGTCGGCGGAGTCGTTCCCGAACTCACGACCCAACAGGCCGCCGATCTCTTACGTGTCTCGCGCCCGTATCTGGTCAAGCTCATCGACGACGGCGTCTTGCCTCATCGCCGAGTTGGCAATCGCCGCAAGATCCTGCTCGACGACGTCCTTGACTACAAGCGACGCGACGAGGCCGATCGCCGCCGCGTGCTTGACGAGCTCACACGCGAAGCAGAAGACCTCGGTATCGACTACTAAGTCGCGTTCGGAATCGTGGACGGGGCGGCGCTGTACGACGCCAACGTCCTGTATCCAGCGTCTCTACGAGATCTGCTTCTCCGGCTCGGCGTGGCCGGGCTCGTCACACCGCGTTGGACCGATGAGATCCTCGATGAGATGTTCGAAGCGCTCCTCGCGAAGCACACCCACCTTGACCAGAAGGATCTTGCGCGCACGCGCACGCTCATGTGCAGGGCAATCCGCGACTGCCTAATCGGCGGCTACCAGCATCTAGTTCCTCAGTTGACATTGCCAGATCCAGACGATCGTCACGTGCTCGCAGCCGCGATCCACGCGGGCGTGGACACCATCGTCACAATGAACCTCAAGGACTTTCCAGCGACCGCGCTAGCACCGCACGGGGTAAGCGCAACGGATCCAGATAGCTTCATCCTTGAGCTCGTCGAAGAACTGCCGGAAGCGGTCCTTGAAGTTCTCATCGGCCAGGCCGCTGCGCTGCGCAAGCCTGCGCAAACGGTCCCGCAACTGATGGACCGGCTCGAGCGAAACGGATTGAAGCGCTCGATGCACGCCCTCCGAGCAGCGCAATGAACGCACTTACTGCTGAGATCTAGTCACACCTTCGCTTCTCGCACGTCCCTCGGTGGGCGATACTGGATTTGAACCAGTGACTTCCGCTATGTGAGAGCGTCGAAGCACAACCCGCGACATCCGCCGCTGACCGTTTCAGCAGGTGAGAGCGATCCTAACGGTCACCGCGGGCCACCCACGGATACACGTGGACGCGCCGATTTGGGATGGATTGTGGGATGGATTCGATTCGTTGTCGCGAACTATCCCCGCATCGTCGGACGATCTGAACGACCGATCGAACGCGGTCAGTCGCGGGCGTGCTCGGCCCGATGGCGGTATCGAACGAGAGCGATCCCAGCCCAGACGAGCTCGACCACGCCGAACGGCCATGCGTCCGAGAGGAACCCGTAGATGCTCGAGAGCACGCAGCCCGCAGCGAAGGCAAGCACGAACCCGGCATGCCGACGTTCGAGGGCGTACATCGTCATCATGAACGTTAAGGCAACGACGCCGTAGATCGTGGTTGACACGGCTTCGAGTCAAGCAGACGGGTCACAGTTTATTGGAGGTTCGGCCGACTGACGCAATAGGCCAGAATTGCCCCACTCTCATGGAACCAACCGGACCTCTCGTCTTCATCAGCCACCTCAGCCGGCGCCGGACGTTCGCCACGGAAGTCGCGCGCTCGCTCAGGCGTAGAGGTGCACGCACTTTCGTGCCCATCGAGACATCCTTCCGGCCCGGCCACGCCAGGCACAAAGAATGTCAACCAACCATGCAGCAGACCCCGGCGCACTACAAGCGACACGCTGGCTCCTAGACTTCCGCGCGGCTCTTACTCCGGGAAGTGGGTGTGTTGGAGGTCTACGAGGTTTCATCTGCTCAGGCCGCGCACCTTCTCTCCCGAGAGGAAGGTCACTTCGTCGAGAACAAGGCCATCGGGGTGGCCCCGAAGAAGCTGACGAAAAGCCTCAGCGCCTTCGCCAATGCCGATGGCGGTGAACTTGTCATCGGGTTCAAAGAGAACCGTCCGGGCGTCTTTGAGTGGCAGGGATTCACCAAACCAGAAGACGCTAACGGTCATATCCAACACCTCGAAGAGGCCTTCCCATACAGCGGCGACTTCCTCTACGAGTTTTTGAGTTCCAAGGGGCACACCGGCGTGGTGCTCCGCATCACGGTCATGAAGACCCGCGATCTTCGTCAAGCTTCGGACGGGAAGTACTACGTCCGCCGAGGATCACAAAGCTTGCCGGTCATCGGCGAAGAGCGGCTGCGACTGCTGCAACGCGCCAAGGGTCTGATCACGCAAGAGGACGAGACAATCGGGGCCACAGCCGCCGACCTCACGAACTCGTACGCGATCCTCGAGTTTCTGCTTGAGGTCATTCCGGAGGCCGAGCCAGAAGAGTGGCTCAGAAAGCAGCGCCTGATTGTGGAGGACAGGCCGACAGTGGCCGGCGTTCTCCTGTTCTCTGATGAGCCTCAGGTGTATCTGCCGAAAGCTGCCGTCAAAATCTATCGATACGGCTCGGTTGAAGAGGAAGGAACAAGGGACACGCTCGCGTTCGATCCGATTGCCGTGGAGGGGAACCTGTACCAACAGGTTGCGGAGGCTGTCAGTAAGACGGTCGCGTTGACGGAACAGGTCCAGAAGATGACCGATCGCGGCCTCGTGGGCATCACCTACCCGCACGAGGCCTTGCATGAGGTGATCACCAATGCGCTACTGCATCGGGATTACGCGCACAGCGATGACGTCCACATCCGAATCTTTGATAACCGGATTGAAGTGGAGAGCCCCGGGCGGCTTCCCGCTCACGTTACGCCTAAGAACATTCTTCGAGAACGCTTTGCTCGGAATCCCACAATCGTGCGGCTCATCAACAAGTTTCCTAATCCACCAAACAAGGATGTAGGCGAAGGTCTCAACACGGCATTCGCAGCAATGAACCGCCTCCGCCTTCGCGCTCCGGAGATCATCGAATTGGACAATTCCGTGCTCGTGCGAATTCGTCATGAGTCTCTGGCGTCGCCTGAACAACAGATCGTGGAGTATCTAAGGGCGAACCCAACGATCCGAAACGCCGAGGCACGCGACATCACGGGAGTACCGGGCGATCAGACCATGCGGAAGATTCTCCGAAAGTTGGAAGCAGCGGGCGAGATCGAACGCGTAGGTGGAACTTCGAGAGGGACTACGAAGTATCGCCTCGGAGAGAAGGTGGTGACGGAATAGTCCCGGGCGTCCTGAACGGTGCCTCCTTCGGGTAAGAGTGCGCCCACCGCGTCGAAGACCGAAGTTGGCGGGCAACGACACGAACTTCCCGACCTAGCGGCGCACCTCGTGGTTCCAGCGCGGCCTGACACTCTTGCTGCGGGAACACCAGCCTGCGCGCACCGGCTCCGTCTGCCTAATGGCTTCTGTGCGGAGAACACGCTTCTGCTCGGTCAAGCGTGCGTCGCGCGAGCAAGGCTTCAAGCTTCCCAAACGTCTCAGTGACGAGCGATTCGTAGACAGCGGGATCGACATACCGAACGATCAAGGTTTCAAAGACGGTCAGGCACGCCTCAACCACGCTCGCAAGATCAGACAGGAACTCGGTCGCCACTGGCGCGCCGTCTGCGGCACCATCAAGGAACGCTTGAATATCCCTGTAGTCGCATCGAGCTCGAAGCCGGTATAGGAACCCAAGCACCGTCGTGGGTCCTGCTTCCCTTGCCAACTGCTCGGGTACTCCGCGACTGAGGCGCGTCCTCCGGTGTCCACGCCTCGTCTTTGCATTGTGTTTGAGCCACGCGTTGCGCGCCCCTTCGAGTTCTCTGCTGCGGGTGTCCGAATGACCTTGCAGAGCCCGTCGCTCGCATTCGACGACGTTGACGTAGAGAGGTTGCTCACATCAAGGGGGGACGAATCACCTGGTAACCCCACCCACTCAGCGTCATCGGGTGTTGATGGACCCTTGCAGGCTACGGACCATGGGTACGGAAAGATGCGTCGCTCGCAAACGTCGCTCGCGAACGTGTGCCGCGTAGCAGCGTGGTCCGTGGGCATGTCGTTGCCTCGAGCCGCAAGGAGCGCAAGGTATCCGTGATACACCGCGTAGTAGGCGTCGCCGGGGGCGCCTGGCAGCAGGAACGGCGTGATCGAAGTGTCTTGCTGCACACTCCACCGCAGACGGGTTTCGGTGGCCCATGCCTGGCGGGCATGGAGCGCGATGCGGCTTTGACGCTCCGCCACGGCTTCACCGCGCCGTCGTTGGATTCTCTGCACGGCTGGAACCGATCTCACTGCATCGGCGATGTTCTGGCAGGGAGCCGAGCCGTACTCGAACCGGATGACCCCTGCGAGATGCGCTGCGTAGTTCGCGTAAGTAAGAAAGCCCTTATCGAGCTCGTCGGGCGGTGGAGCGGGATCGAGCAAGGCCACGGTTACCGCGTGACCTTCTTGATTGTGACCTTTGCCTTGCGCTTTGGTACTGCCGTCTTCGTCTTGGCTCCCGCCTTCGTCGTGGGTGAAGCCTGCACCTTCGCCTTCACCTTTACCTTCGCCTTCGTCTTGGCTGGCGGAGCAGCTGCACGACGGCTCCCGCTGGGGTGTCCGATCGGTCCGAAAGGCTCTTGGAGCGTGTACCGGTGCTCGGCGGTGTAGCCGACGGCTGAGAGCGGTGCCTTCTTGAAGCGCTTGTTGACATCGAGCATGCCCTTGTCCTTGAGACCTGTGACGCCGCGCGAGATCGTGTCGGCGCTCACCCCATACCAGTCGGGACCGGACTCGAAGGGAAGGCGGAACCCATCTCCCAAGGTGCGGCCAATGAGTAGGACCGTCAGTTCGGGCAGGCTGAGGACCTGGTACCAACGCTGCCGGTCGTTGGGTCCTTGCAGCCATAGCGCCAGGGGGACTCTGAAGTAGTTCTCCCCCACCTCACCAGCGCTCGTGTACTCGCCTCCCAAGCCGTCCTCGCGGTGGAGAAAGACGTCGGCAAGTCGTTCGCGCCGATCTCGTGAGACAAGGCCGTGGCGCTCAAGCCGCAGCCAGATCTTCGAGATGGTGGACCGAGCCGTCTTGGACTCGGGAAGATCAATGCCAAGGGCGCGGGCCCAAGCCGCAGCCGGCAACGCGGCATTCCATGGCGGTGCGCTGGCCTTTGTCAGCAGCATCAGGAAGAGCAACAGAGCGCGGTGATCACCCGCCTTGACGAGGGCTCCCATCGGGCCGGGCACCACCACCGCCTCGACGCGTCGCTGCAGGAACTCCCGTCGGAGCGGGAAGTCTTGTACTCGCTTGGAAGCCTCGACAATGGCGTCCACCGTTTCCGCCGAGGTGACATCGGGTGGCTTCTCGTGATCGTCGCTTGCTGTCACAACGCGTCCCTTGTGCAACGATGGAACCGAGGGTGGCCCCGGCCGGACGCTCGCTCGCCGACGAATGCGAGTTGTGCGCCCGGCCGGGAGCCGGGGGTTAGCTCCGACCCAGTGGTCTTCTCGAGTACGAGACGAGTGGTCGACCGGCTGGGCCATTCGGAGTTCGCCAAGGTGACGGTACTCCCGCAGCCCCGCGATTCCGACCAGATCAGCCGACAACGGCCACCTCGACACGGGCCGGCGAGTCACCGTGTGAGCGGTATCTATATGACTACCAAATACAACTTCAACTACAACTACTAACTACAAGTACCTACAACCACACCAACCGGCCCGCCGCCGGAGCGAACCAGCACAGCCCGAGGTCGCGTTCAGAGTGCGGCCGACGACGACTTCGCTCGATTTCTCCGAGGTTCGATCCGGGCCTTGCTCGGCACGGTGCGCGTGGCCGACCTACTCAGCAGAGGCAAGGGCTGTCGAACGGCAGGTCATCACTCACAGTCGGTCGCCGACGGGAAGTTCACCCAGCCACTCCCCGATCGTCTGCGTGGGCTCGTGCGGACGCACGGCCATCCAGCAGACGAGGCGGATGTCGTCGCGGTCGACCGGAAGAAGCGGCTCGGGTGGCTCAGGCAGCGGCAGCCCCTCTTCCTTCACGTACTCGGCGAGCTCAGACACGCGGGTCCTGGCGGGCTGTCCGGAGCGGACGATGCGTCGGACCTCGCCGACGATTCGGCGATCCCATCGGGCGTTCAAGCGCCGGAGAAGGTTCTGCTGCTCCTCTAACCCCAAGCCGTCTCCGGCCGTGACCACCAACTCAGCTGCCTCACGGAGCGCAAGAGGGATCTCGGGTTGGAGGTTGGCGATATCGGTTAGCCGACTCCAAGCGTCGTGGATGTGTTCTTGGGCGATCACCCACGCATCGAACACACCATTCGCCGCGCCCTCCGCCAAATCCTGTTCACAGTCCGCCCCTCCAGGATCCGCGGCGACGAGCGCCGAGAGCGTGTCATCGAGGATCAGCGCCAACCCATCTGCGTTCACCGCGGGTTGCCATGAGTCGTCGGCCCCTACGAAACGGAACCACGGCTTGGGGTGGATCCCGATTCGTGCGCAGAACACCCAGCCCGGCTGGCGGACCCGTTCGGACACGAATCCCGACCCGGAGCCGTAGGCAAGAGCTAATACATCGCGACGTAGGTTGTCGTGACCGAGCGCCCGTTCGAGGCGCCGGCGGTACTCCTCGCCCGAGAGCGCTGCCGACCCACCGCTGTCGTCCAGCAGCACAGGTTTCTGGTCATGGAGGCTCTTGATTAGCTCTTGCTGGTTTTCGATGTCAGCGAGAGCAACCTGAACAGTCGGATCAGTGATCTGGCCGGGCAGTACCTCTCCGACCCCGATCGCCGCGTTGGCGTAGGCGAGCTTCCGTTGGAGCGTCGCTTCGAGTCCGAGAAGGCGATCGAGGTTTCGGGCAGGGAAGAAACAACCGAACTGTACGAACTTGTGATGCGAGCCGATGCGGTCGACACGACCGTGGCGCTGGACCATGCGCTGGGGGTTCCACGGAAGGTCGTAGTTGATGATGTGTCCGGCCTGTTGGAGGTTCACGCCCTCGGAGAGCACGTCGGTAGTGAAGAGCAGGTCGTATCGATCGTCGTCGAGCGGGGTGCCATCCTCGCCCCTTCGTCCGGCTGTAGCTGGAGCGAATCGCGCGAGAGTGTGTGCTCGGCTCTCCTGGTCTATGCCCGTTTTGGATCCGAAAACTGCGTTGCTGACACGCCCCCGATAGCTGGCCAGAACCGAGCCTTCGGGCGCGGTCTCGATGGCATGTACAACGGCCTCGCGGGCGTTGCGGATGGTGTCGGTGTAGGTGGAGAACACGATCACTTTGCGGCGGTCACCTTCGCTGACTCCATCCCGCGATGGCCGAGCCGCGGCCTTGCCGTTTTCATCCAAGAGGCGGACCAGCTTGGCCGCCTTCGGGTCGTCAGCGGCTGCTGCGTCCTGGGCCATCTGCCGCAGACGATGCAAGAGCACAAGATCCAACTCGACCTGTTCGGTGAGGTCCTCGACGTCGTATGCGGCGGCGGAGTCAATCCCGGTGAGGGCCTCGGTGTCGACGGCGTCGAGGAAGTCCTCGATCTCGTCGTCACTCGCGCTGAACTCGTCGAGGGCCTCGCCGGTCAGCACTACGCCGCCTGTCAGGCCGGTGAGGAAGGTCTCATGCGAGGCGATCAGTCGCCCGAGCGTGTTCGCAAGCGCGTGGGCCGAGGACTCCAGTCGCTTCAGCAGCGCGGAGCGCAACAGGCCGGAGTTGGACATCTGGCGGCCCTCGATGTTGTCGTCCAGCCGGTAGAGGCTCGTCGTGTAACGAGCCATCGACAGCCGGTCGGGATCGCGCGTGTTGCCCGTGAGCTTGCGGGCGAGCGGTCCAGTTTCGGAGACCTCGAGCGCGTAGATCACCGCGTCGAGCAGCTCCTGACCTTGGGGGCTCAGGTCGTAGTCCGCCCGGTAGACGAGCGGCGTGGGGAATTCGATCTCGATGGGTTGGCCGCCGGGCCCAATGAGGTGCTCGCCCCGGTAGTTGTCCTTGATGAACCTCCGGGTTCGGCGCACCGCGACCTGGTCCATGAGATCGAAGAGATGCTCCGGCGCGAGCGCATCAGGGTCCATGTCGCTTGCCCGCTTGATGTAGCCCCCGATCGACGGGATCCCGATGGACGCGAACTGGGAGTCGTTCTTGACGAAGTACGACACCAGCGACTGCAGGTCCAGCAGACTGTTGTTCACCGGTGTCGCAGTCAGCAGCACGACCCTCTTCGCGTACTCGCCGCCCAATAGATCCTTCACCGCCTCGGCGCGCTGGGTCGCGGTGTTCCGCAGGTTGTGCGCCTCGTCAATCACGACCAGCGCGTACTGCTCGAGGTTCTGGACCTCAAGCTTGGTCCCGAGCCGGAGGTCGTCGTAGGTCACCACCTGCACCCGGTTGGAGTACAACCCGAACTGACGCAGGAATGGCACCCACGTCGAGTCCTTCAGTGCGGCGGGAACCACGATCAACACCTGTTGGCGACCACGTACCGCGGCGCGGTGGATGATCTCCCCGGCGATGAACGTCTTGCCGAGACCAACCTCGTCACAGACCAGCACACCACCCAACTCGTCGAGGATGCGCAGTGAACGGGCGACGCCATCGCGCTGGAACCCGGTCAGGTTCAGCCCCAACGACACCGCGAAGTCATCCTCTTCTTCGTCGAAGCCGTAGAGCTCGTAGAGCATCCGCAGGAAAACCGTCCACGGCTCGTGAGCCTTCCAACGGGCCTCGTACACCGCGGCCAGGTCGAACGGCTCGGCGAGGTCCCACAGCGCGTCGAACCAATCGATGACAAGTTGGGTGTACTGCCCTTGCGGGTAGCCGAGGTTCAGCTCGCGATTTCGCGTGAGTCCTGCGAACGTGAGGTTCGACGACCCCGCGAGCACTGCCGGGTACGAGGGGTGAACCACGATGAACGCCTTGCCATGGAGAAACGCTTCGGTGAGCCGGCGAACCTCCACCGTCGGCTCATCCCCGAGCGTCGTGCGCCGCAACCATTCCACCAGTCGACGGGCCGAGCGATCAGCTTCGATCGTGAAGCCTGTGAGGTCCCGTTCGTCGACCAGACCAGCCAGGTGCTCCTCGAACGGAGACGGGCGCGGTGTCCGTCGAACCGGCGGCGTCTCCGGCTCGGCACCCAAGAGAAGCCGCACGCGCGGTGCCTGCTCGACCTCGTCGGCAATCAAGTTGAACCCTGCCGGGTTCAAGTAGGCCGTGGCCAATGCGAGGTCAGGTGGGGCCGCGAGGTTCTCGCGAGAACCGGACAGCAATCGATTCACTGCCTCCGCGACTGTCTCACCGTCCGGAGGGCGGTTCGTCGCGAAGACCGGCGGGAAGAGCTCCCGGTGGTCGGTCACGCTCCACCGTCGATCGAATCGAAGGAGCTGAGCACTTGCTCGAGGCGCGGTCGGTAGTCCCATCCTCGATGGAACGACTCAAAGATGTGGACGACATCAACACGGTCCAACTCATAAAGGTGCGCCACGAGTGCGTCGAGCTCAGCAATGAGGTTCGGCTTCTCCACCTCTGACACCGAGCCGACCGGCACTCCCGCGGCGAGCGCCCACTTGGAGTAGCGATCATCGACAGCGGCGAGCCGACCCGCGATCTCGATCACGCGAAGCCGACGAGAGTCATTCCGACCCGGTGCTGGGATAGGCATCGACCCGAGAAGATCAAATGTGACATGGAGTTCGACGACGCGCCTCGCGTACCAGTCAAACGGAACACTTGAGAGGACACCGAGAACGAAAGCCTCGTCTTGTTCGTCAGCATTTGTGCGCAGCAGGTATGGGCATGCATGCATTACGAGAACGCGGGGGGGAACGAGTGCTGCGATAACCGTCCGAGTGTTGTCGTATTTCGTCACGTCGCGAAATGCGACGCGTGGGCGAGCCGAGGGAAGTTCCTCAACCTTCGAAAACGTGAGCCCGCTGAATGGAGACTTCGCGAGGTGAGACGATCGCTGGGTCTTCTCAAGAAGGTATTCAAGAACATCGGCCTTCGAGAACCCGTAGGGCTTGCCGAAGTCCGGATCCCACAAGTTGAAAGTGCCACCCGTGAAAACAGGGATCGGGTCAGTGGACCGGGAAAAATCGGTGTCAATCCGCGTCCGATCCTCTACTGGCCTCAACTCGATCACCGGCCGAAACGAGCCGCTCCTAAATTCGGGACACAGCCGCATCTGTCGGAAGATCCGCGCAGATGCGTCGTCCCTCAAAAGTGGGAATGTCGCGCTGGTAGTCCATCCCAGGAACTCGTCGTGAGTGACTCGTGCGACATGATCGCGACCGCTGATGAAACCCTCATAGGTATGGAACGGGCCTGACAAAGCCAATTCCTCCGCCGCAGGGTCGCGAAGTCCCACGACGAAGGCGACCGTGTAGCGGCCATCGACACCGTGGAACACCCAATGGCCAGTGTTAGTGATTACGCACACATCAGCAAAGGTTCCAGACGTGAGGACCTCGCGACGCCACCGCTCAGTACCAGCGCCTGTCAGTGCAGCCCGCGGCAGCACGACCCCAAGGCGCCCGCTCAGCGCGAGGAGCTGCCAGTTGCGCCATGCAAACGCCTTGTAGAGGTCGACATGACCGGCCCCGATCCCTGGGTAGGGACCATTGATCAGGACGCGTCGACTGGCTTCGCTCGCTTCCACTTCGCGCTCGAACTCGGCCTGGAGGTCCGGGCGCTCTCCCCGCAACGCGGCGATGCGCGCAGACCGCTCGGCAACTGGCAGCGCCCGCAAGCCCGGGAACCTGAGCCACCACCACTGGTGCTCCTCAACTTTGAGCTTCTCCCACGGCGGGTTACCGATGAGAACGTCGAAACCAGGGCGGTCCCGGAGGAAGACCTCGGGGAACAGGTAAGGGAAGTGCGCTGGGTTCAGATCGCTCACTGCTTCCTGGGCAGAGGGTTCGGCAGCGAGTGCGACGATCTTGTCGGGCTCGCTAGCCGCCCTGAGGTCGTCGCGCCCGATCCGCTTGAGCACGGCCGCGTCGAACAGGAGCTTCGCTGTCTCGGCTTCGATACGGGCGCGCTGTGCGGCGCGGGCCGCGGCTTCGGCTTCGGGCCTGGTGGCTTCGGCCGCCGCGGCGACGTCCGTGAGTACGTCGCGGGCGGCGTCGAGCGCGTCCTTGATCGGGGCGTCAAAGACAGTGAGCTGGTTGCCCTTCCGCCCCTCGACGAGCACGTCGAGTGCCTCGTCGACCGAGCCGATACCAGTGAGGCTGTTGGCACACACGAGGTTGTGGTCGAGGCTGGACATCGGAAGCCCGCGGACAAAGGTATGGATCCACACCGATACGCGCGCCAGTTCCACCGAGACTGGGTTGATGTCGAGTCCGTAGATGCAACGCCGGGCGATCTGGCGGCGAAGGAGTGACGAGGGCTCCGGTTCAGGCGCGTCTGGCCCGACAGCAGCACGAGCGGCTTCGTCGAGGTGGCGAAGCTCCTGCGTAACGCCGGGGATGTCGTGGTCGGCGAGGAAGGCGGCCATCTTGGCTTCGATGTGGTCGATCGCCGCAGTAAGGAAGTGCGCGGAACCCATCGCGAGATCAGCGACCCGGAAGTCGAAAAAGTCTCGTGCCGCGCTGGCCGTGTCGTCGCGTTCGAGCAGCGCAGCGATGCGAGTCAGGTGCGCGTCGAGCGCGGGATCGAGGGCGCGCTCGAGCAAGTGCTCGACCACGAACGACGGCGTGAAGTAACTGCCCGTCCCTTTCCGCTGCCCGCTGGTGTTGTGGAAGTAGACGGTTCCAGCCGGGGCTACGACTTCGTCCGCGTCGTTGGCCGGGAGCCAGGTGTCGTCCATGCCGAGGGTGAGGTCGACATCGGCGAGCGCAAGGTTCGACTCCAAGAGTCCCTCGTAGATCGTGCCGAACTCTCGAACGCTAAGGGATCGGAAGTCGATCGGTCCGGTGGTGTCGTCGTCATCGGTGTCGATGAGCAACGCCCGCAGCGCCGGACCCAACACGTTGTTCGTGATGGCGACCTTCGCGAGCAACGCACCCTCGGGATGGAGTTCGGGATCAGTCGAAAAGAGACCGCCGTTGTACGCGGGTACCGACCAGGCGCTATCGCCCTTGTCGATGACACGCCACACCTGGACCAGGTCGTCCCAAAGCGAGGTCGACTCGGCGTCGAACGGCTGATCGGGGTTCTCCGTGAGGTCGTTGGCGACGGTGTTGAGCGCGTTGCGGTCGTAGCGCGGGTTCTCGCCGTAGGGCAGGAGCTTGCGGTCCTCGGCGTAGGCCTGGAACAGGAGCCGGAAGAACGTGCGCAGTGTGAGCTGGTACGCCAGGTCGAGTCCGGACCGATCCATCGCGTGGCCGAGAGTTCGGAGTTGGTTGGCGATAGCGAGCGAGAGGTTGGGGACGATCTGGTCATAGACCTTGGTCCGAAGTCGCTCACCGAGCCCCACTGCGTACTGAGCGCTGGAACCGAGGATCTGCTCCGCGGTGCCGCCCTCATCGAGTGCAGTATCGGAAAACACGAGGGGCAGGAATCCGGCGGTGTCGTCGGTGAGCAGCGCCAAGTCGAGCTCGAAGTACGTCTCGGCCTGACCCTTGCGCCCGACTCCGACATCGGGCTTGGCCGGATAGAGCCGGATCTGCGAGCCGCGGGCCACGATCAGCCACGGAATACCCAGGCGTGTGGCGACAGCGAGCCCGTACGCGATCGGCGAGACGGCGAAGCGTGCCGACTCCGCGTCGAAGCCTTCGGTGTCCTGCAACAGCACTGCGACCGCGCGCGGCTGCGGAGCATGGGTAGCCAACACGAGGGCGTGTCCGCCGGAGCGCTCCGTGGTGAACCCGAGCTTCTTGATAAGCGCGTCTCGCCGCAGCGCCAACATCGACTTAGCCCGTTCGCTCGCCGCGAGCCAGTCGGGCCGCTGACGTACGCCCTTGCGAAGGTCGTTGCTCGCGAACAGTCCCGCATTGGCCACACCTGGCATCGCCGTACCGTCGAGCGCGTCGTAGAGGGCGGAGAGCCGTTGCCGAGCAAGCAGACCCGAGGCCTGATCGAGCGCGGCTTGGAAGAGCCGCGCGGCCTGCTCGGCGGCGAAGGGACCGACCACCTGACCTTGAGGGTTGGGGCCGAACGCCCACACGTCGCCGTCGTCGACATCAAGCGCGACGACGACCACCGGGCAGAGCCGCTTGTTCAGCCGAGCAGCGTGCAGCGATGCAAGCGCCTCACGGCTCGGTGTCCCAGCGCCGGTCCAGTCGGTCTGGGCCACCTCAAGGCCCATGCCCGCTGGATCTTCGCCGATCGTCACCGACACCGGCGCGAGGCCAGCAGCGCACCTGGGCGGGCGCGCCCATGCGACTGTCTGATTCCCCGCGAGCGCCAGCGCCATCTGCCGATCTCCCGCCATCCGTGAGCGCTTCGTCACGGTCCTCGCGGCGCGCGGTGGGCACGCCTCCGACTGATCGTAGGGCGAGGCCGGGACGCCACCCAGGAAACGCTGGTCCGCGGGCAACTCATTGGGTCCGGCGTCCACCCTCACGCGGCGTTGCCGGCGCTTCTCGAGGCGACCTTCCCCGACCGCCACGATCACGTCCTGACCGTCACATCGTTCAAGCGTCTGACCGCGACACGCGTCCTGCACAATTTCGGTCTTGACAAAGGCATGCTGCAGAGGAATACACCAAGTGCAGGTTCCGCCCTTCGGGCCGAACCTGCGGGGCGCGTGTGGACCGGCGCCGGCGCTCGGTTCGGGACGCCCGAGGCGTCCAATGTCCGCGAAGCGATGAGAGCGCCGCCGCCCGTCCATTCGATCAACGAACGAGCAACCAATCCCGCCAGAATCACTCCGCCTCCTTCGACTACCGATGACATACACAAGTGGAGGTCACGCCCATTGGGCGTGACCTCCGGTCCCCGGGACCGCGACCGGGACTCCCGGTGGGACACCGCGGCGGCGGATTCTCCGCTGCCGGTAGTACGGGATCGTCGTGAGCTGCGCCGGCGGGAGTGTGCCGTGCACGAGCAGCGCTGTGCCGCGACGGGCTTGGCGCAGCACGTGACCGGGCATGAGCGGCATCGCCTGGGGAGTGAATGAGCGGGTGCGGTGGCGTTCGTGGTCGCCTACGGACTGGCTGTGGCGGACGACGTCTTCGTCGCCGATGAGGCGACTGGCGTACTCGAGGGTCGGGAGGTCCGAGACGCCCGAGAAGATGATCTTGGTGGCGTGGTTGGTGAGGACCGAGTCAGCCAGTCGCCCGTAGGCGGCGTCGAGCTGGGCTTTGGATTGCCAGATGGTCACGAGCAGGAGCCCGATCCCAGCGCAGGTGCTCGCGACCTGTGGGAGCCAGCGTGTCGGCGTGTTGGCGGCTTCGTCGAGGACTAGGAGCGTGGGCGGGAGTGGCTGATTGGTGTGGGTGAACCGTTCGTAGGCCTGGTTGACGAAGTCGCCGAGGAGTCCACCGAAGACTTCCGCAAGGCGCTGCTGGTGGTGCAGCGGCGCGCAGATATAGAGGGTGTTCACACCCGAAGTGAGCCAGTCCAAATCGAGCTCGTCGAGCTCGCTGGCCGCCGCGACGCCCGGGTCAGTCCACGCGCCCAGCAGCGTCTGAGCAGTGGCGTAGGCGCTGGCTCGGGTGCGTCGGTCAAGTTGCCAGATGCCGGCCAGGGTTTGGTGCGCGTCACGAGTGCCGCCGTCGAGGTCGGGCGCGTGCAGTCCGGTCCTGAACAGGTCGGCGAGATCGGTCATCTCGTCGGAGGGTGACGTTTGGCTGTGAATCCACCTCACGACATCGTGCATGGTGCGACCGTGCGTTGCCGCGATGTAGAGGTGGGGCCAGAGAAGCTGCTCGGCGAGTCGTAGGAAGAAGTCGAGGCTTTCGACGCCGCCGCGGGGACCGGCGTCGACGAGCGCTCGGGTGGCTTGTTGCGCGCCGGAGATGGTGGCGGCACCGCGCAGTGGTGACCAGCCGTGTGTTCGGTGGCTGGTCGCGCGAGTGGGATCGAACACCCGGACGTCGCCCAGCGTGCGCCGCCGCTCGATGGTCGCGCCCATGAGATCGGCCTTGACCGAGCTGAGGATCGCGGGTCCCGACCATTCGAGGATGCCGGTGATCGCGGCGGCGGTCTTGCCGCAGCGAGTCGGCCCGATGATGGCGACGCTGCTGGGGTCACGTCGTCGGCGATCGCGGCGGCGTTCCGGCTCGGGTGCTTCGGTCGCGAGCACGTGTCGACCGACTCGACCGAGGATGAAGCGTCCCGCTCGGCGGCGGCCCACGAACAGCGGGCGGAGCTCACCTCGTCGGGCTAGCCGCGCCGACGTGGCGACACCAAGCCGATGACGCCGCGGCCACCACAGGAACCAGTCGCGAGCAACCAGGTAGAAGACGAGGGCGACTGCGACTCCCCCACCAATCACAGCGATTGGATCGTTCGGCCCGGTCGTCATGAGTGCAACGTGTGGGACGGTGGGCATGTGGCGCGCCTTGTCTGGGTGTGTTGCACGACCTACGCCGCCACTGCGACGCGGAGCCGGTTGCGGGCTCGGCGCCAGCGTTCGTTCATCGCGCCGTAGGTGGTGCCTTCGCGTGCGGCGCGGCTGGCGATGGTGTCGTGCCCGACGGCGATGCTCAGCAGCAGGGTTGCGTCGCGGCGGCCGAGGGCGCCAACGTCGAGCGCGTCGCGTACGAGGTCGCAGACCTCCACACTCGGGTCGAGGTCGCCGTCCGCGCCGACGGGGTCGTCGGGAATGATCGTGGGCGATGTGCGGCGGCGTCGGATGATGGTGCCGAACACGTCGAGGGTGACGTTGGCGGCGATCGCGTTGGGGCGTCGGCCGATGGGATAGGTGCGTATTCGGGCGACTGCTTCGGTGAGCACCTCGGCCTCGAGCTCTTCGTCGATGCGGCCGTGGCCGATGCGCTTGGCGACGTTGGTGAGTCCGGGCAGGAGCGCCTGCAGCATGGTGCGACAGGCCAGGTCGTCGTCAGCGGCGCGGGTGGCGAGCGCGGCGAGGACGCGGTTGGCGGCCGCGGGATCACGTCCACCGGCTCGCAACGCGTCGATGAGCTCGGTCAGCGAGACGAAGCGCCGCAGCGTCTCGTCGGCTTCCCATTGGCGGCGGGGCGCCGCGTTGGCAGTCGTGGCGGTGACTCGGCGCCATTCATCGTCGAGCGCGGCAAAGAGTCGGGTGGGCATGACGTTCTCCTTGGTCGTGGTCGACCCGCAGGATCCGATGTGCCCGTCCCGGCGCGCGTCCTGGCGCGCGTCCTGGGGACTGTCCCGCGTCCGCGCCTCGATCGAGCGGGACTTCGCACCGGGTCCCAGTGGCGGTGCGCGGGACACGCACAACTCATCGGGACCGTCCCGGTGTCCCGATCGACGGGCGGGACTTCGTGAGAGCAGTCGTCACGGTTTTGCGGGCGCCGCGCGGGCTCGCGGCTAGTGCTGCGGTCGCCGCGGTCGACTACTTGTGCGGTCCCCGCCAGCTCCCGCTGAGCGAATCGGGACCTGCCGGTTCGGTGACCGGCTACTACGCCGATCAAACCTGCGACGGGCCGGGACGGTGGTTGGGTATCGGTGCCCGCCGGATCGGGCTTTCGGGCAGTGTCGTGCGCGAGGACTTAGAAGCGCTCTTGGCCGGCCGCGATCCCCGTGCGGACCGGGAGCTCGTGGGCACCCGCGGTTCGAACGTGCGGACGATCGCGGCACGGTCCCAGCCCACGGACGTCACCTGGGGGCAGTCGGAGTACGGATTCAGGGACGCGGCCGCGCTCTTGGGTGTCGACGCGAGTCACCTGCGGCGAGTGGCGGGACGGACGCGGCGACTCCTGGTCCGCACCGGCGGTGATGCGAACAGCCTCGCCAAGCTCGAGGCCGACGGTCGCGCCTACTTGATCGCCCACCAGGGTGACGACGGGGCGTGGCGGGTGAGCCATGACGAGTTGGCGCGTTTCGCGGCTGCGCGCCATGCCGCGCGGCGGGTCATCGGGTACGACGTGACTTTCTCGGTGCCCAAGTCGGTGTCGATCCTGGCCGCAGTGGGCGACGAGACGACCCGGACCGCGATCCGCAGGGCGTTCGACCGTGCCGTTGAGGTCGGCGTCGGCTACCTCGAGCGACACGCCGCGGTCTCCGGTCGCAACTCCGAGCTCGTGGCAGGGCGCGGTCTGACCGCGGCTGCGTTCCGTCACGAGACGTCGCGCCGCCTCGATCCCCAGCTGCACACCCACGTCGTGATCGCCAACGTGGTCGAGACACACTCGGGCGATCATCGCGCCCTCAACGGCAGCGGACTGTTCGCTCACGCCAAGACGGCGGCATACCTCGCGGGCGCCTCACTTCGCCGCGACCTCACCATTGAACTGGGCGTGACGTGGCGATCCGTCCAGAGCGGCATCACAGAGATCGCGAAGGTGCCCGAAGCAGCCATCGAGGAGATGAGCGCTCGTCGCCGCGACATCGACACGCTCGCCGCCGAGCTCGGCATCGACACCCCGCAGGGGCGGCGGGCGTTGGCGTTACGCAGCCGCGCCCCCAAACTGGTCGAATCACTGGATGGGTTACGCGCCGAGTGGGAGCAACGGCTTGACACGATCGGGTTCGACGACCGGGCACGCGCCGCCTGCCTGAACGGCACGCGCGCGCCTGCGTCTGTGCGTCCCGAGGACACTGAGGCGCTGTTTCGGCAGCTTGATCGTCATGACGGGCTCACTGCGAACGCCTCGACGTTCACGCGTGGTGACGTCGTCCAAGCCATCGCTGACTGGGCCGTGGACCGCCTCGAGCCCGCCGCGATCGAAGCGTGCGCAGACCAGTTCCTCGCCACCAGTGCCGTCCTCGCCCTTTTACCCGCCCGCGGGTCACACCGCATCGAGTCGCTCACGACACGCCCCCGATCAGTCGCCGAGTTGGAGCCGCGCTTCACGACTCGTGCGCTCGTCGAAGCCGAACTGACGATCCTGGGCAGCGCCCGACATCTGACGGACCTAGCGATCGAACCGCAACTGGTGCGAGACGCGCTCGGCGAGACGGACCTGGCGGCCGACCAACGCGACGCGTTGCGTCGCCTCGCCGCGTCACGCGGCCACGTGGACTGCTTGGTCGGCGCAGCCGGCACCGGCAAGACCCATACCGTCACCGCGCTCGCGGCTCTCTGGGCCAGCGCGGGCCGCGCGGTGCACGGCGCCGCCGTGCAGGGCACCGCCGCCGAACACCTCCAGGCAACGACCGGCATCCCCACCGCGACCCTCGCAAGCCTGCTCGCCACCATCGACCGCAGCGCCCCGGACCGACCGACGCTGACCGCGGGCTCGCTCGTTGTCGTCGACGAGGCCTCCACCGTCGGCACGTTCGACTTGGCCCGACTCGTGCGCGCGGTCCAGGACGCCAACGCCAAGTTGCTGCTCGTCGGCGATCCCGCCCAACACGGCGCGGTCCCCGCCGGCGGCGGTTTCGCCGGATTGGTCCGTCGGCATCCCGCGCGTGTCTGCACCCTCGTCACCCCCCGGCGCCAAGCCGCGCCCGAACTTGAGTCCGCCCGCGCCGCGCTCGCGGACCTTCGGGCCCGCGACACCGACGCCGGGTTACACCGGCTGCTCGTCGACGGTCGTATCCACGAGACCGCCAACCGTGACGAGACCTGCGCGGCGATCGTGGCCGACTGGCACAAAGATCGACTGGCCGCCCAGAACGATCCGCGGCGGTTGGCGTCGAGCATGATCACCGACCGTCACGCGACGCGCCGCGACCTGAACCGCCGGGCCCGTGTCGTGCTGCAAGCCACCGGCGAGCTGCACGGTCCTACCCTGCGGGTCGCGGGCATCGAACTCCAAGCCGGCGACGAGGTGATCTGCCGGGCACCCGCACGCGACCTGCATCCCCCCGATGCGCCTGATCGTTATCTGCGCAACGGCACGCCAGGGCGTGTCACCGCGGTTGACCCGGCGCGGGGCGCGTGGATCGACTTCGCCCACCGCGGCGAGATCCGCGTACCAACCGGTGCCTTGAACCGTCCGGTTCGACCGGGTGTCGTGGGACTGTTGACACACTCGTACGCGCTGACCTCGCACGCCGCGCAAGGGATGACGTTCGAGACCGCCCGGATGCTCACCACCAGCGCAGCAACACCCGCGGCGTTGTACGTCGGGGCCAGCCGCGGCCGCAGTGACGTCCGCTTGTACCCCACCGCCGGTGAAGAAGAGGTCGTCGCCGCGGCGTCGGACTCGTCAGGGTTGCAGACCTTGACCCGAGCGCTGCGACACCGAAGTGACGATGTCCTGGCGCTCGACCGCGATCCCTCCCTCGCGCATCGCCGACCCGACACACCTCAAGGTGGGCAGGAGCCGCACCTTGACGTTGCGCCGCTCGCGCCACCGGTGCCCAAGGTCCCCGCGGCCGCTCCGAGCCTCTCCCTGTAACGCCGACGATTCAGAGGGTCAGCGTCATCCCCGGATCCGCGAGAGTCAGGCTCGTTGCGGTCGCTGCGAGACCTTCGCCGAGCGCTTGAGTATCGACGCGCAGCCAGTCGTTCACGTCCTTGCAACCGGCGGGGAGCTCGAGGGCCACGACCGACGCGCCCCGGCGTGCCAGCTCGTCACCGAGTCGCTCGGAGGCGTGTGCACCGCGCGTGTCGGCGTCGAATGCGAGCACGAACGAGCGTGCGCCCGACGCGTGGAGCTGCTCGGCTAGGTGTGGGCCGATCAGTCCGGCGCCGAGGACCGCCACGGCGCGGTATCCGAGCTGCGCGACCGAGAGGGCATCCATGACGCCTTCGCAGACCACGACCGGAGTCCCCGAAGGTGACGCGGTCGCGGGGTTGATCGCGGTCGAGCGGGGGTTGGGCACGATCCAACTGGCGGGGTTGTCGTAGCGGCGACCGCCGACGCGCTCGGGGTCGAGGTAGCGGGCCTGGAAGAACACCGGCTGCCCGTCGCGCCGTGCGGGCAGGATCACCGCGGGTCCTCGGCCCGGCAACCCGCGGGCGCGGGGCAGGTGGCGGGGTCCGGGATCGGCACCGACCTGATTGGCGGTGAGGGTCGCGTCGTCGAGGCCGCGGGCATGCAGCCACTCGCGCATCGGCCGTCCGAGCTCGGTGTGCAAGAGCTGCGCGCAGCGGGCGACGTGTTCGATGACGGCGCGGCGCGCCCACGGCTCCGCGCGCCGCGAAGGCACCACGGTTGCGGGACGGACGGGGTGCACGACATCGCGGTGATCGTTGGGGGCGAGACTGGCGCGGCGAGCGAGGTCTTCGAGCGCGCCCCGCACCGATAGGCCGGCGGTGGTCATGACCAGGTCGATCGCGGTGCCGCCGACGCTGCACCCGTGGCAGTGCCAACGCGATTCGCCGTTTGTCGCGGTGAAGATTGAGACGGGCGGCGTGTGGCCGGTTTGGGGACCGTGGTCGGGCGCGGGACAGGGCCACATGCCGCTGACTCCGGCGGGGCGGCGGGGTCCGAGCAGCTCGTCGGCCAAGGCGCGCAGGTCGACGCGGGCGAGGATCTCGTCGCGGGGCAGCGTCACGGGCGCATCCGCGCGTCGGTGTCGCACAGGTCCCATTCGCCGGGGCCGATGACGTGTTGGACCACGGCGGTGCGGCCCGCGATCTTCCACAGCGCGCGGCCCCGAGTCAGGCGCCCCAGCAGCTCGGCTTCGGTCGGATTTAGTCCGAGCAGGTCGCGGGCGTCGCGCAGCTGATCGCTGGCTTGGCGGAACAGGACCCGGGTCTGGGTATCCGCGAGCAGTCCCATCGCGACCTTGACGGTGGTGGTGCCGTCGTCGGCTTGGGCGCGCAGGTCCGTCAATCGGTGCACGACGGCGAGGTTGGCGACCCCGTAGTCCCGGCACAGCTTCCAGCACGCCTGCAAGTACCGGGTCGTGCGTTCGGTGCCGAGCAACCGCCAGGCCTCGTCGAGAATCTGCAGGCGGTGCACACCATCACGGCGAGCCAGGATCGTCTGCAACCACGCCGTGGCGGCCAAGAGCACGAGGCGCAGCGCGTCGTCGTCGTGGTGCACGACCGAGAGGTCCAAGACCAGCCCGCGGGTGTCCCAATCGACGGCGACGGTGCTGGGACCGTCGAACATGCCGCGCAGCGATCGGTCCAAGAGCTTCTCGAGGGCGAACACGACATCGGCGACAGTCCGGGCCAGCTCCTCAGGCTCTTGGCGGCTGCGAGCACACATCTCACCGGTCGGGGTGCGCAGCACCGCGACGACATCGGCCAGTGTGGGTGATGGGGTGTGGATGAGGCTGTGGATGGCCCAGCCGAGCGCGGCGTCCTCAAGTGGTGCTAGGTCGCGGCGTAACACCTGCCCGACCAGCGCGGTGACCAGGTCGCTGCGCCGCCGGACGAGCTCGTCTTCGTCTGCGGTGCCCAAGGGTCCGGGATCGAGCGGGTTGATGCGCGTCGGTCCGCCGGGATAGAGCCGGATTGTGGCCAAGCCGAGCGCGTCGGCCAGTGGGGCGTATTCGCCTTTGGGGTCGGCGATCGCGACCCAGCGGCCGCCGGGTCGACGGCGATTGAAGATGGCCAGGGCGCGGGCGGTGAAGGTCTTGACGAAGCTGGACTTGCCGCTGCCCGGTTCGCCGGCGACGAGCACGTTGGGGTTGGTGACCAGGCCGGTGGCGTAGGCCTCGAACGGGTCGAAGGCGAACCCACCGCCGCCGGTCAGCAGGTTCGTGCCGAGGTAGACGCCGCGGTGACCGAGCCCGGCTTCGGCCAGAAACGGATAGGCGCTGGCCAGATGCGCGGTGGTACCGCGATGGCGCGGCACCCGGAGCCCGCGGGTCACGGCCCGATGCGCCGTGGTGCGGGTCCACGCCCGATCGGCAGCGCGGTGGCCAGGCCGACGTCATGTTGGCCATCGAGGGCGCGCAGCTCCAGGCCGGCTTGGGCTGCGACCTGCTCCCACTCGGCCGCCTGCGCGTCCAACGTGGGCAGGTCGTTGGCGGTGATGGTGAGAAAGCCGGTGTAGGTGAACTCGGGGTAGCCGGCGACCAGCTCGGCTTCGCGGGAAAGCACCTCGGTCTCGGCGCGTCGGTGCTGGGCGCGCACCCGAAAGCCGCGTCGCGTGCGTTGCTCCTCGTCGGAGGCCAACCGGGTGGCGTCTCGGTCGATCGTGCGCCGCGACCGCGACGCGGCCACCGGCTCGTACACCACCGTGAGCGATCGGATGCCGCCGGCATGCAGCACCACGGGCGCCAACCAGTCGGCGGGCACCTCGAGGCGGGGCCATTCGGCGATCCAGTACGAACGGTGCCACGCCTGATCGACGCGGACCTGCCGCCATTGCACGTCGACCGCCAGCGGTGCCCAGTGTCGCGGTGACACGAGCCCGGCGGCTTCGCCCAGCGTCTCGGCCCGGCGCGCCAGCCGCGAAGCGCACGAGGGATCGCCGCGCAGGCGCAACACCATCGCCAACTCCGCGGGGGACAAGGGGGGATCGACGACCAGGCCCGCGTGTTCGAGCCGCCGGGTGAACAAGCCGACCTGCTCAGCCAGCGTGGCGCATATGCCCCCGGTGGTGCTGCGGGCGTTGCGGAGCCGTCGTTGATCGATCGTGATGGTCACCAGCGCCTCGTGCGCAGTGGTCAACGGACCGGCCTCGGCCACCAAGGCCAGGTACCGCTCCAACTCGGGGCTGGGCGACGCGGCGTCCTGGTGCTCGCGTACGAACGCGAGGTGGTCGTCCATCGCCGCGGGCGCGGCCCACTCGCTCCATGCGATGCGCGCGACCGGCGTGCGCTCGCGACAGAAGCCCGCCAGCGCGCCGCCCCAGGCGTCGAGCACCCGCTCTTGGTCGCGGCGCTCCAAGAGTGCGAACTCTCGGCCCCGGACGCGCAGGACCGCGCTGGCCCGTTGCGCGGCACGATCCGCGATCACGCCGACCCCATGAGCGCGGGGCACAGGCCCATCGAACGCCCACTCGAGCAGGTGCAGCCCGTCCAGGAACGGCGGCCGGGACGTACGGGCGTGATCGTCAACGCGCGTCGCGATCGCGGCGACCCACCGCTGCTCCTTGTTCACCCGCAGCCGAACCCATCCCCACAACGGCGTCACCCACTCATGGGTGGGTCGGCCGTCCCAGCGGGAGAACGCCAGCGCGGCCGCGAGCACCACCGGTATCACGGCCAATGCCAGGGAGCCGCTCGCGTGCAACGTCGCGCCGCCAGCGAGCAGCCCGGTCGCCAGCGCGAGACATTGGAATGCCCCCAACCCGAGGAACCAGCCGCCAGTGTCGAGTGGACCGAAGCGATACCGGCGCGCCGTAACGCCGTCGGTGAGCGTCATGGCGGCGGTGCGGGTGGTTGCTGCTGGCCGCCGAGGTCAAGTGATCCCTGCCGGCGCGCTGGCGGCGCCGGTGGCGATGACCCCGACGCGCCGCCGCGCGCCGTGCCGCCCGGTACGGGCGGGGTGGGCGCGGCCGGCCCGCCACCACTGCCCGCCACCGGTCCACTGGCACCACCGGCCGTCGGCCCCGGCCCGGCGCCTGGTGCTCGGGGCGGCGTGGCGCCGCCCCCGCTGCCGGTTCCGCCGAGGCGACTGAGGTAGAAGGTGGTCATTCCGACGTTCTGCGCGGTGCGCATTGGCGCCCGTGAGATGCCCTGCGCGGCGACGGCGGCCTCGACCACCGGCAGCAGCTTGAGGATCAGGAACGGGGCGAACGTCGCGAGCATGAACATGATGACGCCGACCAACATCGCGCCGACCTTCTGCTCCCCGGTCTCGATTCCCGCCGAGCTCGCGCCGCGGGTGAGGGCGGAGGCCGCGACGGCCATCGCGATAGCGATGACCACCTTGGACAGGGCGAGCGCGACCACGAACTCGGCCAGCCGGCGCAAGACTCGCCGCGCCGACGGCCACACGAACGCGGCGTAGGCCAGCGGACTCAACGCGATCAACAGGTACAGCAGCGACGCGCGGATCAACAGCTCGATCCACAACAAGAACGCGCCCACGACCGCGACGAGCCCGAGCAAGAACACGACGAACGCGCTGCCGTAGGCGACCGCGTCGCGCTCCCCTAGACGCTCGAGCACGGCGCGGGCATTGGCGCCGGCCCGGGTGTTGTCCAAGATCTGATGCGCGAGCTCATCGGTGGCGCCCAAGAGCACCTGGGTGACCGCGATCGTGGTCACGATCCCCAGGATCGCCAACGGCACATCGCGCGCAAGCCGCCCCGCGATCGCGGGTCCCTCCCGCCAGGAGGCCTTGGACGATGCTGATGAGCACGAAGAGCAACAGGATGGCCAGCGCCAACCATGCGATCGCCCCGTAGGGCGAATGTGCCCGTGGGCCGATGCGCCCGTTGCCCGCGAACCACTCGGCGGCGAGGTTCGGGGTCGAGGACTTCTCGAAGAAGACCAACAGGGCTTGCACGAACCAGGCGATGGCGTCGACGACCCACCCCACCAGGCCCTTGACCACGGTGTCCCACAGGGCGTCGGTGACCGCGCCGACGGTGTTGTCCCACAGCCAGCCGAGCCCGTCGAGGATCCCGTCGAGGATGCCCATCGACTACACGGCGTCGGCGTCGGGGTAGCGCACGAAGCCGGTCAGGCTGGCGCGCCACTCCGCGACCGAGGTCGGGATGGCTTCGGGGTGACCCATCGGGCTCGGCCCTGGGACTTGGGTCTCGGACCAGATGCGCCAGTCGCCGTCTTCCCAGACGAGCTCGTAGGTGACGGTCGTGTACTCCGCCAGCGGGGCGGTGAGCCCGTCGATCGCGAGCACCCCGACCCGCCAGATCGATACGCGGGCGCGCGTCGCGCGGTACGCGTCGAGCCGGGTCGCCAGCACCGACACGTGCCACGTCAGCGGCCCCGTGCCTCGCGCCGCGACACCGTCCAACTGTGCGAGTTGACTTGCTTGGGCTGCGAGGAATCCGGGTTCGGCGTCGTCGGCCGCGACCGTCCGCAACGCAGCGTCTCGGCCGTCGGCATCCAGTTCGTAGATGTGCTGTCCGGCCCGGACGTAGCTGGCGGCCGCCGCGACCGCGCCGGCGCGGCTGTGGGCAAAGTCGACTGGCATGCCGGCGACGTCGCGTCGTGGCCTGACCTCGGTCTCGGCGGCCGTCACCCGCGCCTGCGGTGCCGGCGGGAGCGGCGGTGTGGCAAGCGCATGCGCGGCGGCGCCTACCAGCGCGGCCACCAGGATGCTCACCACCAACGTGCGCGGCCGGAGTCGCATCTCAGGCCCGCGACGCATCGAACAGCAGGTTGACCATGGCCGGCGCCAACCCCGTCAACGCCGCGCCTACCACCCCGCCGAGCACGATGTGCTTGCCCCGCGACGCGCCCAAGTAGTTGCCGGCTTGTTGGGACAGTCCGAACATGGCGGCCCCGACCAGGATCGCGGCGAGGCTGCCCCACAGCCCGATCTGCGCGGTCCAGTTGATCAGCTGCTGCAAGAACCCTGCGCCGGGCAATCCGTCGGCAGTGGGATCGGCATTCACGTCGGCGCCGATCAGCCGCGCCGCCGTTGCGAGAACCGTCATCCTCGGTGCGTCTCCTGCTCGAGTGCTGTCGTGGGCGACAAGGTGCCGACGCGGCCCCGCGTCCCACACCTGACCGAAACGTTGGTTCGACACACGGCCGCGCACCTTGTGGCGCGTGCTGAAGCTCGCGGCCGGCGTCTGTGCTGTCGTCGGTCTGGCCCTGATCTCGTTCGCGACCCTCGTGTTGGCCGTCGCGCACGCGCCACCCCCGGACGCCAGCGCGATCGCCCGCGAAGAGATCCCGGCCGCGCTGTTGCCCGTGTATCGCGCCGCCGCCGCGACGTGTCCAGGGTTGCCCTGGGAGGTGCTCGCCGCCGTCGGCGCCATCGAGTCCCACCACGGGCGCGGCCATGCCGATCCCACCACCGGTCAGGTCGCGCCGCCGATCCTCGGGCCACCTCTCGATGGGCGCGACGGACGCGCCCGCATCACCGACCCGACCCAACCCGATGGCTGGGCCCGCGCGCTGGGTCCCATGCAATTCCTCTCCACCACCTGGCAGGTCTGGGGTCGCGTCGCACCGGGCCGTCCCTCCGCCGCGGTCCCCGACGTGCACAACGCCTGGGATGCGATCTACGGGGCCGCCGCCTACCTGTGTGGCAGCGCGGGTCGCATCACCGACCTGTCGGCCGCGTTGTTCCGCTACAACCATTCACACCGCTACGTCGCCCAAGTGCTCGCCAAGGCCGACGAGTACCGCGCCGTCGTCAGCGCACCGGGCCGCCTGGCTTGGCCCGTCCCCGGGACGGTCGTGTCGCCGTTCGGGATGCGTCTGCACCCGATCCTGGGCATCTGGCGCCTGCACGCCGGTATCGACATCGACGCCCCCGCCGGCAGCCCGGTGCGGGCGCCCGCGGCCGGCACGGTCACGGCGACCGGCGGGACGGGCGGCTGCGGCTACATGATCACGGTCCAACACGCTGACGACTTGCGGACCACGTATTGCCATCTGTCGCGTATCGGCGTCGCACCCGGTCGGGTCGTCGTCGCCGGCCAGGTCATCGGGGCCGTCGGCTCTACCGGCCTGTCGACCGGCCCACACCTGCATCTCGAGGTGCGCGTCCGCGGTCAACTGGTCGACCCGACCACCGTGCTGGTCGCACGATGAACTCAGCTCTTGCGCCCCTTGAGGTGCTCGTAAAGCGCAAACGTCTCGGGATGCAGTGCGCGCGCCGGATCTTCACCGTCGAGTGCTGCCCGCAGGTCCCGCATCACCGCATCGACTCCACTCAGATCGCCTGCTGCGTGCGCGATCCGCATCCGGTCCTGGGCCAGCACCTCGCTGCTCGGACAGGCCCGCGCGCCGTGCTCCACTGCCCACCGTGCCCGAGACAACTCGCTGGCGGTCAATGCGAGCTCGGCCAAGGTGTGCGCCGCGTCGACCACGAGCTGCTCGGCGTGCGCGACGTGCAGATCCGCGAACGCCCACTCGTACCCCTCGGACTCGTCGAACGGCCTTCCCCGCACCAGGCGCAACCCAGCTTCGAGGGTCGCCACCGCCATGGGCGGCTCCTCGCGACGAGCCTGCTCCAGCGCGGCCGACAACTGGTGGACATCGACAACGACATCCGGACTCAATCGCCGAATCCCGTTGTCGAGATGCGACACGCGCGGCTCACCGGACGCGCTTGTACCGAGCGCGCGTCGCACCTTGCTCATCCGGTTCCGCCACGTCTTGGGCGCTACCACCCGCTCAGGGGACAACGCGGTCTGGACTCGCTCATCGCTGACACCATCGGGATGACATGCCAAGAACGCCACTAGCTCCGCGCTCTTGGCGATCACCGGTTCACAGCAACCCACGATGGCGACCGGTCCGAGCAGCAGTACCCGTACAGCCCCGTCGTCGGTGTCGACACCGATCGCGGGTGCGCTCGGCTCTAGAACGGGCGACCCACCCAACTCATGGCCCGCTGCGAGATCACGCGCATCGCCCGACTGATTGTCTCCCGGTGACAGCGCGACCGTGACGTCCCCCAAGAACGGCAATCGGGCCATTCCTGCCGCACATCGGATCTCGACCGCGTCCGGGAGCGATGTGTGCAGCACGAGGCAGTTGGCATCGCTTTGCGATCGCAGGGCGCGAGCCAGCAGGTCGAGGCGGGGATCGGCGTTCATGTCTTCCCCGATCAGGACGACGAGCGGTGGAGTGGATGGCAGGTCGGTGGTCGCGGACTGGTAGGCACGTCGGCGACGCGCCTCGGTGAGCGCGTCGTCAGGATCAAGTTCCCGGCACTCGAGGTCGGCGACGCGAGACACGTTTCCGATCGACCACACGTCGCTCCCTGCCGCATGCATGGCGCGAGCGAGATGATTGGCACAACACTGCGCCGCCGCGCGATCACCGCCCACGTTGATGGTTGGCAGAGCCGTCATGTTCACGTACAGCTCGCCCAGCCCGGTGCCGCCGATGCCGACCAGCCGCGCCGCATCTTCTGCCGGTGACGCGTCCCACGGTTGACCGATCGGGGCCGCGGGTGCGATCCAGATCCATCCCGTGCGTGCCTGCTGCCATGGCCGTCGCGGTCGCGGTGGCGGTCGGTCCCAGAAGACCTCGATTGCCGACACGCCCAGATGGACGGCCAGCACTTGTGCGTCCGATCGATTCCTTCTCGCGGCCCCAAGACAGAGCGCGGCAACAAGATGCACGTTCGCGTTGCTCGGCTCCTCGACCGCACCCGCATCGTTCGACGCACGCGAATGAGTGGAGCGACGATGGATCTGCCATCCCGCCACCAGCGCCAGGCCGATCGCGACGAGCGGCCACAGGGGTCCGTCGGCGCCGAAGGATGGGTCCGCGGCTGCCTCGGCAGCGACGATCCCGACTTGGCACGCGATCACCACCGCCAGCGCGGCCCGAAGGAGTCTCAAAGCGCGGGGCCAGCCCTCGCCGAGGGTCCCAACTCGTGCCGGGTTTCGATGCGCGGGGAAGAGCCAGGGAAACGCGGAGGAAGGCGACCGCGGGGCGACATCCATTCTCGAGACGGTCGGCGTCGACCTCGACGATCAGACGCGGCCGCCCTCGGCCGGCTCAGGCGTAGCCAGTGATGTTGGCGCGCGACGTCGCGATGAACTTGTCCAGGTTCACCATCACCCGGGTACAGCTCTCCGACCAGAAGAACGCGCGCTCCAAGCGCGGTGCCAACGAGCCGCCCGAGCCCAAGTCGAAGTCCACGTCCCCCAACTCGACAGACCGGAGCTGCTCGATTGCGGTCTCGAAGTCCGCATCGATCTTCGCCTCGAACGCATCGATCGCGGTTTGTCCCTTCATGACAACGGCCTGCGCCGTCGCGAGCGCCTCGTCCATCCGCTCCACCTTGACGGCGGCGTTGCCGATCGCGGGCAACTCACCATCCGTAATCGCCGTCCGCATTGCGTCCACGAACCGCCACAGTCCATCAAACGTCTGACCGGCCAACCCCGCCACGCGACGAATGTCGGCCACGGTCGCGACCTGAGGTGGCGCCGGCTCCGACGCCTCGGCTTTGGCCACCAGCTCCTCGGCCACCGGCTCCACCGATTGGCACACTTGCTCCATCCAGACCTTGGGCGCGACGCCGGACGGCTTGCCCCACGCGGCTGCACCCATCGCCCAGGCGACCATCGCGATCGAACTGACCATCAAGACCATGCGCGTTGGGAACCGCATCTGGTTCGTCCTCTCGTCTCGTCGTGACCACCGCCGCGAGCCAGCGACCACGCGCCGGCTCGTAGGGCGCGCGAAGAAGGGACGCACGACGCGACGCGAGGTGATGCGAAAGGAACGAATCAACCGCTAGTCAGACGGCCAGCTGTCGACCGGATCCTCCAATCCGTCTGCGAGCGCACGCAGGGTCTCGGCGCACGCCTGCAGCACGTCCAGCGGATTGCCGCCCGCTGCTCGCAGCTGGCGGCTGATCGGGAACCCCGATTCGCGCACGACCTCGAGCACCACGTGGGTGAGCCGTCCCACAAGTTCGGTGATCGCGGCGTGAGCGGCGTCGAGCGCCACCGACGGCTCCGAAGGGGGACGCGTAGCGTGATCCATTGCCGGTACCTCCATGTAGGTGCTGGCCACGCCCCCGGGCCGGTTAGCGCCGGCGCCGGGGGCACTTCAATTGTCAGAGACCGATACTCCGGTCCGGGAAGTGCGACACGCACATCGCCGCTCCGTGACGCGCGTAGTTGCGGCAAGTCCGAGTGTGGGCAATCGCGCTCGCTCCTGGCCTTGTGCTGGTGCCCTCACATTCCTGCCGGAGGTTCACCATGTCGTCTCCCGCGCCGGTCACCACGTTCGAACCCGTCACGCTGTCGATCGACGAAGCTGCCGAGATCTTGCGCATCAACCGCAAGACCGTCATCGCGATGATCGAGCGCGGCGAGCTGCCGAGCGTCCGGTACGCCCGCCGCCGATGGATCCCGGTCCGGGCCATACGCGATCTCTTGATGCTCGACATTCCCAGCCGCG
>JBBEBL010000098.1:0-13517 GCA_040882345.1 Chloroflexota bacterium
CCGATCCGGTTCGTTCGGACGCAGTCGACGACCGCGCGATCGTACACCCGGGGCCGCGGTGGCCGCACCTCCGACATCGTCCGGGGAAGCCCATTGACAGTCTCACCGGCCAGGGTCAGGATGCGGCGAGCCGCAGGTTTCGGTGGCCGGCCATTCGGCTGTGTCGAGGGCGACGCGTGCAGGGGAGCACCATGACGGGGACGTGCAGGATCTGCGACGAGCCGGCGACCCAGTCGATCGGCGAGTACGCATTCTGCGAGCGCCATTTCGAGCGAGCTAGCCGCGAGCGGCGGGGCGGCTGGCAGGCCGACGTCGCCTCGATCGTCCTGCTCGTCGGGTTCGTGGCTGTCGTCTTCGCGATCGACGAGTTGGTGCGGCCGCGCTTCACGGGCACCGCACTGACCTTGATCGGGCTGGTCCTGGCGGTCGTGCCGGCGGTCATCTGGCTGGCCTTCTTCTACCGCCGCGACCGCCTGGAGCCGGAGCCCCGGACGATGGTCCTTGGCGAGTTCGTCCTGGGTCTGCTGGTCGCCACCGCGATCGCGATCCCCATCGTCGAGCAGGCCTTCGATGTCGGGAGCTGGCTGTTCGCCTCGCCGCTCGTCCACCTGGCTGGCGGCATCCTCATCGTCGGGATCGTCCAGGAGGGGCTCAAGTACCTGACCGTCCGGCTGTCCGTCTACGGCTCGCGCGAGTTCGACGAGCGGACGGACGGGATCATCTACGGGACCGCCGTCGGGCTTGGTTTCGCGACCGCGCTCAATGTCGCCTTTGTCGTCGAGTCCGGCGGCGTCGACCTCGGGACGGGTGCCATCCGGATCGTCCTGACCTCGCTCGCCCACGCCAGCTTCGGTGGTGTCATCGGCTACTTCCTGGGCCGCCAGAAGTTCGAGTCCAGGCCTATCTGGTGGGTGCCGGCCGGGGTCGCCCTGGCGGCGACCTTCAATGGAATCTTCTTCTTCCTCCGCAGCACCGTCGGGAGGGGTACGATCGAGGATCCGCTTCAGGCAGTGGCGCCGTGGATCGGGCTGCTCCTGGCGGCCGTCATCGCGGCCGTGATCACGGCTGTCCTGTCGGCCCTGATCCGGCGCGAGCTCGCCCAGGTCGGCGCTGGCTCGGGGGCGGAGGCGTCGTCGTGACCGCCGCGCTGACGCCCGGGGCGCGGCAGGCCCGCGACCGCCGCGAGGTGCGCTCGTTCGCGGCCGTCGTGGTCCTCGTCGGCGTCGCCCTCGCCGCCGGCATGCTCGTCCGGCTGAGCGTCGAGCGGGCCGTCCAGCCCGTCGACCAGGCGGGTCTGAACGCGGACCTGCCGGCCGGCTGGATCGTGTTACCGCCTGCCGGCGACCGGCTGCTGACGGCCTACGATCCACTTGACCCAGACCTGCGCTACGGAGTGGCGGCCGTCGATCCCGCGGCAGGCACGACCCTGACGCCCGAGGACGCCGCCGCTCGGCGCATTCGCGACCGGGGCCAGCTCCTGCAGGCCTTCGCGATCTCGGCCCAGGGTCCGGGGACCCTGGGCACGGCCCCGACATACGAGGTTCGCTACTCGTTCGTCGACCGCGCGCCCGGCGGCCAGGCAACGCCGATCGAGGTGATAGAGCACTACGTCGTGGACGGCGCGATCTTCCCCGAGGATCGTGTCCTCGTCCTCATCCTTGAGGCGCCGCCCGGCAAGCTCACCGCGGCCTTGCCTGACTTCGAGCGGTTCGCACGCGAGCTCGCCGACCGAGCGGGGAGCGCAGCCGCGCTCCCACCGGACGTTGCCGTGCGCTACGGCGGGCCGCGACTGGCGACGATCGCGGGCACGCCCGCCGGAGCGCCGGGGGCTCTCGCGGCGACAGAGGACCTTGTCAACGCCACCGTCCAGATCCTGATGGTCGCGACGATCGGTGGGCAGGAGCAGGCGTATGGCTGGGGCTCGGGCACGATCCTGTCCGCGGACGGGCTCATCCTGACCAACGCGCACGTGGCGATGCCGACGGCCGCCGGGCTGGGCGTCTATGAGGCCGACCCGACGCCGCCGGTCGACCCAGAGGACCTGATCGTGGCGATCATCGCGTCGGAGGACCAGCCTGCCGTGCCGAGGTATCGAGCGACGGTGGTCTCGGCCGACGGCTACCTCGACGCGGCGGTCATCAAGATCGATCGGGACCTCGATGGACGGCCGCTCGCTGGCGGCGGGCTCAGTCTGCCGACGGTGCCGATCGGTGACTCGGAAGCCGTGCGCGTCGGTGACCCGCTGACGGTTGTCGGTTATCCCGGCATCGGCGGCGACACGATCAGTCTGAGCGCCGGTCGCGCTTCCGGGTTCCTCGGCGACGACCGGATCGGGCCGCGCGCCTGGATCAAGACTGATGCGGTCATCAGCAGCGGTAACTCAGGCGGCCTGGCCGCAAACGCCGCCGGGGAGCTGATCGGGATCCCGACCAGGGCACCGGACGACGAAGGTGGGTACTCGTGGATCCGGCCGATCGCCCTGGTGGCGCCGCTCATCGCCGACGCCCGGGCCGATCGACGGACCGTCGACAGCCCGTACCTCGTTCCCGCCACCGGGCGCGAGACAGTCCGCCTCGACTCGTGGACCGACAGCAATGCGGAGTGCCCGGCCCGGAACCGGCTCACGACCTACCCGTCCGGGACGGGCAATATCGTCGCCGCGTTCGAGCACAGCGGGCTCGCGACCGGCGAGGACGTCATCAGCCAGTGGCGGCTCGACGGCGAGATCATCCTCCGTGGCGGGTTCCGGCTCGAGCCGGGCGCCGAGAGCGGCGGCTGCCTCTTCCTTTACATCTACTCGGATCGAGGGCTGCCCGACGGCAACTATCTGATCGAAGTGTTCGCGGGTCCAACGTTGCGGGCGATGACGACCGCGCAGACGGCGATCGGCTCAGTCGGGGCAAGCGGGTCGGGGACGCTCACCGGACTGGTCGTCGATGCCGACAGCGGCCGTCCGGTGCCCGGTGCGGTCGTCTTCCTCCTGGCTCCCGGGACGGACCTGGAAGCCTGGTTCGACAGCCCCCAGGAGAGCCAGATCGCGTCGTTCGCGAAGACCGGGGCGGACGGCACATTCCTCGTCGCCGGCCTGACCGCCGGCAGCTCCTACCCTGCATTGGCGATGGCCGAGGGCTACGTTGCCGCCGGCGGGACGGTCGGCCCGATGCAGCCCGGCGACAACGCCCTGAACAACCCGATCGCCCTCACCCGTGTCGCGCCCTAGACCTCCCTCGTTGCTCGGCCAGGCCAAACGCTCGTTCTGGCTGCTCTTCGGCGGAATCTGGCTGCTGGCGGGCTTGGTCATGCTCGTCGTCGCGATCGGGATGGCGCTCCAGGAGCGGCAGTGGGGCGCAGAGGCCGTCCGGACCACCGGCATCGTCCTGACCAAGGACATCATCCCCGCCGACTCGGACTCGAGCACCGAGTACCGCGTTCGCTTCCGGTTCACGACCCAGGATGAGGTCACGGTCGAGGGCAGCCAGGAGGTCGAGGTCGGAACCTGGGAGGAGCTGACCGAGCGGGAACCAGTCGAGATCTACTATCTGCCGTCGTCACCGTCGTCCGCCCGCCTCGAGCCGGCTGCGGGCCTGTTCATGGTGGTGATCTTCTTCCTGTTCGGAGCCGTCTTCGGCGGTATCGGCGGCGTCCTGGTCGTGCGCGCGGTGCGCGGCCTGTTCCGAGCGAGAGACTTGCTGCGCTCCGGCGTTGATGCCGAGGCGACCGTGACCCGCGTGGAGCAGACCAACGTCTCCTTCAACCGGCGGCTGCAGTTTCGGGTTCACTACCGATACCGCGACCAGCAGGGCGGCGGGCACGAGGGCGACAGCGGCTACCTCGAGTGGGAGGAGGCGTCCATCTGGAACGAGGGCGACCGCGTGGCGATCCGCTACGACCCGATCCGGCCGGCCCAGAGCCTGTGGGTAGGGAGGATCGAAGCGCCGTCGCCGGCCGTCGACGCGGCGCCACCCGACTGAGCGTCACCCGCCCGGATGCAAGGTAAGACGTGGCGGATCAAGGGCGAGGTGGCGTTCGCGGCGAGCGCGCTGCTGGCCGTTCACACCGCTTGCGCGCCAGGGTTGACCAACGACTGGTCTACGACTAGTCTTTCTCAATGCGGACCATCGGCGCCTACGAAGCGAAGACGAACCTGCCTCGCCTGCTCGACGAAGTCGAGAAGGGCGACCGCATCACGATCACGAAGCACGGACGCCCCGTGGCCGTCCTCGTGCCACCCGGTACGGCAGCCGCTCCTGACGTCGACGGGTGGATGGAGCAGATGCGTCGCTTCCGCCAGGGTAATCGCCTCCGCGGGCTCAGTATCCGGGAGCTGATCGACGAGGGCCGCCGGTACTGATGTTCGTCGTCGACGCGTCCGTGACATTGACGTGGTGCTTCGAGGACGAGACGACGGAGGCGACGCAGGCCCTCCTCCGGCGTCTGTTCGTGGAAGGGGGCCTCGCTCCCGGCCACTGGCCCGTTGAGGTGGCGAACGGCCTCTGGTCGGCCGAACGTCGGGGCCGGCTTGCCCCAGGCAAGCTCACCGCCGCTCGCACGGTGCTCGGCACCATCCCGGTCGACATCGTGCCGATGACCCTGGCCGAGGCTCTTGGGTCGCTTGACGTGGCGCGAGCTCACGACCTGACGGCGTACGACGCTGCGTATCTCGATCTCGCGCGGTCGCGCGGTCTGGGACTTGCCACCGCTGACCATCGGCTCGCCGCTGCATGCCGTACCGTCGGCGTCCCGCTGATCGAGTAACCGAGGTAGTCCATGAAGCGCGAGACCCAGGTCGTCGTCATCGGTGGTGGTGTCGTCGGCGCCAGCGTCCTGTATCACCTGGCGAAGGCCGGCTGGACCGACGTGGTCCTGCTGGAGCGCCGCGAACTGACGGCAGGTTCCACGTGGCACGCCGCGGGCGGGATGCACACCCTCAACGGCGACCCGAACGTCGCCCGGCTCCAGCAGTACACGATCCAGCTGTACGAGGAGATCCAGCGGGTCAGCGGGCAGGACTGCTCCATCCACCTGCCGGGCGGGCTGATGCTCGCCGACACGGAGGTCCGGATGGACTTCCTGCGGATGGCCGTGGCGCGCGGCCGGTACCTGGGCATGGAGTTGGACCTCATCTCCGCGCGGGAGGCGGCTGACCTCTTCCCGCTGCTGGACCCGCAGTACTTCGTCGGCGCGCTGTACGACCCGGTCGAGGGGCACGTCGACCCGTCCGGGGTCACCCGGGCGTACGTCAAGTGCGCCCAGATGCTGGGAGCGGAGGTCCACCAGCACACCCCCGTCGTCGGACTGGAGCAGCGGGCGGACGGCACGTGGGACGTCCGGGTCGAGAGCGGCGACACGATCCACGCGGAGCACGTCGTCAACGCCGGCGGCCTGTGGGCGCGCGAGGTCGGCCGGATGGTCGGGCTGGAGCTGCCCGTCCTCGCGATGGAGCACCAGTACGTCATCACGGAGGACATGCAGGAAGTCGCGGACCACGTCGCGCGCACCGGCAATGAGATGCCGATGACGCTCGACTTCGGCGGTGAGATCTACCTCCGCCAGGAGGGCGGCTCGATGCTCATGGGCACATACGAGCAGACGTGCGTGCCGTGGTCGCCGAAGCAGACGCCGTGGGACTTCGGGTCGCAGCTCCTCAAGCCTGACCTCGAGCGCGTCGCCCCGGAGCTTTCGGTCGCGTTCAAGCACTTCCCGCCGATGCACTCCATCGGCATCCGGCGCGTCGTCAACGGCCCGTTCACGTTCGCTCCCGACGGCAATCCGCTGGTCGGGCCGGTCCGCGGGCTGCGCGGGTTCTGGGTGGCCTGCGGCGTCATGGCCGGGCTGTCGCAGGGTGGGGGAGTCGGGCTCGCGCTCGCCGCCTGGATGACCGCCGGCGCTGCCGGGGACAGCGGCATGGACATCTTCGGGATGGACGTCGCGCGCTACGGCGACTACGCCACGCTCGCCTACACGAATGCCAAGGTCCAGGAGAACTATCGACGGCGTTTCCGGATCACCTTCCCGAACGAAGAGCTGCCCGACGCACGCCCGCTGCTCACGACGCCCATCCACGATCGACTGACGGCCGCGAACGCGGTCTGGGGGGCGACGTTCGGGCTGGAGCACGCGCTGTGGTTCCAGGAGCCGGGTCTCGAGCCGAAAGAGGAGGTCACCTTCCACCGCTCGAATGCGTGGGAGTCGGTGGCGGCAGAGGTCAAGGCCGTCCGCGAGCGGGTGGGCATGACGGAGATCAGCAACTACGCGAAGTACCGGGTCAGCGGGCCCGGCGCAGCGGCGTGGCTGTCGTCCCTGCTGACCCAGCGGATGCCGGCGCCGGGACGGATCACGCTGACGGCGATGCTCAACGAGGCAGGGCGGATCGTGGGGGAGTTCACCGTGGCGCGCGCGTCCGCGGCGGACGAGTTCCACGTGTTCGGGTCGTTGCCGGCGGAGGTGCACCACTCGCGGTGGTTCCTGTCGCACCTGCCGGCGGACGGATCCGTGCGGTTCGAGGTGCTGGGGCTGGGGCTCGTGGGGTTGTCCGTCGCGGGACCGCGATCGCGTGACGTGCTGGCGGCGGTGGCGCCGGACCTGGACCTCTCCACGGCGGCATTCCCGTTCATGACCTTCCGTCAGGCGGATCTCGGGATGATCCCGGTCCACCTGGCGCGCATCAACTACGCCGGCGATCTGGGGTACGAGCTGTGGGTGCGGCCCGAGTACCAGCGCGCGCTGTTCGACCGGATCGTGGCCGCCGGGGAGCCGCACGGTCTGCGGCTGTTCGGGATGCGCGCGCTGATGAGCCTGCGCCTGGAGAAGAGCTACGGGACGTGGTTCCGCGAGTACCGGCCCATCTACACGGTCCCCGAGGCCGGGCTGGGGCGGTACGTCAAGCTGGATCACGAGTTCATCGGTCGGGCGGCGTACGAGGCGGAGCTGGCGACCGGCCCGAAGCGGCGGTTGGTGGCGTTCGTGCTGGACGTGGACCCGGACGAGCCGGCCGACGTCATCGGTGATGAGCCGGTGTGGCACGACGGCGAGGTCATCGGCTGGATCACCTCGGGCGGCTACGGCCACAGCGTCGGGAAGTCGATCGCGCTGGGGTACGTGTCGGCGGAGCTCGCGGATAGGGACGACGGCAGCTTCGAGATCGAGGTCATCGGGCGACGCCGGCCCGCGCGGATCCAGCGCGAGCCGCTGTTCGATCCATCCGGCGCCCGGATGCGCGCGTGACCGCGCGTGTTCGGTTGCAGGGTCCCGGTCCGCGGGCCGATTTCGGTGCCAGCGCACGAACGGCAGCACCATGGTCCGGATGGGTCGCCTGGTGGCCGATCGTGAGCTCGATCCGTGCGGAGCAGCGTCCCCTCGACTCCATCCGCTGCCTCGTTACCGCGGCCGAAACCCCCACTGTTGCGCTGCCACCGAAACCCCGCGGGTCAGCGAACCCGTGACGTCCCTGGCCATCCACTGCGGGCGATTGCTTGATGTCGCGACCGGCGAGGCCGGCGTCGATCGCGTCCTGCACGTCGATGACGACGGGCGGATCGCGGCGGTCGGCGGCGCGGATGACGGCCAGCCGGACGGCGCGACCACCCTGGACCTTGGCGGCCTCACCGTCCTGCCCGGGTTCATCGACACGCACAGCCATCTCGTGGGCGACGTGCAGACGGCCGGCGTGCCGGGCGTGACCTCCTCGGAGGCGGAGGAGGTACTCATCGGGGTGCGCCATGCCCGCGCGACCATCGAGGCGGGCTTCACGACGGTCCGCGACCTCGGCTCCTTCCGCGCCTTCACCGATTGCGCGCTGCGCGACGCCATCGACCGCGGCGATGTCGTGGGCCCGCGGATGCAGTGTGCCGGTGCGTTCGTCACCTCGCCGTGGGGCGGTGGCGACGTCGTCGGCCTGGCGCGCGACATCGACCTGCCGGAGTCGTTGCGGTTCGGGGTGGTCCGCTCGGTCGATGACGTGCGGGAGCGGGTCCGACGCCTGCTGATCGGCGGTGCCAACCTCATCAAGTGCATCGGGACCGGCGCGGTCCTGACCCGTGGCGGTGTCCCGGGTGCCCCGGAATTGAGCGAGGAGCAGCTGCGGGCGGCCGTGGAGGAGGCCGGACACTACGACGCCTTCGTGGCCGTCCACGCGCACGGAGCGGAGGGGGCAAAGCGCGCGATCCGGGCCGGCGCCCGGTCCGTGGAGCACGGTTCGTACCTGGACGACGAAGCGATCGTCATGCTGGCCGAGACAGGCACGTTCTACAGCACGGACATCTACGACGGGGAGTGGGCCCTGGAACACGGCGATGCTGAGGGCTGGCCGCCCGACACGATGCGCAAACTGCGCGAGTCGCAGGAGAGTGCCGAGCGAGTCTTCCGGGCGGCCCACGAGCGTGGCGTCCGGATCGTCTTCGGCACCGACAGCGGGGTGTATCCGCACGGTCTGAATGGCCGGCAGTTCGCCTCGTACGTCCGGCTCGGGATGACGCCGCTGGAGGCGATCCGGACCGCGACTGCCGTGGCTGCGGAGTGCCTGGGCTGGGACGACCGGGTGGGGTCCCTGGGTGTCGGACGGTTCGCGGACCTAGTCGCGGTGGACGGGGACCCGCTCGCTGATGTCCGCGTGCTGGAGCGGCCGGTGGTCGTGGCGAAGGGCGGCCGGGTCGTGCTGGATCGCCGGTCCGGGGCGGGCGCGGCGGGCGCGGCGTGAGCGTCACCGCCCAGGGCCAATGCCGGTCCGGATTTCGGTGGGAGCGCAATATCGGGGGCATCGGCGGCCATAACGGCGGCGCGCCCCGGCTATGCCGTGCGTGTGGCGCCTCTCCAGCGCATGATCTCCGCCTCATCCGACCCCGGTATCGCCCCGGATCCCCCGGATATGACGGTGGCACCGAAATCGCGGTGGGGAACCGGTGAGCGGCGTGAGCGGCACGGGCCAGGGCCGGATCGTCGTCGACGGCCGCCCCATCGAGACGCACGAGGGGGACAGCGTCGCGATCGCGATCGTCCGCGCCGGCGAACCGCCGGCCCGTGGCGGGACCCTGTGCCTCGCCGGCGACTGCGGGAACTGCCTCGGGATCGTGGACGGCACGGCCTACGTCCGCACCTGCCAAGTCCCGGCCGTACCCGGCACCGTCGTGGAGCGGCACCCGGCGGGCGGCAACCCGCCGCTCCCCGGGGTGGACGGCACGAACCCGGTCGCGACGCCGGCCGGTCGCGAGATCCCACTGCAGCGCCGTGCGGCGCCCGTCGTGGTGATCGGCGCCGGCGATGCCGGTACCGCCGCCGCCGCGTCCCGCCCGGACGCGCTGCTACTGGACGCCGGCGCCGGCCAGGAGGTCGTCGCCATCTACCCGGGCCCGACGGTCATCGCCAGGACGCCGGACGGGATGCTCCACGTCGACGCCGAGTCGATCGTCGTCGCCACGGGCGCCGCCGAGCTCCAGCCGGTCTGTCCCGGCAACGACCTCGACGGCCTCCTGACCCCACGCGCCGCGAAGCGTCTCCGGGCGGCCGGCGTCGAGCTGCCGGGACCGATCGTGACGGTGGGGTCGGAACTCGAGCGTCTGGAGGGCGACGAGTCCGGCCGAGTCACCGCGGTCGTCACCACGGGCGGCGTCCGCAGCCCCGCCCGGACCGCCATCGTCGATCTGGGTCGCGCGCCCCGCGACCTCCTCGCCCGCATGGCCGGCCCTGGCGTGCCGGTCAGCGTGGTGGGTGCCGCGGCCGAGGAGCACCCGCTCCCAGCAGCCCCCACCGACCCCAGCGCGGTCGTCTGCCGGTGCATGGACGTGACCGTTGCGAACCTTGACGAGGCGTGGTCGAAGGGCTTCACGGAGCTCGAGCTGCTGAAGCGCGCGACGCTGGCCGGCATCGGGACGTGCCAGGGCGGAGCGTGCCTGCCCCACGTGCGCTCCTGGATCGCCGCGCGGAGCCCGGCCGGCGAGGTCCCGGCACCATTCACCGCCCGCCCCGCGTCCCGCCAGATCACGCTCGCGGAGGCGGCCGCCGACACCACGGTCGATGTCTTCCGACGGACCCCGCTCCACGAGGAGCACCTCGCCCTCGGCGCCCGGATGGACCGCTTCGGCAGCTGGTGGCGCCCGTGGCACTACGGCGACGCGGTCCGGGAGTACTGGGCGGTCCGCGAGGGCGTGTCCATCGGCGACGTCAGCACCCTTGGCAAGCTCGTCGTCAGCGGCCCGGACGTGGTCGAGGCGCTGGAGCGGATCTATCCGTGCCACGTCGCGGACATCAAGGTCGGGCGGTCGCGCTACGCCCTGTTGCTCGACGAGCGTGGCCACCTCATGGATGACGGGATGATCGTGCGCGACGGGGCGACGCGGTTCACCCTGTCGTTCACGTCCGGCGGGGCGTCCAACGCCGAGATGTGGCTGCGCGACTGGATCGATGAGTGGGGCCTTCGCGTCCACGTCATGGATCGCACGATGTCCCTCGCCGCGATCAACGTCACGGGTCCGCTCGCCGGGGAGCTGCTGCGCCGCCTGGGCCTCGCCGAACCGCCGCGGTTCCTGGGTCACGTCCGGGCGGAGGTCGCGGGCGTGCCCTGCCACGTCATGCGCCTGTCGTTCACGGGCGAGGCGTCGTGGGAGCTGCACCACCCGGTCGATCGCTCGGTCGAGCTGTGGCGCGCGCTGATGGACGCCGGTCGAGATCTCGGCATCCGACCGCACGGCCTCCAGGCGCTGTTCGGCCTGCGCCTGGAGAAGGGCCACGTCATCGTCGGCATGGACACGGAGCTCGACACGACGCCGCACCGCATCGGGATGGACTGGGCGGTGCGCATGGAGAAGCCGTTCTTCCTTGGGCGAGCCGCGCTGGAGCGGGTCGCGAAGCTCCCGGACGAGCGGCGCTGGGTCGGCTTCAGCATGGACGGGCCGGCCCCGGTCGAGGGATCGCCCATCCTGCACCCGGAGAACGGCGATGTCATCGGCAACGTGACGGGGAGCTGGTACTCGCCGCTCCTGCAGCGGGCGCTGATGCTCGGCTGGCAACGTCGGCCGCCGCACCCCGACCGAGTCGTCATCGATGGCCGCGAGGCGGTCGTGACGCCCACCCCGTTCTACGACCCGGAGGGCCACCGTGCCCGCGCCTGAGCGGCTGTCAGGCATCCGCGTGGTCGCCGACCCGGCGGCGATCGACGCCGCGCGCTGGCACGGCGACGGCGTCGAGGTCGTCCGATTCGCGTCGGACGAGGCGTTCGCCATCGATGCCGTCGGCGTCGACATCGACGATGTGCACGCCATCGTGGAGGTCGAGGTGGGCTTCGTCGCGCTGACGACGGACCGCGCCGCCGTTGCCCCGCACGTCGAATGGCCGCTGCCCGATGCGGGCGGCTTCGCCCAGGGCTCGGTAGCGGGCGTCCCGGCGAAGTTATCGGCGCTCGCCGGCGGTCGTGTCCGCCTCATCACGCACGCCGCCACGGCTGCCGAACTCCGGGATCGACTCCGATGAGCGACTACACCCATTCCCTGCTTCCGATTCGCTGGGCGGATGCGCCGAAGCCGGCCTATGACGTCGTCATCATCGGCGGCGGCGGCCACGGCCTCAGCACGGCCTATCACCTCGCGACCCAGCACGGGATCACCAACGTCGCGGTCCTGGAGGCCGACTACATCGCGTCCGGCAACACCGGCCGGAACACGACGATCATCCGCGCCAACTACGGCATCCCGGAGTCGATCCGCTTCTACCAGCACTCCCTGGAGAAGTACCAGGAGCTGGAGGAGGAGACGGGTGCCGCGATCCTCCACGAGACGAAGGGCATCGTCTGGCTGGCCCACACGGAGATGGCCATGCGGACGGAGCGGGCTCGCTGCGCGATGAACCAGTCCGTCGGGGCGAAGACGTACATGCGCACGCCGGCCGAGCTGAAGGAACTGGTCCCACAGCTGGACCTCACCGGCGGCGGTCGCTACCCCGTGTTGGGCGGGTCCCATCACGTGGAGGGCGCGACCGCCCGCCACGACCGGGTCGCCTGGGCGTATGCGAGCCTTGCGTCGCAGCACGGCGTGGACCTCTTCCAGCACACGACCGTGACCGGCCTGGCCAGGACGGCGGACGGTGGGCGCGTCACGGGTGTGGAGACCACGCGCGGACCCATCGCCGCGGGAGCGGTCCTGAGCGCCGTGGGGGGGCGGGTGACCCAGGTGGCGGCGATGGCCGGCCTGCGACTGCCCGTCCGGACGCACCCGTTGCACGCGTTCGTCACGAACGACTACGCTCCGGGCGGTTTCTCGATCATCCTCGCCTCCACGGAGCTCGCCTGCTACGTGTCGCAGACGGACCGCGGCCAGATGCTCATCGGTGCCGAGTTCGACACGCAGCCGTCGTACTCGCGGCAGTCGTCGTTCAGCTCGCTGCGCTCGTACAGTCACAAGATCACGGCCCTGTTGCCGTTCCTGCGGGACCTGCGCATCCTCCGCTCGTGGGCCGGCATCTGCGATATCTCGGTCGACTTCAGCCCGATCATGAGCGCCACGCCGGTCGAAGGCTTCTATCTCACGACCGGCTGGGGGACGTGGGGGTTCAAGGCGATCCCCGCCGGCGGGGAGGGGATGGCCGAGCTCATCGCCACGGGCCGGCCGCCGGCCCTGATCGCCCCGTTCACCCTTGACCGATTCCGGCGCGACCATGTCCTGGCCGACGCCGGCTCCACGGGAACGCGCTGATGGGGACGCGCTGATGCACTGGCTCGATTGCCCGCGCTGCGGGCGCCGACCGCTCGACGAATTCGCGTTCGGTGGCGAGCGCCGGCCTGTCCCGGCGTCCATCACCGATCCCGACGATCACGACTTCGACGAGGTCTGGATCTTCGAGAACCCCGACGGCCCGACGACCGAGCGCTGGTTCCACGGCCATGGGTGCCGTCGCTGGCTGACCGTCCGCCGCGACGCGGCTCACGACGTCGTCCTGGAGGTGCGCTGAGTGGTGACCACGCTGTCCGAATGGGCGATCGATCTCCACCTTCGTGGCCGCGTGCGTTTCGGTGTCGGCGCCGTGGCCTCGCTGCCGGAACTGGTCCGAGCGGAGGGCGGCACACGCGTCTTTCTCGTGACTGATCCCGGCGTCGTCCGATCCGGCGTCGCCGGTCAGGTCGTCGACCTGCTTCGGGCGGCGGACCTCGACGTCGCCGTGTTCGACGGCATCGAGCCCAACCCGGGTACGAACACGGTCCTGACCGGCTCAGCGTCGCTCGCATCCTTCGGGATCGACGGCACGGTCGTCGTGCCGGTCGGGGGTGGTTCGTCCATGGATGCGGCCAAGGTCATGGCCCTGCATGCCGCGAACGGTGGGGAGGTGCTGGCGCTCGGCTATCACCGCGACGATATCGCACCGGCGCCGCCCGTCATCGCGGTCCCGACGACCGCCGGGACCGGGGCGGAGACGAACACGTACGGGGTCATCACGGACGAGGCAGCCGGCCGCAAGGGGTACGTCGGGCACCCGTCCGTGCTCCCGGCCTGGTCCGTGCTGGACCCGGCACTGACCGTGGGCGTGCCGCCGGCCGC
>JBBEBL010000098.1:13617-23889 GCA_040882345.1 Chloroflexota bacterium
GTCCCGCGCCCGATCGGCCCGCGCCCGACCGACGTCCCGCGCCCGATCGGCCCGCTCCGCGACCTAGCCCGCGTCGATGAGGGGCTTGACCTCGCCGATGAACCGCTCCAGCGTTTCCTCGTCGTACGGTGCCGGCTGCTCCGAGATGACCGTCCGGAACCCGAGGTCCACGTACGGCCGTAGTCGATCCGCGATCTCCTCCGGGGAGCCCTCCCAGAACGTGTCGTCGTCGGCGATGTCCGCGTGCGGCGTCTTGTTGTGCGCCATCGCCGCCTCACGCACCCGCACGGCGTCGGCCTTCGCGTCCCGGATCGTGAGCTTGACGCCGAGCGTGAACTCGATGTCGCTGATGTCCCGACCGACCACCTCGCAGTGCTCGCCCAGGACGGCGACCTTGCGCGCCATCACGTCCACGGGTCCCATCGCGTTCCACATGTCGGCGTACTTCGCCACGGAACGGAGTGTCTTCTTCTCTCCGCTTCCGCCGATCATGATCGGTAGGTGCTGCTGGACGGGCAGGGGAGCATGGGCCAGGTCCTGGAACGCGTAGCGGCCGCCGGGCTCGGAGGTCACCGTCTCGCCGTCCAGCAAGGCGCGGAGCGCGGCGACCGACTCGTCCATCCAGTCCAGGCGCTGGCCGAAGCCCGTCCCGAAGTCGATGCCGTGGGCCGTGTGCTCCGGTTCCATCCAGGCGCCGCCGATGCCCAGGATGGCCCGGCCGCCACTGATGTGGTCCACGGTCGTGACGGTCTTGGCGACGAGCCCCGGGTTGCGGAACGTGTTCGCGCCGACCAGCAGGCCCAGGCGCGTGCGATCCGTCGCCATGGCCCACGCCGCAAGGGAGGTCCAACCCTCCATGATCGGCTGGTACGGGTCCCCGAAGATCGCGTACAAGTGGTCCCACGCCCAGATGTGGTGGTAACCGAGTGCATCGATGCGCTCGGCGACATCGAGCATCTCCGGCCATGTCGCCGCCTGGCTCCAGGGTAGGATGCCGGTCTTGAGATCGGTCATGGTTCGTCGGGGCCTCCGATGGGCGATTTCAGTGTCTTGGGTACTTGTCAAGGGCCGCCCTCAACTGAGCGGCTGCGTTGCGAAGGTCGTCGGGCGAGGTTTCGAATTCCAGCCACACGCCGTCCCACTCGTCCTGGGTGATGTCCGGCGCCCATGGTGGTCGCGCCTCGAGTCGGAATGTGACCCGGACGACTGGCGGGTCGGGTGGCGCGGACGTCCGTCGGAACTCGAGGTTGGGCTCAGTGAAGTCTGTTGGCCCCAGGTCCTGGCTTCCTCGGGCCGCCTCCTCGAGCCATTCCGCAAGTTCCGCGGCCTCGGTGGTCAGCATGCACGGAGCACGAAAGTCCCATTCGCGTTCACCATCGCTCGCATGGCCTTGGACCATCAACCAGTTGGCGTCATGGTCGAACCCGAGCGCGCGGAGCACGCCGAGCTTGCCGAGGGCGAGGAGTGCGCGTCCGGCGACGCCCTGGAACTCGTAACCAACGACATGAAGCTCCAGGATCTGCCGGCTCCGGCCTTCAAGCCGCACCGGCGGCCACGCTTGGTCGAGAACGACCACCTTGGTAGTGATCCCACGTCCAGAGGTGGTCGTAGCCCAGGCGATCGACCCGCTTCGCGGCGCCGAGCATCTCCGGCCAGCTCGCTGCCTGGCTCCACAGCAGGATGCCGGTCTTGAGGTCGGTCATGGCAGGGTCGGGGCCTCCGATGGGGCGGGTCGGGGTGGGCCCCCGAGTCTACGTCCGACCGGGTATTCGGGCTTTCAACCCGGCCGCCGGCCCGGGCATGGATCGGGCCCGAACCACCGCGGGGCGGCGATCCGGGCCCTCCCCGAGCGCCGCGTAGAAGCCACGGTGCTCGAGTCCCAGGATGCTACCTCAGATCGTGGCGGCGTTCGCCCGGTCGCTCGGCCGAGGCCCTTCGTCGCTCCCTCCCCTGGGTTAGCTGACGGTGAACCGGCTGCGCCGTCGCGGCCGCCACCGGCGCGCGCTTCACCCGCACTGAACGCTGGCAGGCTGAAGGGGCGGCAGGGCCGGCGATGGTGGTCGCGGATCCGGGCCAGCGTGCTCAGCCTTCGTCCACGGTGAACGGCGACGAGGGAAAAGGCCGCACGGAGTTGCCCGCGGCCGTTCCTACCGCCTACGCCATGTCGACGTTCACAGGTGGTGAAGTCGGGATCGGACCGCGCCGGGACCGCGCCACCCGCCGCGCCACCCGCCGCGCCACCCGCCCCTACGCCCGATCCAGCTCGCGGTCGATGGCGCGCAGGATGAAGCGCGCCGCCTCCGCACTCTTCCCGCCGAGCCGGGACCCTTCGTCCTGTTCCAGCGCCCGCATGAGGTCGGCCAGGAACAGGTCCATGGACGGGGTGCGGACCAGTGATCCGTCGGCAAACGCGGCCTCCAGGCGCTGGACCGCCGATCGCGCATTGTCCACGGTGTGGCCCTTGGCGGCGATGAGCTCGCGGACCTCGGCCCGTGCCACATCCGCCCCGGCACCTGCCGATGGACTCACGAGAACCTCCTGATGGTCCGCTGCAGGACGCCTTCACGCCGGGTGGAGCCGGGCACGGACGGCGATGTCGCCCGCGCCCCCGCGTCATCGCGGTCAGGTACCGGCAGGCCTGCTGCCGCGCGGCCCGCCCGCCAGTCCGATTCCAGCACGCTCATGGCCAGCTCATCCCACCACCGTCCGTCCCGGAAGACGGACTCCCGCGAGCGCCCTTCCAGCACGAAGCCGCAGCGCCGGTACGCGCGGATGGCCCGCTCATTGAACTCGAACACGAAGAGTGCGACGCGATGCAGGCCAAGCGTCCCGAACGCGTGGTCCAGCATCATCCGGGTCGCCTCCGTGCCGTAGCCGTGGCCCCACGCGTCCTTTTCGCCGATCGTGATGTGGAACAGGGCGGAGCCGTTGTCGCCGTCCAGCTGGCTGAACGCGCACGTCCCCACGAGGCGACCGCCGTCGCCCTCGTGGATGGCCATCGCCAGTGCCTCCGGCCCCACGACCCGGGCGGTGAAGAACCGCTCCACCTCCTCGGCGCGCATGGGGGCGTCCTGGTAGCGGGCCAGGCGGGCGATCTCCGGATCCGTGTACCAGCGCCGGAAGGCGGCGAGGTTCTCCGGCACGTGGCGGCGCAGGACCACCCGCGATCCCGCCAGGACCTCCGGGAACCAGGTGCGCGGCGCCATCGGCGGAACCGTATACCATCGCCCCCATGCGCCGCTGGAGCGACCTGGCCGAGCGCGTGGCGGCGACGACCCGGACGTCGGAGAAGACCGCCTTGCTGGCCGACTACCTGCGCAGCCTGACGCCCGACGAGCTCCCGATCGCCACGGTGTTCCTGACCGGCCGCCCGTTCCCAGAGGCCGACCAGCGGACCGTCGGCATCGGCTGGGCGGCCATCGCGGACGCGGTCGCGAGCCTGGCGGGCGGCACCCGCGCGGACCTCGGCGCCGCCTACGACCGTCACTCCGACCTCAGCCTCGCCGTGGAGGACGTGCTTGTCGCGGCCGGGCACGAGCCACCGCCACACAGGAGCCCGACACTCCCCGAGGTGGCCGCCGCGTTCGCGGCGATCCAGGCCGCATCCGGCCCGGTCAAGCGGACCCAGCTGCTGCGCGTCCTGCTGGAGCGGTCGGACCCGCGCACTGCTCGGGCGATCGTCAAGGTCCTTGGCGGCGACCTGCGCATCGGGCTGCGCGAGGGGCTCGTGGAAGCGGCGATCGCCACGGCGTTCGGTCGTCCGATCACGGACGTCAAGTGGGCCGGGATGCTCACGGGTGACATGGGCCGCCTGGCGAGCATGGCCCGCGACGACCGTCTGGCGGAAGTGGAGCTGCAGCTCTTCCATCCGCTCAAGTTCATGCTCGCTTCTCCCGCGGAGGACGCCGACGAGATCATCCGCCGCCTGGGCCCGGAGGTCTGGGTGGAGGACAAGTACGACGGGATCCGGGCGCAGCTCCACAAGCGCGGGCCCGATGTCCGCCTCTACAGCCGCGATCTCAACGACGTCAGCGGACAGTTCCCGGAGATCGTGGACGCCGCTCGCGAGCTGCCGTGGGACGGGGTCGTGGACGGCGAGATCCTGGGCTGGAAGGACGGCCTCGTGCTCCCGTTCGTGACCCTCCAGGGGCGCCTTGGGCGCAAGGACCCGTCCGCTGCCATCCGGGCGGACGTCCCCGTGATCTACGTCGCGTTCGACCTCCTGGCGATCGGCTCGCGGGGCGACGGCGCCGACGGCGCGGTCCACGCCCTGCTGCGCCAGCCGCTCCGCCTGCGCCGGGACCGCCTCGACGCCATGGACCTGCCTCCCCCGCGGTTCGTACGGTCGCACCTGGCCGCGGCGGCGGACGCGGCCGGTCTGGAGCAGGCCTTCGACGCGGCACGCGCCCGCCGCAACGAGGGGCTCATGGTCAAGGACCCGGACAGCGGCTACGCCCCCGGCCGCCGGGGGCTTGGCTGGCTCAAGATGAAGAAGGCCCTGGCGACGATCGACTGCGTCGTCGTCGGCGTGGAGGTCGGGCACGGCAAGCGCCATGGCGTCCTGTCCGACTACACCTTCGCCGTCCGCGACGACGCGACTGGCGCGCTCGTCAATATCGGCAAGGCCTACAGCGGCCTGACGGACACGGAGATCGCGGAGATGACCGCCTGGTTCGAGGAGCACACGCTTGCCCGGCATGGGCGCTACCGGGAGGTGGAGCCGACCGTCGTCGTGGAGATCGCCTTCGATGTCATCGTCCGCAGTCGGCGACATGGCTCGGGCTTCAGCCTCAGGTTCCCGCGCATCCACGCGCTGCGGCGCGACAAGACCGTGGAAGAGATCGATACGGTCGCGAGCGTCACGGCCCTGTACGAGGGACTGCAGCACGGGACGGCGCTGCTGGTGACCGCAGGCGCCAGGAACGCTCCGAGCGGTTCCGACTGACCTTCCCTAGGGTGGCGTGGGTGCGTAGACTGGCGCCATGTTCGAGATCGGGGGCTCCCAGCACACCGTCCATCTCACCCTCTACACGGATGCGTTCGTCCTGAACGGATCCATCGAGACCCGCCAGCGGCGGATCACGGACATCCTCAACCAGGCGGAGGAGTCATTCCTCATCCTGTCCGATGTCACCTTCGACGAGTTCGGCACGACGGGTCAGACGACGCGTGCCCCGTTCGCCCAGGTCAACCTCGCCTCCGTCCTGTTCGCGGTGGCTCAGGACATCGTGGAGCCGGTGCCGGAGCTGCGCACGCTCAAGAATGCGGAACAGGCGCTCATCTCCATCCCGCCATTCAAGGTCGCCGGTGACATCCACGTCCTCCCCGGGCGCGACCTCCGGTCCGCCCTGGCGGAGTTGACCGGGACGTTCATCCCGGTGACGAACGCCGGCTACTGGTCGGACACGCTGGGCGAGGCCCGCACCAGGGCGTCACTCGTGGCCGTCAACCGGGCGCGGGCCCAGATCCTGGCGCCGCACCGCGAAGTGGACCCGTGGGTCGGCCTGCCAGCGGACGGACCGTCGACCGACGGACGGCCGACCCCGATCGACTAGCGGTCCACCGGTAGATCCAGGCGGTTGCCCCACTCGGCCCAGCCGCCGTCGTACACGGCCACATCCTCGTGGCCCAGCAGCGTCAGGACGAACGCGAGCTTGGCGGCCGCGACCCCGGAGCCGTCGTAGGTGACCATCCGGCGCCCGCGACTGACGTTCGCGGCATGCAGCCGGCGCCGCAGTACGTCGCCATCACGCAGATGCTGCGAACCCGCGACGTGCATGGTGCCGACCGGGATGTTGATCGCGCCCGGGATATGGCCCAGGCGGCGGGTGTTGCCCTCGTGCCCCTTGTACTCGGCCGGCGCTCGCGCGTCCAGGAGGGTCACGTCCGGCGCTCCGATCAGGCCGCGGACGTCGGCCGTGGTGAGGCGCAGGCGATCCGGCCCCCGCGGCGTGAAGGTCACCGGCAGCTGTCCGAGTCCCAGATCCACGACCGCGTTGGAGACCGGACGACCCTCCGCCACCCACGCCGGGAACCCTCCATCCAGGATGCGAACGCTCTCCAGACCGTAGGCGCGGAGGCTCCACCAGACGCGCGCCGCATAGAGCGACTGGGTGTCGTCGTAGACCACCACGGTGGACCCGTCGCCGATGCCGTCCCTGGCCGCCAGCGCGGCGATCCGGTCCGGGCCCACGAGCCGGATGGACTCACCATCCTCGGCGGCCTCCACGAGATCACGACGCCAGTCCACGTGGACCGCGCCCGGGACGTGCCCCGCCGCGTGGACGTCCGCACCGCGGCCGTCCGGTCGCCACCGGGCATCCAGGATGCGGACGCCCGTCCGACCCAGCTGGTCCGCCAGCCACTCGGTGGTCGCCAGGTACTCGGGTCGGGCCAGGCCGGACATCGTGGCTATCATACGGGCCGTGCTTCCCCCCGCCCCCCCAGGCTCGCAGGATGAGGAGCGGCTGGTCGCGGTCCGCGCGGCGCTGCCCGCCCTGGGCGCCGGGATCTACCTGAACACCGGCACGAGCGGGCCGCTCCCCGCCGAGACGGCCGCGGCGATGGACCAGGTCGCCGCCTACGAGCTGGCAGTGGGTCGTGGACACGTTGACGGCTTCATCGAGTTCCTCCAGCGCCTTGAGGAGGCGCGTGCCTCCGTCGCGGCGCTGCTGACCGTGGATACCGACGACATCGCCATCACGCACGCCACCACCGATGGCATGAACATCGGCGTCAACGGCATCGACTGGCGGCCCGGCGACCGCGCGGTCACGTCCCGCATGGAACATCCGGGGGGCGTCGGGCCGCTCTACCTGCAGCGGGAGCGAACAGGGATCGAGATCGACTTCCTCGACATCGGGAACGGGGGAGACGACGAGGCCATCGTCTCCGCATTCGACGCCGCGATCGACGAGCGCACGCGGGCCGTCGTCATCTCCCACGTCCTGTGGTCCACCGGGGCGGTCATGCCCGTTCGCGCCATCGCGGACATCGCGCACGACCGCGGCGCCCTGCTCATCGTGGACGGTGCCCAGAGCGCGGGCGCCATCCCGGTGGATGTCCAGGCGCTGGGCGCCGATGTCTATGCCATCTCCGGCCAGAAGTGGCTCCTTGGGCCAGAAGGCACGGGCGCCGTCGCCGTTCCCGACGCCGTTCGCGATCGCCTGTCACCCAGCGTCGCCGGGTACTTCACGTTCGAGCGCCTCGACTCGGCGGGCGACGCGGTCATGTGGCGGTCGGCCCGCCGCTACGAGGGGTCCAGCTTCCATCGACCGTCCGTGGTGGGGTTCGCCCGCTCCGTTGGCTGGCTGAGCATGTTCGTCGGCCTGGCGTGGATCCACGAGCGCGGCACCCGGATGGCGGCGCTGGCCCACGATCGACTGTCGGCGATCCCCGGGATCCACGTCCTGACCCCGCGGCATCGCATGGCCACGTTGGTGTCCTTCCGGATCGATGGCTGGACTCCGCAGGAGGCCTGTGACGAACTCGGCGCGCGGGTCTTCGCCGTGACCCGGACGTTGCCGCTCGTGGATGCGCTGCGGATCAGCGTCGCGTTCTTCACCTCGGCGGACGAGCTTGAGCGGTTCGCCACCGCCGTGGAGCTGCTGGCGGCCCACACGCCGGCGACCATCCCGAAGCGGCGGACGCTGACGCTCCTGGACGAGGCGTGACGGAAGTGCCGGAAGTGCCGGTCCGCCAGCGTAGCTGGGCGGAGGTCCGCTGGCGACAGTTCCGGAATGCCCCGCGGCCGGTGGTCCGAGCCGTCATGTCCAGCCTCATCCTGGCCGTCGCGCTCGCCGTGCTGTACCTCGCCTACGACGTGGCCCTGGCCCGTGGAGTCCGCGTTCCCGGCGGGGACCTGCGTGTGCTGGCCGTTGCGCTGTACGCCGTCGCGGTGCTCGTGGTGGGCAGTCTCGTGACCTGGCTGGTGGTCCCCCAGCCCACGGGATCCGGCACGGTCCGCCGGCGTAGTGGCTGGAGCGCCGCCCTGGGGTTGTTCGCGGCGGTTCCCATCGCGTGGCTCGTGATGATCGTTGCGACCCAGGTGATCCGACCGCTGCTGGGCTGACCGACGGGCCACGGCCTGTGGCGCCGACGCACCGCTTCCGCGAGGCGGCTCGCCCGGACGACTGGCCCATCCGTACCATTCCGCGGTACCCTCTCGTGGCTATCATCTCGGTGGCGGGTCGGTCATCCGTCCCGGCACCGGCATCACCACGAGGTCTGCGTGTCCATCGACGAGCAGCATGTCGCGCTGCCGAAGCTCTATGGAGCCCCGGCGTACGCTCGCCCACCGGCCCCGGTCGCGACGACGGCGCGCCCGTTCGATCCGGATGACCTGCCGATAGAGGCGGTGATGACGGACGAGGAGCGGGAGCTTGCCGCGACGCTCCCTGCACGCACATGGATCCCTGGCGGCTCGGTCAAGGGGGACCGCGGGAACGGTCGGGGCGCTGACGGAGAGCCGACACTGAAGGCTCGGCCCCTCAGCCTCCGCTCCATCGCCGGCAGGCTTCTCGGAGGGGGCTGAGCCCGGGGCTTCGTCGTGCCGAGCGGCGACACCGCGACAATGGTTCCGTGCGCGAAGTGGATCGCGCGCTCTGCATGTCTTCCCCAACGCCGGGTGTAGAGTCCCTGTCCATGGGGGAGTAGCTCAATGGTCAGAGCGGCGGGCTTATATCCCGCTGGTTCCAGGTTCGAGTCCTGGCTCCCCTACCAAACCCCTGTCAGTACGCCCTGGACTCAGTGAAGGGCGCCGCGGACCGTGTCCAGGATCACCTGGCGACGCCCGGGCGTGAGGCTGCGCTGCGGTGGCAGGGCGGCGACCCAGGCGCATACCTGTTCCGGCGTGAGGACCGCGCACGTCGACGTGCGCTGGATCGTCGGATCGGTGCCGATGACCGCCGCGTGGACCTTGACCACGAAGTCCGCATCGTCGTGCGCCAGCCAACGTCGAACGCGGTCGGCATCGCGCGCGGCTCGCTCCAGCGGGTTCTCCAGGGGGATCCAGCCACGCTGCGTTCGCAGCTGCCAGTGGCCACCCTGGACCCGCGTCACCCCGGGCGGTGGGAGCTCGCGTAGCACCACGGCCCCGAATGGGCCCACGACGAGGTCGGCGACGCTGCGGCCGTCCGGCAGGACCAGCCCGGAGGTCACCGTGATGTCGCTGCCCAGCGGCGTGAGTGCCTGGGCGAGTCGGGAGCCGTGCGGGACGGGTCCGCGCATCGTCGCGAGGAGGCGTGCCAGCCGATTCGTCCCGAGGAGCAGGAACGCCGCCGGCGCCACCAGCGCCACCCCCCACACGGCCATTCCCACGGCCATCTGGCCGGCACTCGGCCGCCCCGCGGGCAGTGCGACGGTGAGCAGTGGCGTCGCGAACGCGGCATACGCCAGCGTCAGCCCCCCGACGATCAGCATCGTGCCCAGCAGCAGGGAGCGAACGAATGGCGAGATCGGCCGGCGACCGGCCGAGGAGCGCGTGGTCATGACCTGCATGTGTCCATGCTGGAGGTGCGCGCCGTCGCCGCCTATGGCCAGACCGGGGTAAGCACCCGTGACGGTGGGGCCACTCGCCACTCCGTAGTACACCGCACCCACCACGTGCGGTGCCGGCCGTCACCGCGCCTCCCGGTGGGACCTTGCCCGGACCCCCGTACCATTGCTCGCCCTCGCGCGGACGGCCATCCTCGACCCCAGGGTCTCAGGCCTTGCTCCCACCGGAGGCGATCATCCGCGTGCACCCCGCTCATCGTCCACGTCGCGCCATCCGGGCGCTCGCCGTCGCACTGGCGCTCCTGGGGATGGTGGTCGCCCCGGCCATGGCCGCCTCGGGCCCCACTCGCCTGTCCGACGCGTCCGTCTCGCCGCGGAGCGGGACGACTGCGACCACCTTCGCGCTCTCCGTTTCATACCGGAACCGCGAGGGATCGCCGGCCGACTACGTCCGCGTGACGATCGGCGGATCCACCTTCGCGATGACGAAGTCTGGCGGGACGGACTGGAAGCGCGAGGTCCGCTTCACATGGGCGGGCAGCCTCGCCGCCGGCAGCCACGCGGTGATGTTCAGGGCGATGAGCCGCGATCGGTTCGAGGACTCGCTCACGGGGGGCACCATCACGGTCACGGTACCGCCAACCCCGAAGCCGACCGCGACGCCAAAGCCGACGCCGAAGCCGACCGCGGCTCCGACCGCCACGCCGAAGGCGACCGCCGCACCCACGCCCAAGCCCACGCCGAAGGCGACCGCCGCGCCCACGCCCAAGCCGACCG
>JBBEBL010000098.1:23989-33009 GCA_040882345.1 Chloroflexota bacterium
CCCACGCCCAAGCCCACGCCGAAGGCGACCGCCGCGCCCACGCCCAAGCCGACCGCAGCACCCAGCGCGGCGCCGACCACGGGAGCGTCCGCTGGCCCGTCATCTGCCCCGCCCCAGCCCGGCGGCCAGGACCCAGCGTCCGGTGCGACGCCGTCGTTCGGACCGGTCGATCCTGGAGCCGCCGCGAGTCCATCTCCAGCGTCGGGCGCTCCGTCGCCGTCTGCCGTCGCCGGTGTCGTACCCGGCGGCAACCCGGGTGACCCGGGTGGCCCGGGTGCAGCTTCCGGTGGCGATCCCGGCGATGGCACGCTCGGTGGACCGCTCGGCGGGGCGCTCGGGAGCATCGCCGCGGCCCTCACGACGCTGGGCATGGGTCGGCCGGAGATCCCGCTCAGCCTGATCCTGACGATGACGACCACGACCGGCGTGGTGGGCGCCGCACTCGCGTTCAGCGTGTTCGGCAAGCGCCGACGCGATGGGGAGCCGCCAGCCCCGGACGAGATCCTCGCGGAGGCCGCTGCCCTGGGTGTCGGCGTCGCTGCGGCGGCGTTGGCCTCGGTCGCCCTGCCGGTCGCGGCCCCTGACCTGGAGGCGGCGATGCCGCGCTGGCGACGGCCGTCCCTGATCGAGGCTCGGAAGGCCGATCCGGTCCGCGACCCCATCGTGACGTCCAGGCTCACCTTTGACCATGGCCTGGTTGGCGCGCTGGACGGCCGCGAGCGCAGGTTCATCCGCTACACGGTCGTGCGGCTGCTGGACCAGCCCGACGAGTTGCGCGGTGCCGAGATCGGTTTCGTGGACAGCGGCGACGAGGTCCAGCTGCTGGAGAAGCGCGGCGTCTACTGGCTCGTCCTGTGCCCGGACGGCCGCCAGGGCTGGATCCACAAGATGACCCTCGGTGACGTCGTGGGTGCCCCGGAGCCGAGCCACCCGACGGCCACGATGCCGCTGGATGCCGACACCTGGACGATGGGGGACGACGTGGACGGGGACGTGCTGGCCGCCTACCTCGAGAGCCGCCGCCGCGCCTGACGCGTCGCCGGTTCGCGCCGCAGCACCAGGACGTGCTGGTGCGCGATGTTGGGGACGAAGACCCGCGGATAGCCGTACGGGCGCAGCCGCGTCCCCGCCTGGTGCCAGATGATGTCGCCCTTGGGGACCAGGCCCACCGCGTCCGCCCGCGCCGCGAGGTCGGACCCCACGAACTGGTAGCGGCCACCCTGGTATGCGTCACGGACGATGACCACGGCATACCGCCCGGGTCGGAGCACGCGCGCCATCTCGGCGAACGCTCGCTCCATGAGGTCCAGGAAGGCCGGGTAGTCGGGAGCGTTGGCGAAGTCCGCGGCTGCGTCACTGATCATCGCGTAATCGGTCCGGCGATTGGCGTGGGCCTCGGCAAGTTTCCCGCCGGCCATGGTCAGCGGCAGCTGGATGTTGTACGGCGGATCGGTCGCCACGAAATCAACGGACGCGTCATCGAGGGTGGGCAGCACGGCCAGGGCGTCGCCCATCCGCATCTGGATCCCGCTCGGGTCGAAGCGGCGGGGGCCGCCCGGGTCCGTCGGGCCGAGGTCGGCGATGTCCGGCCCGCGCCCATCGCGCTCCGCGGCGAGAGCGGCCACGACCGACTCGTGGATCGCCACCCAGCGCGGGTCCAGCTCTATCCCCAACGCGCGGCGAGGGCCGCGCGCGATCGCGGCCCCGATGAGCGTACCGCCCACCCCGGCGAACGGATACAGCACGAGCTCGCCGCTGCGCGTGAAGAACTCGATGAGCCGGGCCATCAGCCGCGGCGGCTTGTTCGCGCCGTGCGCCTTGCGGGCGGCATGCCCCAATTCGGATGGGTACGCGGTCGTGAGGACCGACTTGGTGAAGTACAGCCACTCCTCCCCGGGCAGCTCATTGAGCTCATTGGCCGGATGTGGAGGTCGTCGAGCGTCGGTCACGCCGCGAATCGTAGTCGAGCGCGAGTCAGGCAGCCTAGAATGACCGCCATGCCCGCCAGGTTCACGAGCGCGCAGTTCGTGGGGCGAGACGACGCGTTCACGCGACTCGCGTCCGTGCTCCAGTCGGCGGCCGCCGGCGACGCCGGTGCCCTGCTCATCGAGGGCACCGCCGGTGTCGGGGCGACCCGGTTCGTTGACGAGGCCATCCGCCGCGTCGCCGGCCTTCACGAGCCGATGATCGTCATCCGCGGCGGGGCACAGGGTCCGGGCACGGACCAGCCGTACGCACCGCTCATCCGGGCCCTGCGCCCGGTCCTTGCCGCCCTGTCGGACGATGCGCTCGACACCGTCCTGGGGACCACCCGCGACGAACTCGTTCGACTGATCCCGGACCTCGCCGGACGGGCCGGGATCCCCGAGCGCGACCGGGTCCGCCTGACGACGATCCCGGAGCGCCGTCAGGCGCGCCTGCTGGAGGGCGTGCTCGGGGCCATCGGCCGGCTGGGCGATCGCCACCCGGTCCTGCTCGTCATGGAGGATCTGCACCGGGCAGACGCCGGGACGCGGACCCTGATCAGTTTCCTGGCCCGCATCGCGCGTTCGCAGCGGCTGGCGATCGTGGGGACCTACCAGGGTGATGCCATCCGCCGCGACGATCCGTGGACCCTGGACCTCGCGTCGCTGGCCCGCGCTCCACGACCCCCGATGCGACTCAGCCTGGACCCGCTGGGGCGTGATGACCTGGCCAGGTTGATCGGGGCCATCGAGGGCGAGCGCCCGTCGGCGAGCATCCTGGTCGTCGTGGTGGAGCGGTCCGCCGGCCGACCGCTGGTCGCGGAGGAGCTGCTGGCCGCGCGTCGCGAGCTGCCGTCGGTATCGCTCACGTCGTCGTTCCAGGACCTGGTCCTCGCCCGCGTCGCAGCACGATCCCCGGAATGTCGCCGAGTGCTGCGCCTCCTCGCCCCGGCCGGCCGTCCGCTGTCGCCGTCTCGCCTGACGGCGATCGCCGATGCGTTCGAACTGGAGTCGGTCAGCGGTCCGCCTCGATCCTCCACGGGACCGCGGTCTGGCGAGGGTGGGCTGGACGCCGACATGACGGCTGGCCTTGACGAGGCCATGGCCTACGGGTTCGTCGCGCCCATGTCGGACGGCGCACTCGCACTGCGCCACGAGCTCGTGGGGCGGGCCATCCAGGCAGACATGCTGCCGGCGGTCCTGGTCCGACATCACGCCGCCGTCGCGATGGCCTTCGCGGACGACCCGTTCGTCGCGATGGCGCATCACCTGCTGGCCCACGATCCCGCGGCGGCCGGTCGCGCCGCGATCGATGCCGCCGATGTGGCGACCGCCCTGGACGCGCCGGCGGACGAGCTCGCCGCGCTGGAGCTGGCGATATCCGTCCGCGGCGCACGGACGGTCACAGCGTCGGCTCGGGGGCGTGCCGGACAGGACGCGGATCTTCGGACCGCCGCGGCCAACCTTGGGCCACGTGCCGCGGAGGCGGCCTTCGCGGCGGGCCGTGCCGTCCGGGCGGCGGCATACATGGAGGCGGCCATCGCAGCCGCGGATGCCCGGCGCGACCGCCAGCGGCTGGCGCTCCTCCATGATCGACTCGGCCAGTTCCGCCGGGTGGCCGGCGACGCGGATGGGGCCCTCGCGGCGCGCCGGCGGGCCGTGGAACTGCTGCCGAGCGGGATCTCCGTGGCACGCGCGACGGTGATCGCCGGCCTCGCCCAGGTCCGGATGCTGGACGGGACGTTCTCCGATGCCGAGCGACTGGCGCGCGAGGCGATCAGGATCGCGCGCGCCTGCGACCCGCCCGCCCACGGCGTGGAGCTGCAGGCGACCACCACCCTCGGCGTCTCCCTCGGCTGGCGCGACGACCCGGAGGCGGCGATCTCGATGCTCGGTGACGCGCGGCTGATGGCGGAGCGATTGGGCGACCTCGACGAGCTGTTCCGCGTCTACGCCAACCTGACCACCGTCCTGGACCTTGCCGGGCGGAACGAGGACGCGGTGACCGTCGCGTCAGAGGGGATCGAGGCGGCCCGAGCCGCCGGCCTGGAGGCGGTCTACGGCAACTTCCTGCGCGGCAATGCGGCGGACTCCCTGTTCCTGCTGGGTCGCTGGGAGGAGGCGCGTGCCCTGAGCATGACCGCTCTCGAGTGGCTGCCGGCGGGGGTCCATTTCCTGAACACGCTCGTCGCCCTGGCCGCGGTGGAGATCGAGCTGTCAGCCGGGGAAGCAGCGGGTCGCCTGCTGGGCCGGTCCCTGCTGGAGCTGGAGGCGGTTCGCGATCCCCAGCAGGCGGTGCCGCTCCACCTGGCCGCCGCATCGTTCGCGCTGTGGCGCGGCGACGTGGCCGACGCACGCCGGGCCACCGACCGCGGCTGGGCGCTCATCCGCGAGACGGAGGACTGGATCCTGGCGGCCCGGATGGCGGCCGCGACGATCGAGGTGGATGCCGCGGCGGGCGCGGAGGCGCACGAGAAGCGCGACTTCGCGTCGCTTGCCGCGTCCCGTGAGCACGCCAGGGAGGTCATCCGGGCCGCGGAGCAGGTCGTGCGCCGGCACGGCGTCTCGCCGGCCATGGGATCACGCCGGCTGGCCGATGCCTGGCTGTCCACGGCGCGGGCATATCGACGACGCGTGGACGGTCGCGATGACGGCGCGACCTGGGACGCGGTGGCGATCGGCTGGGCGTCCCTGCGTATCCCTTACGAGACGGCGCGCGCCAGATGGCGGGAGGCGGAGGCCCGGCTTCGGGACGGCGATGGTCGCACCGGGCGGGCGGAGGCCAGCGTCCCGCTCCTTGAGGCGGTCCGGATGGCTTTGGAGCTCGGAGCGCAGCCGCTGCTCCGGGAGCTGCGCGAGCTGGCGGGGCGTGCCCTCATCGGGCTGCCGCCGGAGGTGGACGATCGACTCGCGGGTCCCGAGGACCAGTCGCCGGCCCCGGTCGGGGTCATGGACGCGCCGAGCGTCCCGGCCCGCTCCGCCGGGGGCACACGGGCCGCGGCGGCCGTCGCCGGGGCGGTCAAGCCGTCGGCCATCGCCATCGGCCTTGCCGGCCCGGTCGCCGATGCGCCGCGCCGCGACACCTTCGGCCTGAGCCATCGCGAACGGGAAGTCCTCGCCCAGATCGTCCGGGGTCGAACGAATCGGGAGATCGGGGAGCGGTTGTTCATCAGCCAGAAGACGGTCGGTGTCCACGTCGGCAACATCCTCGCCAAGCTCGGGGTCTCGGGTCGGGTCGAGGCGGCGGCCGTGGCGATCCGGCTGGATCTGACCGAAAAGGGCTGACGAGGGGCGCGGGGGGCCTTGGGCCGTTCGCGTTTAGAGGCCACACCTCTACGGGAAGCCCGATCTGGCTTCGTCACGCGCTTCGCAGAAGCCACAGCTCTACCAGCCGCCGCTTTCGGCCCCACGTGGCCGCAGCAGGCCGTTCTGCAGAAGCCACAGCTCTATCCGCAACTCGCCGGGCCCTGGGATGCACCACCACACACGACGAGACCCGGAGGGAGGTCTCCGGGTCTCGAGCGGTCGCGCGGTTCGACCGGATGGGCTCCGGCCGACGGACGAGCGGTGGGTCAGTGGCCGGTGACTACCAGCGTCGGCCGGCCGCGAGGGAGAGGGCGATGGCGACGAGCGGTCCGAGGACGACGGTCAGGCGCCAAGCGCGATGGATCAGGTCTTGCTGCATGGTGACGGGACTCCGCTGGGCCAAGGGACGCGCCACCCGGCGGGCCCCTCGGAGTTGAGGGACCGTGAGGCTAGTCCCGCGAAGGTCCTCCGACAACCCGGACGATGGTACGGGGGGTACTGGGTCTCTGGTACTGGTCACTCGAGGCCGCGCGGCTCGCTCTTTCCGCGGAACGCGGTAGATTCGTCGCCGACATCCCCTCCGCGGCTTCCCGCGTGCCATCCCTGAGGTACCCACCGACACCATGAGACCCCCGCGCCTCGCTGCCCTGACCATCGCCCTCGTCGCCGTCGGACTCGCGGCGTGCGGCACGTCCCAGCCCGGCTGGACGTACGCACCGGCCCCGTCCGTCACGCCGGCCCCGAGCGTCTCTGCCGAGCCGACCGATGCGGGTCAGCCCAGCGACGCCCCGTCCGGTACGGTCGTCGAGATCTCGGCGCTCAACATCGCCTTCGACAAGAGCGCCATCACCGTGCCCGCCGGCGAGCCGTTCCAGATCGTGTTCGCGAACAACGACGCGGGGATCCCGCACAACGTCGCCATCCACGAGGGTTCCCCCACCGGCCCGGCGGTCTTCACCGGCGAGATCTTCAACGGCGTCGAGACCCGGACGTACGACGTGCCTGCCCTCGCCGCTGGCACGTACGGCTTCATCTGCACGGTCCACCCGAACATGGTCGGCACACTGACCGCGGAGTGACCCCCGGGGGCGAGCAGCTCTGCTACTCGGACGCGTACGCCCGATCCGTGGGTGCGCGCGTCCGGCACGTGGAGGCCGGGCCGGCCGATGGCACCGCGCTCGTCGTCCTGGACCGCACCGTGTTCTACCCTGGCGGCGGCGGACAGCCATCGGATCGCGGGCTGCTGCTCCGCGCCACGGACGGGCGCAGCTGGACGGTCCGCACCGCCCGCAAAGTGGAGGGCGAGATCGTCCACGAGCTGGAGCCGTCGGACGGGGAGCCACCGGCGGCCGGTGACGAACTCCGGGTAGACCTCGACTGGGCGCGCCGCCTCGCGCTGATGCGCACCCACACCGCGCTCCACGCCCTGTGCGGCGTCGTCTGGCGCGACTACGGCGCGCTCGTGACCGGCGGCAACATGGAGCCCGGCAGTGGGCGGATGGACTTCGAGTTCGAGACGATGTCCGGCGACCTCGTGGACGCCATCGAGGCGTCCGTGAACGACGAGCTCACCGCCGCGCGGGACGTGCGGGTCAACATCCTGCCGCGCGACGAAGCGTTCGCCATCCCGGATCTGATCCGCACCAAGGTCAACTTGCTGCCGCCCGGGATCCAGGAGATCAGGACCATCGAGATCGTCGGCCTGGACCTGCAGGCGGACGGTGGCACGCACGTCTCCAACACCCGCGAGGTCGGTCAGATCAAGGTGACCGGCTACGAAAGCAAGGGCCGCATCAACAAGCGCATCCGCATCGCCCTGGAAGAGGCATAGCCCGCCGCCGCTACAGTGGCGCGGTGCCAGACGAGATGCTGCCCACCACCCCGGCCCTTGATGCCCTCGTGACCACGGACCTCGCGTATCGCATCGTGCGGACGGAGCGCGCCCGCAGCGCCGAGGAAAGCGCAGCGCTCCAGGGCATCCCGGTCGGTGCCCTGCTGCGGACGATCGTCGTGCGCCGGGGCGAGGACGACTACCTGTTCGTCATCGTGCCCGCCGGCCGACGGTTCGACTGGCCCAAGTTGCGGGCGCATCTCGGGATCCGCCGGATGACGCTGCCGGATGCCGAGGAAGCGCGCACCGTCACGGGATACGAGCGCTACACCATCACCCCGTTCGGGTCCACTCGGGCGTGGCCGGCGATCGTGGATGCGGCCGCCATGGCGCACGAGATCGTGTCGATCGGTGGGGGCGGGTTCGGGATCAACGTGCACCTCGCCCCGGCGGATCTCGTGGCCCACCTCGGCGCCCAGGTCGTGGACGTCAGCGAGGACGAGCCTCCGCCGGCAGACTGACCCTGGGTGGGTCCCTCAGGTGCCGTGCGTGGCGGCGACGTTGTCCAGGTAGCCCTTGATGCTGGGGACCGCGGTCAGGACGCGCTCGAAGTAGTCGTTGACGGCACCCATCGCGTCCGCCTGGACCGTGGCCACGTCGTCCGCCCGGGCGCTCGCATCCGCCCGACTCGCGAGGGCGTCGCGTAGGCTCAGCAGGCGCCGCACCATGTCCGCCTCGCTGGGACCGTCCAGCGCTGCGATCGCGGTCATGATCAGCTGGTCAACCTGGCCGACCATCGTGTCGGTGTCGAACGCATCGCCGCCATCCGCCGCCTCGTCCAGCGTCCGGAGCAGCGCCGAGACCTGGTACAGGGCGCTCACCGGCTCGTCGAACAGCTCGCGGATGTAGGCCGCTTCCGGGTAGCGCCCCGTGAGTCGGAAGATGTTGTAGAGCCGGCGCGCGGCCTTGCCGAAGTTGCGCTCCTTGACCGTGTACTTGTAGACCTCGCCGTTGAGCAGCTCCACGTACTCGGCGACCGAGTCCGCGCCCATCTCCTTGACCAGCCGCGAGAAGAGCGGGATCGACTCCGTCTCCAGGTACACCTCCTGGAAGTACGGGTCCAGGAACCCGTCCAGCGGCACGACGGAGCCATCAGGTGCCTCCCACGTCGGGTCGAGCACATTCGACACGTTGCCGATGCCGCCACCCTGCCCGTCGGCGATGACCCAGTCGAGCTTGCACCAGCCGGGATCCTGCGCTGCTTCGTCCCACCCGAGCGTGCCCGCGCTGCCGTCGCCCCGCTCGAACTCGATCTGCTCAGCCGCCACCTGGGCAGGACTCCACGAGACCGGCTGGCCGTGACGGACCGGCTTGCCGGCCACGGTCGCGTCCTCCGCCCAGGTCCCGAACTTGACCTCCTGGAGGCGATGGCCGACCCCGCTCGTCGTGGCGACCGCCTTGTCGCGGATGACCTCACCGAGGACCCGGCATGCCTCCTCCCGCGAGTCGGCGCGGATGTGGACCCGCTCGAAGAAGTCGGCGTCGGCGGGGAACCGGTGGATGCGTGCCTGGGCCGCCGAGCCGGACAGCGCGAGCGCGGTCGTGACCTGGGGCGGCCGATCCTCGAAGCCCACGATCGCGGCCATACGCCGGAAGCGTGACAGCTCCGCGGGATCGTGGTCGGCCATCGTGACCCGGTGCCCGTAGACGCCGGTGCTCACGTCCACCTCGACGTCCCCGGCGGTGTCGGCGGTCATCGCGGCGATCCAGCGCTGCGCCTCGTCGTGATCGATCTCGATGCCCATCGCCTCGGCGGCTCGGAGCAGCTGGTCGGTCGCCTCGGCATGGGTGATGTCGTCGTTCGTCACGCGTCCTCCTGGAGGACAACGATACCGGCTCCACCGCTACCGTGGCAGCGT
>JBBEBL010000099.1:0-5225 GCA_040882345.1 Chloroflexota bacterium
CCCTGGGGAACGCGACGCCCGGACCCGACGACGCTGGAGCCAGAGGCGCCTCAGGTCTGACCGATCGGGTTCGTGTGGTACGCTATCCTCTTCGCCATCGTGGCGATGCCCGCGTGGTCGACCCCGTCTCGAACGGACCGTGCGTTCTGCCATCCCTCGTTCGGGAAGCAATCGGAGGTCAATCATGGCCAGTGGAACCATCAAGAAGGTCGTCAGCGACCGCGGTTTCGGGTTCATCTCGGCGGAGGATGAGAAGGAGTACTTCTTCCATCGCGACGCCCTGGACTCGTCCCTGGACTTCGACCGCCTCAGCGGCGGCGAGCGCGTCGAGTTCGACGTCGAGTCCAGCCCCAAGGGCCCGCGTGCCTCGAAGGTGCGCAGCGCCTGATCACCCGTAGCGTCACGAAGCGGGCCCCCCCCCCCCGCTTCTTCGTGTCCGGGGTCCAGAGGATGACGTGGGTCAGTTCACGTCGAAGTCGGCGTGCATACCCTGTCCGTAGTGCGTCTCGATGTTGCACAACAGGACGTAGTGGCCCGGCTGGAGGTCCACCGTCAGGGTGGGGCTGTCGCCGACGGCGATGTCCTCGACCTCGTCGATCGGGGCAAGGGAACTCTCGTCCACCTTGTTGTCCACGATCGCGATGTCGGCCGCCATCGTATCCGTCTTGACGACGACGAATTCGTGGACCTGCGTGCCCTTGTTGGAGATCGTGAACGTGATCGAGCCGGCGGATGCCGTCGCGGTCGCGGGAACCACCTTCCACTCACTCAGGTCCACGCTGATCGCCTGACCGGCGGACGCATCAGGTGGGGTGGTTGCCGGTGAGGTCGGTGACGTGGCCGCGCCCCCGCAGGCGGCGACCATCAGGGCGAACGCACCCAGGAACAGGAACGGGGATGCTCGTCGAGTGCGGTGCATGTCGATTCTCCCTGGCAGGTACGGATGTGGGTCGAGCGGTGTGCTGCAGGGCCTGGTGTCTCTAGCGCTCCCTGGCGGCGTCGAGCTCTTCCGGCGTGCGGACGTGGTCGCGGCCGCGGCCGAGCTCGCCTCGAACGGCGGACGCGCCGCGGCGCACCGACCAGGCCGTCACCGCCTCACGCAACGCGATGGAATCGGGTCGGACCGACAGGCGGTCGCCCTCGCGGACGGTGGCGCCAAGCTCGGCGATCGTGCCGCGGTAGCTGGGCTTGTCGTTCGGCTGGCGCTCGGTCGGCGCGAAGACGTCGAAGTAGCCGCCGGTGCTGACGACGACGGTCGCCGCGGGGGTCATGAATGGGGTGCGGGCCACGGGGGCCATCCGATCTGCCGAGCGCTGCGAGGAACGGGATCGTGACCCGGCGCCGTCGGCGACGTCCTACGGTGGGGCCCAGCGCCGAATCGGTCAAACGGCGACCTTGACAGGCCCTTGACACGCGCGTGTCGGAGCGATTGACAAGGCCTTGACACGGGCGTAGGTTTCGACCCTCACGGGCTTGTCAAGACTTGACAGGCCCACTGGCATGTCCGGGACCGCGCGAAGGAGCAATGGTTGTCGGTCGGAGCCACCGCCGAAGTCAAGAGCAAGCTCTCGGTCGTCGACGTCGTCGGCGAATCCGTCTCGCTCAAGAAGGCGGGCACCACCTTCAAGGGGTTGTGCCCCTTCCACGGTGAGAAGACGCCGTCCTTCGTGGTCACGCCCGCGCGCGAGAGCTGGCATTGCTTCGGCTGTGGGCTGGGCGGCGACATCTTCAGCTTCGTCATGCAGCGCGACGGACTCACGTTCCCGGAGGCCCTGCGCCAGCTCGCGGGCAAGGCCGGCGTGGAGATCGACGAGCGGACGAAGCGCGAGGACGCGCGCCGCGCCCGATTGCGCCAGGTGCTGGACACGACGATCGCCTTCTACCACGCGGTCCTGACGGGTTCCAGGGGTGGAGCGGCGGCCCTCGCGTACCTGCGCGACCGGGGGTTCACGGACGCCACCATGGAGGCGCATCAGCTGGGCTGGGCCCCCGGCGGCTGGGACCAGATGGCGCGCCAGCTCCAGGCCAAGCGCGACATCCGGGGCGAGGAGCTCGTGGAGGTCGGCCTCGCCAGCCCCAGCCAGCGCGGCCGCGGCGTCATCGACAAGTTCCGGGCGCGGGTCATCTTCCCGATCCGCGACCAGAACGGCCATGCCGTGGGTCTTGGCGGTCGACTGCTGGAGGGGGAGGGGCCCAAATACCTCAACTCCCCGGCGACGCCGCTGTTCGACAAGAGCCGCACGCTGTATCTCATCGACAAGGCCAAGGGCCACATCCGCAAGTCCGGCCAGGCCGTCATCGTCGAGGGCTACACGGACGCCCTGATGGCCCACCAGGCGGGCTTCGAGAACGTCGTCGCGAGCCTGGGCACGGCGCTCACCCCGGGTCAGGTCGCGCTCCTCACCCGGTACGCCAGCCGGATCGTCCTCGCCTACGACGTTGACGCGGCGGGAGAGAAGGCGGGCACCCTGGGCGTGACGGCCCTGGCTACGCTCATCGGACAGCTCCAGGGTGACGACTCCGGCGTGAAGCTGGAGGACGTGCGGGTCGCCCGCCTGCCGGCCGGCAAGGACCCGGACGAGGTCCTGCGCGAGGATCCGTCCGCCTGGGAGGCGACCATCGCGAAAGCGAAGCCGCTCGTCGAGTACCTCATCGACCACCACGCCGGACGCTTCGACCTCAAGACCAGCACGGGCCGCATCGGGTTCGTGGATGCCGTCATGCCCGCGCTGCGCGACATCGCCGACCCGCTCCGCCGCGACGAGGCGCTCCAGCAGGTCCGCCAGGTCTCCGGCGTGGAGGAGCGGGTCCTGCGCCAGGTCCTGGATCGGCGCATCGCTGCGGCTGCCGGTCAGGGTCCGGGGGGCGCAGGGGGCGCAGGGGGCGCGGGCGGCTCGGGTGGCGCCGGGACGGCCGCCTCGCGCATCACCGCGGATGCCGTGCTCAGCTCCCCGGATGCCCTGCCCATCGGCGACATCCTGCGGGCGATCACCCCGGTGGAGGCGGAACTCCTTCGCCTGCTCCTGCTCCTGCCGGACCAGCAGATCCGGGTCGCGGACGAGCTGGGCCCTGACCAGCTGCCCAGCACGCTCGCGCGCGAGCTGTTCCGGGCGATCGTCCTCCAGCGCGCGCCGGACGATCACGGCGTCCATCCGCCCTTTGATGGCGCGGTCCTCATGGCCGGCCTGGATGACGAGACGGCATCGCTGGCGCGAGCTCTCTATGCGAAGCCGGGACCGGACCCGCGCACGCTGGATCCGCGGCATCTTGCGTACGAGATCACCCGGCTGCTCCTGGAACTGGAGGATGACCAGCTCCGCGAGCGCAGCGACTACAACGAGGCCGCGACCGCAGAGGCGGAACGCGACGGCGACCGCGCCGTGATCGATCGACTGCTCCTGGAACGACGCCAGATCAACGATGCCCGCCGGTCCCTTGACCGGCGTCGAGAGGACACCCGATTGCTCGCCCGGCCCACCGTGGCCGGTCGGACCTGACCCAGCGACTGGAGGACCCATGCCCGCCGATCCGCTCGACAAGCAACTCGTGGAGGCCGTGCTGTCGCGACCGCGTCGCGCCAAGGCGGACCTGGAGGAGGCCAAGCTCGCGGGCCTGCGCCCGACACGCGGTCGCGCGACCGCCGTCGCCGATGATGACGACGACGACGAGGACGATGACGACGACCTAAATCTCGGGCCGGGGGTCGCGGCCACGAAGGACAGCGACGGCGACGGCGAGGTGAGCGTCGAGGTCGTCGCGGACGACGGCTCCATCGACCCGGGCGGCAAGATGCTCCCGACGGAGGGTCCCACCAAGCTCGACCCCAAGGAGGTCGAGGAGCCGACGCCGGAGGACCTCGAGGCGATCAGTGCCGACATGATCGGCATCGACGATCCGGTCCGGATGTACCTCAAGGAGATCGGCAAGGTCGCGCTGTTGACGGCCGAGGAAGAGGTCGTCCTGGCCAAGGCCATCGAGCTCGGGGAGCAGCTCGTGGAGGAGCCGTGGAAGGGGATCGTCTCCCTCCACGAGTGGACGCTCCACGACACGGAGCGCAAGACCCGCACCCAGAAGCCCCAGCACCGCCTGCCGTTCGGCGACGAGGCGCACGCGATGGTGAAGGCCGCGATCTCCGCGAAGGGCGCCAAGGACCTGCGCGTCGCCCACCCGGACTTCCATCTCGTGCGGGCCGGGAAGGACGCCCAGTCGGAGGGGACCAAGGAGTTGCTCAAGGAGGCGCGGAAGGTCCTTCACGCCTACAACGAGTCACTGAGTGCTGACGATCTCATCAAGGTCCTGGACTGGTCGTTCTTCGCCGTCCACAACGGCGACCTCGACTCGCGCGACAACGTCGGCCTGCGCGCGATCTTCGACTGGGCGCGTGAGGACGTGGCGTTCCCGGCGCTCCAGCGCTGGATAGAGGGCGGCAATGACGCCGACCTGCTCAAGCGCATGGGCTTCGACCCGGAGGTGCCGCTCAACACCAAGCTGCGCGACCGCAAGGGAACGATCGTGGAGATCGGGCGCGACGCGCGCGAGCAGCTGACCTCGGCCAACCTGCGGCTGGTCGTCTCCATCGCCAAGAAGTACATCGGCCGGGGGATGTCGTTCCTGGACCTCATCCAGGAGGGGAACATCGGGCTCATCCGCGCGGTGGAGAAGTTCGACTACGAGAAGGGCTTCAAGTTCTCCACGTACGCGACGTGGTGGATCCGCCAGGCCATCACCCGGGCCATCGCCGACCAGGCACGGACCATCCGCATCCCGGTCCACATGGTGGAGACCATCAACCGCCTGATCCGGGTGTCGCGCGGGCTGCTCCAGGAACTGGGCCGCGAACCGACGGTGGAGGAGATCGCCGAGGCGATGTCCAAGGGCCAGGAGGTCCAGGTCACGCCGGAGAAGGTCCGCGAGATCATCAAGGTCTCGCAGGAGCCGGTGTCGCTGGAGACGCCGATCGGCGAGGAGGAGGACTCGCATCTCGGCGACTTCATCGAGGACCGTGGGGCCCTGGCCCCGGCCGAGGCGGCATCGCACCAGCTGCTCAAGGAGCAGGTGGAGGCGGTGCTGGACTCACTGACCGGCCGCGAGCGACGGGTGCTGCAGCTCCGGTTCGGGCTGGAGGACGGGCGCGCCCGCACTCTGGAGGAGGTCGGCAAGGAGTTCAACGTCACCCGCGAGCGTATCCGCCAGATCGAGGCCAAGGCGCTGCGCAAGCTGCGCCA
>JBBEBL010000100.1:0-5213 GCA_040882345.1 Chloroflexota bacterium
CATCGAAGGCGGGCGTGATCGGGCTAGCGAGGGCGACCGCGGTCGAAGTGGGCCGCGCACATCGGCGCAGACGACTGCCGCACCCTCGGCGGCGAAGCGCATCGCCGAGGCCTGACCGATTCCGGATCCCGCGCCGGTGACGATGGCGACCTTCGCCGCCAGCCGGTCACCCATCACTCATCACCGATGCGGGCCAGCGTCGCGCCCTGCTCCACCGAGGACCCGGCAGCCAGGGTGAGCCCCGTGACCACACCCTCGCGGTGCGCCAGTACGTGGTTCTCCATCTTCATGGCCTCGATGATGCAGATCAGGTCTCCCGCGGCGACGGTGGCGCCGTCCTCGACGGCGTAAGTCACCAAGGTGCCCTGCATCGGCGCCAGAAGCTCAGGACCGTGGCCTCCCGCCGCTGTGGCCGCGCCGCCACGATCGTGGTGACGGCGTGCGGTCGTGGCGAGCTCGTCGCCGGGTGCGGTGCGGCCGTGGACGGTGACGTGGACGGGACGGCCGCTGATGGTGAGTTCGACCTCGCGCGTGGTCGGGGCCGGTTCGTGGGGTGAGGCGGGCACGTTCACGCCGTTCGTCGAGCGGGTCGAAGGGTCGAAGGGCGGCAGGCTGGTCAGGTCCCACTCGGACTCGACCGAGACCGTCGAATGTTCGCCGGCAGCGAACTGCTCGTGCCGCATCGCGAGCTTGTGGAAGGGGATGGTGGTCGGGACGCCCGTCACGACCAGCTCGTCGAGCGCGCGGCTCATCCGCCGGCGGGCGGTGTCGCGGTCCTGGCCCCAGACGATCAGCTTGCCGATCATCGAGTCGTAGTCGCGCGGGACCTCGTAGTCCGATTCCGCACCGGTGTCGAGGCGGACCCATGGGCCCTGGGGCGCACGCAACTCGGTGATGTGCCCCGGCGACGGCACGAACTGCTGCGCAGGGTCCTCGGCGTTGACGCGCACCTCGATGGCGTGACCGCGCAGCTGCACGTCGTTCTGGGAGAGAGACATGCCGTCACCCGCGGCGATACGCAGTTGCTCGTGGACCAGGTCGACGCCGGTGACCAGTTCGGTGACCGGGTGCTCGACCTGGAGGCGGGTGTTCATCTCGAGGAAGTAGAACGTCTCGCCGTCGTCGTCGAGCAAGAACTCGCACGTCCCGGCGTTGACGTAGCCCATCTCCTTGGCGACCCGCACGGCGGCTTCGCCCATCTTGGCGCGCACGTCCGGGGACAGACCGGCGGCCGGCGCTTCCTCGACCAGTTTCTGGTGGCGGCGCTGGAGCGAGCAGTCGCGCTCACCGAGGTGGATGGTGGTGCCGTCGGTGTCGGCGAGCACCTGGATCTCGACGTGGCGGGGCCGTTCGAGGTAGCGCTCGAGGTAGCACTCGCCGCGCCCGAACGATGCCGTGGCCTCCCGCTGGGCGCTGGCGAGGGCCGCAGCGATGCCGGCGGCGTCGTGGACGACCTTCATGCCGCGGCCGCCGCCACCGAACATGGCCTTCACCGCGACCGGGTAGCCGTACTCGTCGCCGAAGGCGCTCGCGACGTCCGGGTCGTCGGTCGGCTCGAGCGTGCCGGGCACGACCGGGACGCCGGCCTCGAGCGCCACCGCCCTCGCCGAGAGCTTGTCGCCCATCTTGGCGATGGCGTCGGGACCGGGGCCGACGAACACGAACCCCGCGTCGCCACACACGCGTGCGAAGTCGGCGTTCTCGGACAGGAACCCGTAACCGGGGTGGATCGCGTCGACGCCGGCCTCGCGGGCGACCTCGAGGATGCGGTCCTGGTTGAGGTAGCTCTGCGCTGCTGGCGGCGGGCCGAGCAGGTGGGCCTCGTCGGCGTGACGCACGTGCGGGGCGTCGCGATCGATCTCGGAGTAGACGGCGACGCTACGCACGCCGAGCTCTCGGCAGGCACGGATCACGCGGATCGCGATCTCGCCGCGGTTGGCCACCAACACGGCGTCGAACATCTCGCTCCCTCGTCCCTATGTCCCTATACGGGTCCCGACCGTGCGTCTACGGCGGCGCCCGGTCCGACGAAGTCTAGCTCCGACTTACTGTTCAGTAAACACTAAGCCGGGCCGGGCCCGCGCGATCCATCGCGGCGCGAGTCACGGGTGCCTACGCATCCACGGGTGAGCACGTTGACCGGGCCGGTTCGCGAGCGTACTGTGCCTACTTACCGGTCGGTAATACGTGACCTCGAGGAACCAGGTCCGGACGGCAGCGGGCGGAGGTCGAGTGCGCAGCAAAGGTCAGGCGACCGTACGTCCCTCGCGACCGCGTTGGCTCTGGCGGGCCTACCACCGGGCCGAGACCCTGTCGTCGGTGCTGTTCGCATCTGCGCCGGTGCCCGCACCCGGCCGCCTGCTGCGCTCGGCGCGCGAGATCGGTCGATGGCGAGCCAGCCCTGCCGGGGTCGTGGTCGCCGGCGGCCGGTTGGTACCGGAGTCGCTGGCCGTGCGTGATGACGATCGGTCCCTCACCTTCGGCGCGCTCGACCGTCGCACTGACGCGATCGCCCGAAGTTGGCGGGCGATGGGTATCGACGAGCACTCGTCGATCGGCTTGCTGCTCCTCAACCGCGTGGCGTTCCTCGAGGCGATGTTCGCCGCGCACAAGCTCGGTGCCGAGATCGTCTTCCTCAACACCGCCTTCGCCGGACCGCAGGTCGCCGAGGTCGTCGCCAGCCACGAGATCAACCTGCTGGTCCACGATCGCGACCTCGCCGACGCCGCCGCTGGCACCGGCGTGCCGCTGGTCGACGAGCGGCGCTTGGATGACGCCGTCATCGGTGCTCCCGAGGGCACGGTGCCACCCCCAGCTCGCCCGAGCCGGGTCGTGGTGCTGACCTCAGCTCAGGCACGACGGGCCGCCCGAAGGGCGCAGCCCGGGCCGGCGGCAACCCGCTCGACGCCGCCGGGATCCTGGCGTGCCTGCCCATCGTGACCGGCGACACGGCGGTCGTCGCCGTGCCGCTGTTCCACGCGCTCGGCCTGTTCACCGCGAGCCTCAGCCTGTCGCTGCGCTCCACGGTTGTGTTGGACCCGGCGTTCGACGCGGAGCGTGTGCTCGCGCAGGTCGCCGAGCACCGGGCACGGGTGCTGGTGGTGGTGCCCACGATGCTCACGCGGATCCTGGCGCTCCCGGATCGCACGATCGACCGCTACGACGTCACCTCGCTGCGGGTCGTCCTGTCGGGCGGCTCCGCGCTGGCCGGGGATCTCGCGGCCGAGTGGATGGACCGGTTCGGGGACCACCTCTACAACGTCTACGGCTCCAGCGAGGTCGGGTTCGCGACGGTCGCGGCTCCGCGTGACCTGCGTGCAGCGCCCGGCACCGCCGGCCGGGCGGCACCCGGGATCACCGTCCGCGTCCTCGACGACGACGGTCGTCCCGCGCCGGTTGAGACGACGGGACGCGTCTTCGTTGGCAGCGGCCTGCGTTTCGATGGCTACGTCGGCGAGGGAGGCGACAAGGAGGTTGTCGGCGGCCTGCTGTCGACCGGCGACCTCGGCCAGATCGACCGATCCGGCCGCCTCTTCATCGTCGGGCGCGCGGACGACATGATCATCTCGGGTGGCGAGAACCTGTTCCCGACCGAGGTTGAAGAGTTGCTCCTGGCGCACCCGGATGTGGTCGACGCCGCGGTTATCGGTGTCCCCGACGACGAGTTCGGGCAGCGCCTCCGCGCCTTCGTCGTAGCCCGACGGGGTGTCTCCTTGTCGGCCAACGAGCTGCGAGCACACGTGCGCGAGCGGTCCGCTCGCTTCAAGGTGCCGCGTGAGGTGGTCGTCCTGCCAGAGCTACCGCGGGGCGCCACCGGCAAGCTCCTGCGTCGGGAGCTGGAGCAGCACGATCGAGGTCCGGTGGACGCCGGGGCGCGAGGAGAGGGAGCACCGTGAGCGGATCGAAGAGGCAACCACGGTGGCGGCGGGTGGTCGACCACGTCGACCGGTCGGTCACCCCGCGCGCCAACGCCGCCGTGCGTACGAGCGCCTTCGCCGATCTGATGGCCGCGCGCATCCGTCTCGAGAGCCAGCTGCGACGCCGGATCGAGCGGCAGACGGCCGCGTTCTGGCACCTGCTGAACCTGCCGACCGTCAGCGACCATCGCACCCTGCGGGCGCAGCTGGTGGCCATCGAAGCCGGGCTGCGGGCGCTGTCCGAGCGCCTCGACGACGCCGGTGACGAGGACTGAGGTGGCGGCCCCCGCCCTGGTCGACACCATCCGCCGCGACGTCGAACGGTCGGTCTTTCGCGCCCGCAACGGGCTGCGCTACGTCACCGGTGTCTCCCGCCCCGGTGTCGGCCTGAGCCCGAAGCAGGTGGTGTGGCAGCGGGGGAAAGCGCGGCTGTACCGCTACGACAGCGACCGGCGCTCGCGTCGACGTCCCCTCGTTATCACGTTCAGCATCATGGGACGTAGCTACGTGCTCGATCTGCTGCCTGGCAGCAGCTTCGTTGGCTGGTTGCTCGACGCCGGGTTCGACGTGTTCCTGCTCGACTTCGGCGTGCCCGACCACGTCGACGCGGGCAACACCCTCGAGACCTACGTCGACGACTACGTGCCGCGGGCCTTGCGTGCCGCCCGGGACGCTGCGGGGGTCCCAGACGTCGACCTGCTCGGGTACTGCTTCGGGGGGTGCTCTCGACCCTGGCGGCGGCTGCTGATCCGCACCTGCCAGTCCGCAACCTCGCAGCGATGGCGACGCCGATCGACTTCAGCGGGATGACGGGCGTGCTCCAGGTACTCGTCCGCGGTCAGATCGAGGTCGACGACCTACTCGATGACACCGGCAACGTCCCGGCCGAGGCCATCCACCGCATGTTCCGCACGATGAAGCCCACGGCGCCCATCGCCTCGTACGCGAACCTGTGGGAACAGATGTGGAACGATCAGTTCGTCGAGGGCTTCCAGGCGATGTCGCGGTGGGCGCGCGACCAGGTGCCCTTCCCGGGGGCGTGCGCACGACAGGGCCTTGAGTTGCTGCTTCGTCGCAACGTGCTCGTCGAGGGACGGGTGCCGTTGGGCGGCCGGGACGTGGAGCTGGCGTCCATCCGCCAGCCGTTGTTGACCATCGTGGCCGAGCACGACCACCTCGTGCCGCCCGTGGCTGCTCGGCCGCTCATGGATCTCGTCGGCAGCGAGGACGACCCCGAATTACGGCTCTTGTGACTCACCTGTGGGTGCCGGAACTACACGGATGTAGGTAGCACGC